>NCCT01000062.1:0-13270 GCA_002279795.1 Hydrogenophilales bacterium 12-61-10
CCGGGGGTAGCCCGGCGGCTAGTCACTTTCTTTTGGTTTCGCCAAAAGAAAGTAACCAAAGAAAAGGCGACCCCGCTCATCCCCGAAACCCCGGAAATCAAGCCCGCCGGGTGGGCGTCAAAGAACTCGCCCCGCTTTTGTAATGCTGATTGATTTTTGTGAGCGGGGCTCAAACACCTTTGTCGCTGATCCACCCGCCAGGCTCAATTTCCGGCGGGGCTGAGAGGGGAGAAGGCCAAAACCAGGACTGTGGTAACTGAACGGTTTGCATGCTTTTTTACGATGCACATCCGGCCCTACTCAATCTGAATTTCGAATTTAAATGGTATGCCGTGTGTTCACGCTTGGCTATGATTCCACATACCGTCTTGCAGATCGGCAAACCATGTATCAACAACACACGTGCGAAAAATTAAATGCACTTTTTAAAAAGAAGCCATTCCAAGGCGCGTCTCCAGAAGAGGCTCGTTTCATATTCGTCGGTCTTGACGCTAACTTCGATCCGGAAATTGAATCATCAGAAACCTTTCCTGAAGTCTGCTCTTATCTTGAAGACGGTGTAGGGTTTTGGGCCAAGCACGGCATTCACCATCCCTTTCTGCTCCCAAACTATCGAGGCGATGGTGCTCGCTACCACAAGCAGTTCGCAAAAATTGGCCTAAATGCACGGCACGCCCAAGACGTTTCGTTCATCGAGTTAATTGATACACCGACAATTGGTCGAAGCAAGTTAAACAAGAATGATTTGCGGCAGCATCACCACCATTTGGAACGCTTGGAGACTTGGTTCAAAGGAGGGCATAAAAAATATGTGTTTATCTCTCCAAATGCCAGGCGACTAATGAATTCAACGCCTCATTTCCGCTGGCTAGCAAGCGCCCCTGTTTCAATCTATGAATCAATCCCTATTTACCATCAATCCACAGACTTGACCGTTTTATCTCCGTACCACTTTTCTTGCTATGGAAGGCACTGTCTTGCGGAAAACAAGCGCAAACAACTCGAAACAATTAGAGCCCTGATTGAAAATTAGGCGAATAAAACTATCGGCTATTTAAAAGGGTTGGAAAAACATGAATGACTTATCTGGTCAGTTGTCGAGGGCTTTAATGGCCATTGCAAATCTACTTTTCAAGATTTTGCTACTGACAGCGTCCGTGATGATTGGGATCATAGTTGGGATATTTAAAGCCAAATAAGCTTCCCTCGGCTTTTGGTTTATTTATCGCAAGGTTCACAGTCACCACCGTCCTGGTTTTGACCTTTCCCCCTCTCAGCCCCGCCGGAAATTGAGCCTGGTGGGTGGATCAGCGGCAAAGGTGTTTGAGCCCCGCTCACAAAAATTAATCAGCATTACAAAAGTGGGGCGAGTTCTTTGACGCCCACTTGGCAGGCTCGATTTCCGGGAATTCGGGGATGTCGGGGTCGCCTTCTTTTGGTTACTTTGCTTGGCGAGACAAGAAAAGTGACTAGCCGCCGGGCTACCCCCCGGCCAAGCAGCCGTAGCCAAGCAACGACTTCAAATCCCCCTCAACCCCCTATGCCCTCTGGGTTCTTTTCCAAAGGGGGAGGAATATCCGGGGTGACTTAATGGGCCAAGGTTGTAATTCCTCAAAGGCTGAAAAAAAGCGGTTCCACTTTCGCGAGCCGCTTCAGACAACACCTGGTTCAAATCTTTACACCAGCGGCAGCTGGGCGTCCTCATGCTGCGGCAGGCGGGTTACCCGCACGGCGTACAGGCGGCGGCTGTCGGCGCGCAGCACGCTGAAATTGAACCCCGCGAACTTGACCGATTCGCCGCGCTTGGGCAGATGGCCGAAGCGCGAAACGACGAGGCCACCGATAGTGTCGAACTCTTCGTCGGAAAACTGCGCGCCGAGGGTCTGGTTGAAGTCGGTGATTTCGGTGGAGGCCTTGACGCGGAACACGCCGTCGAGCTCGCGGATGATGTTGTCCTCGGTCTCGTCGAAGTCGTATTCGTCTTCGATGTCACCCACGATTTGCTCCAGCACGTCCTCGATGGTGACGATGCCGGCCACGCCGCCGTATTCGTTGACGACGATGGCGATGTGATTGCGGTTGGAGCGGAACTCCTTCAGCAACACGTTGAGACGTTTGGATTCGGGAATGAATACGGCAGGCCGCAGCATGCCGCGGATATCGGAATCGTCTTCGGCGTAGTGCCGCAGCAAATCTTTGGCCAGCAGGATGCCGATGATGTCGTCGCGATCCTTGTCGATGACGGGAAAACGCGAGTGCGCGGTTTCGATGACGTGAGGGATGAAGGTTTCGGGCGCATCGTTGATGTCGATGACGTCCATCTGGCCGCGCGGAATCATGATTTCACTGACGCGCATTTCGGACACTTGCAGCACGCCCTCGATCATTGCCAGCGCGTCGGCGTCCATCAAACTATTTTCGTAGGCGCCATGCAGCAGTTCGATCAACTGCTCACGGTCTTCGGGTTCGCGCATCAGCCAGTGGGAAATGCGCTCGAGCAAGCTCGGTTTGGGACTACTGTCGGACTCCATTTTTTGCGTCAGGAAAGATAAGGGTTGGGGAGATGAAAGCGCTTCAGTATAGCGGCTTCGCGTGACTCCATATTGTCGGCCGCTGCAGGCTCGATATGGTCGTAGCCCTGCAGGTGCAGCACGCCATGGATCACCATGTGGGCGTAATGACTGGACAGGGGTTTGCCCTGTTCGCGTGCCTCGCGCTCGACGACCGGCGCACAGATCACGACATCGCCGCCGAGCACGCTGCGACCGGATTCATCCTGGCCGATTTCGCCGTATTCGAACGTCAGCACGTTGGGCACGTAGGTCTTGTCGCGGTAGTCCTGATTGAGCGCCCGGGCTTCGTCGGCATCGACGATACGCACGGTAACCTGGGCCGGCTGTTCGAGCGCGGCGGCGACCCAGCGGCGCACCTGCGCGCGGCTGGGCAGACTGTCCGCCGCGCTGGCGAACTGTACCGACAGGCTGAACTCAGGACTTGCCACGCGTCTCTGTTTCCGCGCGGCGCGCGGCATAGGCGTCGACGATGCGGCCGACCAGCGGATGGCGCACGACGTCTTCCGAGAGGAAATGGGTGAAGGCCAGCCCGCGCACATCGGCCAGGATGTCGGCGGCGTCAGTCAGCCCGGATTTCACATGTTTGGGCAGATCGATCTGAGTCGGGTCGCCGGTCACGACCGCGCGCGCACCGAAGCCGATGCGCGTCAAAAACATCTGCATCTGCTCGGGGGTGGTGTTTTGCGCCTCGTCGAGGATGATAAAGGCATGGTTGAGGGTGCGCCCGCGCATGAAGGCGAGCGGCGCGACTTCGATGGCGTGGCGCTCCATCAGCCGCGTCACCTTGTCGAAGCCCATCAGGTCGTACAGCGCGTCATACAGCGGGCGCAGGTAGGGGTCGACTTTTTGCGTCAGGTCGCCCGGCAGAAACCCGAGGCGCTCGCCGGCTTCAACCGCCGGGCGCGTCAGCACCAGCCGCTTGACCTGTTCGCGTTCCAGCGCGTCGACCGCGCAAGCCACCGCCAGATAGGTCTTGCCGGTGCCGGCGGGACCGATGCCGAAGGTGATGTCGTGGTTGCGGATCTGCTCGATGTATTCGCCCTGGCGCGGGGTGCGCGCGCGCAGGTCGGCGCGCCGGGTACGCAGCGCCGGGCCCAATTCTTCCGCGCCCAGTTCGCCGAGGCTGCGCGCGCGCGTGAGTTCGACCAGGCCCAGCTGGATGTCGTCGAGCGAGAGCTCGTCGTGCGCGCGGTTGTAGAAATATTCGATCGCCTGCCCGGCTTTTTCGGCCTGCGCGGTATCGCCGCCGAAACGAAAGCTGGCGCCGCGCCGGCTGATGGTGACGTCGAACGCCGCCTCGACCTGGCGCAGGTTCTCGTCCATCGGCCCGCAAAGATTGGCGAGGCGGCGGTTGTCTTCCGGCGCCAGTCGCAGTTCAACGCTCTCGGTTTTCAAGCGGCGGCGCTTTCGGTGGTGACGACTTCGCCGCGCAAACTGTGTGGCAGGGCCTGGGTGATGGTGACGTCGACGAACTGGCCGATCAGGCGCGGCTGGCCGGCAAAGTTGACGATGCGATTGTTGTCGGTACGGCCGGCGAGTTCGGCTGCGTTCTTGCGCGCATGGCCTTCGACCAGCACCCGCTGCACCGTGCCGACCATGGACTGGTTCACTTTTTGCGCCTGCAACTCCACCTGCGCCTGCAGTTTCGTCAGCCGCTGCGACTTCAGTTCAGGAGAAACGTCGTCCGGGTAATCCGACGCCGGGGTGCCGGGGCGCTTGCTGTAGATAAAGGAAAAGCTGGCGTCGAAATCGAGGTCGACGATCAGCTTCATGGTTGCCTCGAAATCGGCCTCGGTCTCGCCGGGAAAGCCGATGATGAAGTCGGACGACAGGCATAGGTCGGGACGCTGTTCCCTTAATTTGCGAATGATCGATTTGAATTCCAGCACGGTATAGCCGCGCTTCATCGCCGCCAGCACGCGGTCGGAACCCGACTGCACCGGCAGGTGCAGATGCGACACCAGCTTGGGCAGGCGGCCGTAGGTTTCGATCAGCCGCTGCGTCATTTCGCGCGGGTGGCTGGTGGTGTAGCGGATGCGTTCGATGCCGGGAAGCTCGTTCACCATTTCCAGCAGGTAGGCGAAATCGGCGGTGCCGCCTTCGTCCAGCGCGCCTTGATAGGCGTTGACGTTCTGCCCCAGCAGGGTGACTTCCTTGATGCCGCGCGCGGCCAGGTCGGCCACCTCGGCGATGACGTCGTCGAACGGACGCGACACTTCCTCGCCTCGGGTGTAGGGCACGACGCAGAAGGTGCAGTATTTGGAACAGCCTTCCATGATCGAGACAAACGCCGACGCGCCTTCGATGCGCGCGGGCGGCAGGTGGTCGAACTTTTCGATCTCGGGGAAGCTGATATCCACCTGCGCGCGGCCGGTCGCGCGTTTCTTCGCGATCAGCTCGGGCAGGCGGTGCAGGGTCTGCGGACCGAACACCACGTCGACGAAGGGCGCGCGCGCCACGATGGCCGCGCCTTCCTGCGAGGCAACGCAGCCGCCGACGCCGATGATGAGATTGGGGTTGGCGGCTTTCAGGTGACGCACCCGGCCGAGGTCGTGGAACACTTTTTCCTGCGCCTTTTCGCGCACCGAACAGGTGTTGAACAGGATCACGTCCGCGTCGTCCGGCGTGTCGGTCTTGACCAGGCCTTCGGACAGATTGAGCACGTCGGCCATCTTGTCCGAGTCGTACTCGTTCATCTGACAGCCGAAGGTTTTGATGTAGATTTTTTTCATGGGGCGCCGGAACAGTGAATAGACTGGGGGCAAAGACTGCCGCCAAAGCAGCAGTGGGGAATGTGGTGGTGATGAGTGGACTTGAACCACCGACCCCCGGATTATGAATCCGATGCTCTAACCGACTGAGCTACATCACCTTTTTTCGCGGTGCGCCCAGACACGGGACGCCGAAAAGCCGGGCATTTTAGCCGATGGCCGGCGCGGCTGTCAAAAGGCTTGCCGCGCTTGATTGCCGAGCCTGATTTACTGGGGCCGCAGCTTGGCCAGCTCATCGAGCACGCTGATCACCAACTCGCGTCCCAGCGCGCCCATGCCAACGATTAGCTGTTCGGTATCGCGCTCGCCGTTGACCAGCCGCCGCATGCGGCCGCCCAGCAAGGCCATGTCGCCACCGGCCCGCACCATCTGCTCGGCCATGTTCGCCAGCACCGCCATCGCCTGCGCGTCGCCGCGCGCCGACGCGTCGATCAGCGAGGCGAGGCCCGGCGCGGCGCTGCTGCCGTCGGGCTGTGCGTTCAGCGGTGGCAGGCTGGCCGGATTGTCGATGCCGAGCAGGATGGCGTCGATCAGTATCGTGTCTTCGTCGTCCAGCCCCAGCTTGATCGACGGATCGCGACGGCCATTGATGACATGACGAATTGCGCCGACGAGGTGCGGCCAGCCAGCCTGTTCGGCGGCTTCGAGCTGCTTCATCAGGTCGGGCAGCTGGCTGCGGTCGCGCAGGGCATTGACGACGGCATGGATGAAGCCTGCGTGTACGCGCAGAACCTGTTCGACGGCGGTAGGGAGGTGGGGCATGGTGGTAAGCGGTAAGCAGGGAACAGGAAGCGGATTGTCAGGTCAGGGCGAGGGCTTGGCAATGGTGGAGTGCACAGGCACACGTTCGATTTGCCACTGCCCGCTCGCCCACGCCAGCAATTCGGCAGGGGCGGCACCCGCAAGCCCGGCCGGCGGCGAATGACCGAGCGCGGCCAGCGCTTGCGCCAGTACGGTGCTGCAAGCGGTCAACGGCAGCGCGGGCGCAAGGGTCTGCTTGGACAGCTTTTGCCCGGCGGCGTTGGTGACAAGCGGGACGTGGGCATAAGCAGGCGTGGCCAGCCCGAGCAAGGTTTGCAGAACCATCTGGCGCGGCGTGTTCCACAGCAGATCAGCGCCGCGCACCACATGACTGACGCCCTGCCAGGCATCGTCCACCACTACGGCGAGCTGGTAGGCGAACAGGCCATCGGCGCGCCTGACGATGAAGTCGCCAACTTCACGTGCGACATTCTGGCGGAGATTGCCGTGGATGCGGTCGTGAAAAGCGACCGTCCCTGGCGGTACCCGCAGCCGCCAGGCACGCGCCCCGGCGCCGGCGGGCAGGCCGTTGCGGCACGTGCCGGGATAAACGATCTCACCTTCGGCATTGCGCGGCGCCTGGGCCAGTTGAGCGCGCGTGCAGGCGCAGGGGTAAGCCAGGCCTCGGGCGATCAACGCGTCGAGCGCGGCCGCATAGGCGTCGTCGCGCTCTGACTGGACCGCTACTGCACCGTCCCACTGCAGTCCGCAGGCTTCGAGCTGGCGCAGGATGGTGTCTGCAGCGCCCGCCACGCAGCGCGGACGGTCGAGGTCTTCCATCCGCAGCAGCCAGCGCCCCCCGGCCGCGCGCGCATCGAGCCAGCTCGCCAGCGCCGCGACCAGCGAGCCGAAGTGCAACGGCCCGGTGGGCGACGGGGCGAAACGGCCAATGTAGGGCGGTGGCAAGGGATTCAAGGTAGCGACAGGCTGGGCAGGGTCAGCAGGCATGCTTGCATTGCCGTTCACCCGGGTCAAGTTGCGTCAGGGCATCCGAAGAAACCTCAATTGACCCCAGACAGTCAGCGGCTGCGCAGCGTTGCGGGCTGCAAAAGCACCCCAGGCGCGCTTTGCATGCGCAAGCCAAGCCGAATGACAGTTTGTGCCAACACACCCTGCTCCAGCGGTCCTACCCGGTTGCGCGAACGCGGGTTGGCTGTACTCACCCGGCAGCGCGTACGGTCAGGTCCGGAACCCCCTCTCCGGCTGCAGCCAGCGATTGATACAGCTGCAGCATCGACGTTTCCATTGTCGCCACGCTCCAGCCTGCGGCGTAATGTTTGCCAGCCTCGCCCAGTTGCCGCGCGGTCGTGCGGTCAGCCAACAAGGGCAGCAGCACGCGGGCAAAGCCTTCGACATCGTCCGGCGCGATGCGGCAGCCCTGGCCTTCCTGCAGCACATCTTTTGTTCCCATTTCGGCCAGGCCCACCACCGGCACACCGAGCGCCATCGCCTCCAGCAGCACCAGGCCCTGGGTTTCGGTTTTGGAGGCGAACACGAACACGTCCGCCGCGCAGTAGCAACCCGGCAACTCGGTGCGGCGCTCCAGATAGCCGATGAAGCGCACGTTGTCGCCGAGCCCGCGCTTCGCCACCGTTTTTTCCAGCGAGGCGCGCGCCGGGCCCTCTCCGGCAATGACGAACAGCAGATCGGGCAGGCTGCGACGAACGATCTCGGTCACCTGCAGCAAAAAATCCAGGTTCTTCTCGAACGCCACCCGGCCCACGCAGGCAATCACCGGGCGCTCGGGCGCAATACCGTGCCTGGCGCGAAACGCCGCGCCATCGCAGGCGGCAAAGTCGGCCAGCCGCAGGCCGGTAGGAATAATGTGGATCGGGCTCGACACGCCATAGCCGATCAGCGCGCTTTTCATCGCCGACGACGGCGCAATCACCGCCGTGACGCCATCGCACTCCTTGCGCGAAATCATCCGCGCTGCTGCCGCCAGCCAGGACTTTGGCAAAAACGGCAGGTAATGGTGGAAATATTCCTCGAACAGCGTGTGATAGGTCTCGACGCACGGCAGCGTGTGCTTGCGTGCCCAGCGCACGCCGACGCGGTGCGCCAGGAACGGCGTGTGGATGTGAACAATATCAAAGTCAGCCGGGTCGAGCGCATCGAGTGCGGCGGCGAGCGCGCGCGGATGCATCAGCCGGTCTTCCGGGTCGCGCGGAATCGGCCAGCCCGGCACCCGCACGATGTCGTCCTCCGCCGGCGCGGCCGGGTATTCCGGTGCCACCAGCACGCTCGCATGGCCCGCCCTGTGGAGCGCCTGCCGCAAAGTCTGGATAGAAGTCGATACGCCATTGACGCGCGGGAAATACACGTCGGACACCATCAGGATACGCACGGCAGACTCCAGACAAGTAGAAGTCAGGGTTGTATGACGCGACGGTTACAGAATGATGACTGCGCTCAGAGGTCGATGCCGGGCTGCGCCTTCACCCCGGCGCGAAACGCATGCTTCTCGTCGGCGATGATCGACACGGTATCAGCCAGTTCGATCAGCGCATCCGGCGCGGCCCGGCCCGTCACCACGACATGCTGCATCGGCGGCCGCTGCGCCAGCGCGTCCAGGACCGTGTCGCTGTCGAGATAGCCGTAGCTCAACAGATAGGTCAACTCGTCCAGCACCACCAGCTGGTACGCCGGGTCGCCCAGCATGCGCGCGGCGATCGCCCAGCCACGCTCGGCGGTGGCGATATCCTGTTCGCGATTCTGCGTGTCCCAGGTGAAACCGTCGCCCGTGACGTGCCATTCGGCGTGTTGGCCCAGAAAGGCTTCCTCGCCGGTGTCGGTACGGCTCTTGATGAACTGCACCACGCCGACCTTCATGCCGTGGCCCAAGGCGCGCGCCACGGTGCCGAAGGCAGACGTGCTCTTGCCCTTGCCGTTGCCGGTGATGACGATGAGCAGGCCGTGTTCGTCGGTGGCCGCGGCGATGGCGGCGTCGATCAGCGCCTTCTTGCGCGTCATCCTTGCGGCGTGGCGCGCATCCCTTGAGGCCTCCTCGCAGGATGCGTGGGGCAAATCGCACTCAAACTCTGACATGGTTGACCCTTATTGAAACCGCAAGCAAATCAATCAAAATCGCCAACG
Organism: Hydrogenophilales bacterium 12-61-10; assembly: GCA_002279795.1. GTDB lineage: Bacteria > Pseudomonadota > Gammaproteobacteria > Burkholderiales > Thiobacillaceae > Thiobacillus. The sequence continues at coordinate 9,242 of NCCT01000062.1, forward strand.
CGCTGTAGGCGACGGTTGAATACACCTCATCAAATAGATTGAGCACTGCTGCGGTCAGATCGATATCGCCAAAACGATAGCGCGTACTGAGATCGTAAACGCTGTAGGCGGGCAATACAGGAAAGTCGCGGTTGGTCTGATCGTTGCCGTCATACCGCTGCCCGACGTAGCGAACATTGGCAGAAAGCAACCACGCTTCACTGGCCGTCCATTCCACCCGCGCGTTAGCGGTGACGCGCGGCACATGCGGGATGTCGGCGTCGATGTCCGAAAAACGCGGCTGTACATAACCGCCGTTCGCGACCAGCATCCAGGCAGGGGAAAATCGCCAGCGGCCCTGCAGTTCCAGCCCCAAACGACGCGTGGCCTGTTCGTAGTTCCGGTTAAGGCTACTGCCACTGGAAGGATCCTGCCCGAAGTAAATCTCGTCTTCGTTGCGCATGCCGAATACGGTCGCCGAAAACTCGACGCGGGTATCGTATTTGAGCCGCATCCCGAGTTCGGCAGTGACGCCGGTTTGTGGACGCAAATCGGTTGTCGCGAGCGCCAGTTCATCGACATTGGGTGCACGAAAATGCTGGCTGGCGCTCACAAAGAACATTTGCTCGGGGCGTGTCTGCCAGGTGAGGCCAAGTTCGTAGGCCTGATTACGCCAGGTATTGCGGCTAGCGCCCTGCGGCCGGAAAGCGTCCACACAGCCGGTTGGCGGGAAATATGTCACGCATTCCTGCGTGTATTTTTCATCGCGAAAATCCGACGCCAGCCGGTTGACGCGCGCGCCCAGATTGAGCGCCAGCCCGTTCGAACCCCGTAGCGTGGCCTCGGCATAACCCCCCATACCTTCGAGTTCGCCGACTCGGCGAGCCGAATTGCCAAGCACGGCCTCGCCATTTTCATGTCGGGTGTAATCCGCTGTTTGCCAGTGCATGCCCAGTCCGAAACTGTGCTTGTGCCCGGATGCCTCAACGTCCAAGCGGTAGCGCGCCTGCCATTCCTGTTTTTGCGATTCGATACGATTGGCCTGATCCGCCTCGGGTATCGCTGCGCTGTAACCGATGAGGTAGGGGTTGTCACGGTCACGCCAGTTCGCCAGCAGCTCAAGTTCGCCGTACGTACCCCAGTCGAAATGCGTCCCCAGCGTGACCATGCGGTCGTCGGTTCGGCCCCCGTCGAAAGGCGCTCGGGTACTGCGGCGTTCGGCCTCGCTTCCCGCAAAAGCGGCTGCGCTGACGGGGCCCGGCAGTCCGTATTGATCCTGGTGAACGCTGACGCGCACGTAGGCATCAAGAGCGTCCAGCGCGCCATCGGGCAGGTAGCGCAACTCGAAACTACCGTCGCTGCGGTTAAGTTCGCTGTTGTCGCGATAGCCGTTGCTGGTCGACCTGCCCGCCGCCAAGCGGGCGCTCCAGTCTCCGCTTCCGCCCGTCGCGCTGGCACGCAGGGCGCGGCCGTCGTAGGTAGCAAGTTGTGATTCAACGCTGCCGTTTAACGCGCCGGAAACAGGGCGCCGGGTGAGAATGTTGATGACGCCGCCGACCGCGCCGTCGCCGTAGCGTACCGCGCCGCCGCCACGCACAATTTCCACGCGCCGGATGTCGGTGAGCGCAAGGCTCGATAAATCGGCACCGGACAAATCCGCTTCGTTGAGACGTACGCCGTCGACCAAGATCAGGACGTTACTTACCGCGGTATCGCCCATGCCACGTATATCGACCGCGGCATTCTTGTCGCCGCCGGAAAATGACTTCAGGTTGAGGCCGGCTTCACGACTCAGCAATTCGCCCAGGTTGGTCGAACTTGAGTTTTCGATATCCGATGCAGTGATGACGGAAAGGCTGTGCGGGACAGTGAACGCGCTGCCGTCCGCGCTGGACGGTGTGACCACGATCGTAGGCAGATCCCCCACGAACAGGTCGGATGCATGCGCTGCGCCTAAAGCCAGCAGGCAGCCTGCCCGCAGCGCTTGAGTAATGAGGGTATTCATCTGAAGCAGGCTGGCGGCCCGGGCCGCCAGCACCATTGATTATGTAGAACGGCGACGTCGAGCCACAACACCTAGCAGTGCCAGTCCGCTCAGGAACAGGGCTGCATGGCCTGGCTCCGGCACGGCGGTCACGGCCAAACTGTCCATGGCGAAATAGGCTGGCGTGTTCATGCCGAAATCGCCGTTATCGGATGACGACAACGCAAAATGCAGGCTATTGAACGCGCCCAGCGTGGACAAGGCGGAGAGGTCCACATAAGTCCAGTCGCTCATGACGTAATCGAGGCTGTTGTCAGCGAACCGGTAGTCGGCCAGATAGACGTCCACCGCGCCTGTCGTGATGCCGCCCGCAGCCTGCGCCAGGATCGTGAGCTTGAACCAGTCGGCGTCGTTGCCGCTGGCACCGCCAAACTTCTTGGCGAAAGAGTCGCCATTGAGCATAGAGAGCGCCGCATAGGTGGAATTGGTGAAATACGCACCGGTCGCAGTCACCGGGCCTGCGTAGCCGACGCTGGGCGCGCCCAGATTAGCAATCGCATAGTTACTCGACCCCTGTGCGCCGCTTCCGGCAACCGCGCTGAACTGATTGGTGTAACCCGCCGTGGTGGTGTCGGTCTCGTTGGAATATATCCAGTCGGTGTGGCAACAGCCCGCGAAATATTCGTTGTAGGAATGATTGAACGTCGCGCCGCCGCTGCTGAACGTGGTGGTGACTTCGGGAAAGAAATGGCTATTGGGCGCCAGCGACAGATCGTCGAAAGTGGCGGTGGCGGCTTGGGCGCCGCCACTGAGGGCGAGCGCAAGCATGGCAGCAAGGGTATGGATTTTCATGATGGATTCTCTGTGTTGAATTCAGATGGAGGCGCGACGGCGGACGCGCCAGGCGACAAGCCCCAGGCCGGCCGCAAAGAGCGCGACGGATTCCGGTTCCGGTACGGCGGCAGCCAGATAGCGTACGCCGACGGCATCGAGGTCGAAGCCGCCGCTGCCCGTGGTCTGGAAGGGGTCGTAAATACGGTGCGGCGAACCAAATGTGAATTGATCGAGCTCGCTGCCATTGCCTTTTACATCGACGAGGCGGACATGGCTGATGTTATTTACGTTCAGGCCTGCCACACCTGCCAGCACGTCCAGATCGAATGGCGTGCCGAAACCCTGACGATATTTGCCAGCCAGCCCGTCGATATTGGTGGGATCGACACTGCCAAACGCGTTGACTGGAGAGGGCGTAAATGAAATCGTCGGGAAGCGGAAGAAATCTGCGCCGTTGGACGAGACTTCGACAAAGGCCAGTTCCAGGAAGGTATCGCTGAAGCTGTTCTCGAATACCGCAAAGTCCCAGCCCGTACCGTTGGCAAGCGCGCCGCCGAAGGTCAGCGTAATGACACCCTGATCGCCTAACGAGACGATATCGGTAGACGTGCCCAGCGCTGCGCCAAGGGCTTTTTCCGGGGTTTTCCAGGTGGCATCCACGTTGCTGCCCGGTAAATAGCCCTGATAGCCGGTTGCCCATTGAACGATGTCGGTGCTGGCTTTGCTGACAGCCGTCGACCCAGTCTGACCTGCCGCGGGTGCAAACGGACCGGCCTGGGCAGGCATTGCGCCCGCAGCCAGACCCAACGCAATAAGTGAAGATAATGCTCTGATTAACATGTGTAACTCCTTTTTATGTATGTGCAGCTCACGCGATGAAACGAAAGCTCTACACCAGGAGAAAACGAGAAGGCGTGGCGCACGCGTGCGCCGACGCCCATTCGCTGCCCTCCGCAGCATGGAGCGTTAATTCAGGCCGGTATCCGGGCTCACGCCTGAAATGCATCGCCTTCCCGGGCGAGCCCAGTGGCGTTGTGATGCATCGTTTAGCGCTTACCGTTGCGGGGGCAGCACAGGCATGGCGGCAAAAAACCGCGCACCTGTTTCCCGTTTAACCTCAGTGGCAGAAAGCCACCTTGGCACCTGAAGCCCCGCATTGTACCCGAGGCACAAGCGCGATTGACCGTCCGCACGCCGCCCCCTATAGTCGCGGCCATGCATGCCGAACTCGA
>NCCT01000062.1:13364-24894 GCA_002279795.1 Hydrogenophilales bacterium 12-61-10
ATTCATATCCTGGGCCGCTCGTTCAAAGTGGCGTGTACGCGCGAGGAAGAGCCGGCACTGATCGCGGCAGCCGACTATCTCGACCAAAAAATGCATGATATCCGCGACAGTAGCAAGGTAATCGGCGCCGAGCGCATCGCCATCATGGCGGGACTCAATCTCGCGCACGAGCTGCTGACCCACGGCGGCGGCGGATTGATCGAAGAAGCGCGCACCCGGCTGAACCATTGCAACGCACTTCTTGATTCAGCACTGGAAGATCAGGACAAACTCTTCTAAACTGGCACGGCTCCCTGCGGTGTTCGAGATGGGCTGCAATTTCTCTGAACCAATGCATACGTGCAAGGCTGCGGTCTATTCCGGTACGGGTGTGCGCGTGACACGTTTCATGTGCCCAATGTGCCTTTGATTGCGGCCGTCTTGGACCCCGGTTCAAGAGTCTGCGGCTCGTTACGGCACAGGCGGGGAGCCCTTCTTTTCCAACATGAATAAATCTGCCCTCCGGCGCCAACTCAAATCTGCCCGCAATGCATACAGCCCTGCTGCGCGCCGCCAGGCTGCGCGCGCTTCGTTGCGGCTGGCGCTGCGCCATGGCCTGTTGCTGCGCGCCCGGCGCATCGGCGTATATCTGCCGCACGGCGGCGAGTTCGATGCGCAGCTTTTGATCACCCAGATTCAGTTGATGCGGCGCGAATGCTACGCCCCGGTGTTGCCGCAGCGCGGCCGCGTACTGCGCTTCGCCCGGCTGGCGCGCGACACGCGGATGACCCGCAACCGCTTCGGCATCGCCGAGCCGGTCGACGCGCGGCCGCTGCGGGCACGCCAGCTCGACCTGCTGCTGCTGCCGCTGGTCGGATTTGATCAGCAGGGCTTTCGTCTGGGCATGGGCGGCGGCTTTTACGACGCGACGCTGGCGTTCATGCGGCACCGCCGCAACTGGCGCAAGCCGCGTCTGGTTGGGATTGCCTACGAATGCCAGCGGGTTGAATCGCTGCCGCTCGATCCGTGGGACATGCCGCTCGACGCGGTGCTGACCGAGCGTCAGCTGTATCGTTTCATCTCGCGCCAGACGCTATAGAAAAACTGCATTACGAACAGCTTTACCCGCCTGCGTCACGCCACAGGCCGCGAAATGGGGACTTCGTATTGACGCTGGGCACGCAGCGACTACGCCGCCGCAAGTGGCAGATGAAAAATAAATACAGCGCCCTGGCCTTGCTGACTTTCCACCTGAATGTCGGAGTCATGCAGACGCAAAATTCGTCGCGCAATCGCCAGCCCCAGCCCGCCCCATGGGCGCGCGGGGTCACGGCGTGTGGCTAGATAATCGCGGTCGAACAGGCGCGGCAGCACGTCGGGTGCGATGCCCTCTCCGGTATCGGTTACCCGAACGCTCACTCGCGTGCCGCTGCAGTCGGCCTGGATATGAACGGCACCGCCCTGCTGGGTATGGCGCAAGGCATTGTCGAGCAGATTGACCAGCACCCGTTCGATCAGACCAATATCCGCATTCACCTGCTCCGCGCCGGGCTGTACATCTGCGCGCAGATTGATGCCGCGATTTTGTGCCATTAACTCGAATTTCTGCACTACATCCTGAATCAGGTCCACCAAGGGGAAGGGCTCTGCGTTCACCTGCACCTCGTCGCACTCCAGTTTGGCCAACTGAAACAGCTCGTCCGACAGGCGGCACAGCTTGCGGCTCTGGCGTGCAGCAACGCCAACAAATCGCAGGCGATCTGCTTCGGACATCTTTTCTAGTTTGCACTCCAGCAAATCCAGATAACCGCGCAACGAAGTCAGCGGCGTGCGCAGGTCGTGTGACACCGCCATGACCATGTCGCGGCGCTGGCGGTCTTTGAGTTGAATGGTTTGAATCTGTTCGCCGATGCGCGTCGACATGGCGTGAAACGCCTGGGTCAAGCGGCTAATTTCGTCGTGAGCCGGAACGGTTTTTGTCCGCGGGTTGGGTTGCACGGCATGCGCCAGGGCATCGACTTCGGCGGTCAGCGCGCGCAACGGCCGCGTCAGGGCAAAAAACAGGCCAAACCCCACCCCCATTGCCAGCACTAAAGCGCCGCCGAGCATTGCGCCAAGCGTGGCAAGGCTGTAGCCCCCCGCCAACTGCTCGGCAAGGTTGCGCCCATCTTCGCCGGTGAGTACCACGTAAACATAGCCAGTGGTGTGGCCACCCGTTATCAGGGGGGCGACGGAAAATATGCGCGACGCATTCAGCGATTTGGGATCGTCCGCCCGCAGGGGCAGGCGCGCGCCGTCGAGAAAACGCCGAACCGGTTTCAAGTCGACCTGCTCGCGCAGCACTTTGGCGTCGGGTTGCGCGTGACCACGCACCCGCCCTTGCGCGTCCAGCAGATAAGCCTCCACATTGGGATTGACGACCATCAGCATGTGGAACAGGGCTTTCAACTGAGCAGGATCGGGCTCACCCGTGCGGTCAGTCAGCGGCAGATGATCGCGGATATACAACGCGATGTTGGCGGAGAGTTTCTGGCTGACTTCCTCGTGGTACAACGCGTTCGCATGGCGCGCAATGAAATACAACGCGCCGCCGAACACCAGCAGCAACACGGCCAGCGTGAGGGCGAGACGGCTATGCAGGCTGTTCAGCATGGCGCGTCTCGACCGCGAATTTATAACCGACCCCCCACACGGTGAGGATGCGGGTGGGCTGTGCGGAGTTCTGCTCGATCTTGCTGCGCAGCCGATTGATGTGAGTGTTCACGGTGTGTTCGTAGCCCGCGTGGCTGTAGCCCCATACATTTTCCAGCAGCTCGATGCGCGAAAACACCTGCCCCGGATGCCGGGTGAAATACAGCAGCAAGTCAAATTCGCGTGCGGTCAATGTCAATGGGTTACCCGCCAGGCGGGCTTCACGCGTGACCGGGTCGAGATAAAGCCCGTCCAGCTCGATCGCGCCCACCGCGCGCCGCGCATCCCGACCAAGCGCCGCTTCGCGGCGGAACAGCGCGCGTATTCTCGCCACCAGTTCCAGCACCGAAAACGGCTTGGCAATGTAGTCATCCGCACCCAGCTCCAGTCCGAGGATGCGCTGCGACTCGGCGCCACGCGCCGAGATGATGATGACCGGAATATAGGTTGCACTCATCCGCGCCTGCCGGCACAAGTCGAGTCCGCTCATGCCGGGCAGCATGATGTCGAGCAGCAGCATGTCGAAACCGCCCTGCCGCATGCGTTCGCTGGCTGCGTCGCCGTCGGCGAGGTGCTCGACGCGAAAGCCTTCGTCGAGCAAGTGGATGGCCAGCATCTCAGCGATGTCGGGATCGTCTTCAACGACAAGAATGCATTGGCTTTCGCGGGCGCACATGGGCGGACAGTGTGGATGGCAATCAGGGCGGGGCATTATGGGTCCATGGTGCAAAAACAAATATTCACAAATTGTTGAACATTTGTTTATCCGCGCGAGAGGACTTTGATTTGCGCATGCGTGACGATGGTCGTGGGAGCTAAGGGCTCGTTAATGAATAAATTGGGCAAACGTTGCTGCGTATTCGAGATGGATGCAAGGCGCGAGTCGCAGCGAAGGGTCGTTCCCTTCGCAAGGCCCGCAACGCCGCAGACGTTCGAATACGCGGCAACCCTCCGGGCTGGGGTCGCTTTGGGCGCATACCAGTGTTGCAAGCCGTTTGTTGTGAATGACACAACCGCACGTCTTGCGCCTTGGTCTGCACCCAAATCGACCCCAGCGTTTGCCCAATTTATTCATTAACGAGCCCTAACACATGAACCCGCTTATCGATCATCACACCACACTCAAGGAGTTTTACATGTCACGTCTTCGCATTCTCGCCGCCGCGCTTGCCGCCGGCGCCCTCTTCACGCCGGCCGCGCACGCGATCCAGGTCAAGGTCACCATCACCAGCCTGGCGCCCAGCCAGGGCGTGGAATTCACCCCAGTCTGGGTGGGTTTCCATGACGGCGATTTCGACACCTACAATCCGGGCGAAGCCGCGTCTGCAAACCTGGAGCGTCTGGCCGAGGACGGCAACGCCGCGCCCATCACCGCGGCCTTCAGCGCGGCCGGCTACACCCAGCAAGCCACTCTGCAAGGCACGGCCATCGGTGGTCCGCGCTTTGAGCCGGGCGACTCGACCTCTTTTGTATTCGATCTGGACGGCAGCAACCCCGATCATCGCTATATCAGCTTCCTGTCCATGGTGCTGCCCAGCAATGACGCCTTTTTTGGCAACGCCAACCCAGTCGGCCACAGCATATTCAATGATGACGGCAGCTTCGACGGCGAAGACTTCATCGTGACGGGCTCGCTGGTGCGCGACGCCGGGACGGAAGTCAACGACGAGATTTTCGCCAACACCGCCCGTCTTGGCCAGACCAGCCCCAATACAGGCGTGGACCAGTTCGGTGTCGTGTCTGCACATGCCGGGTTTATTCCCGGCGGCAACATCCTCACGGCGTTCCCGAATGCCGATTTCACCCAGGCCGGTTATCAGGTGGCGCGCATCCAGGTGACCGCCGTGCCTGAGCCCGAAACCTATGCCATGTTGCTCGCCGGGCTGGGTCTGGTCGGATTCAGGGCCGCGCGTGCGCGTCGGCGTGTGTAAGCACCGGTAACATCGGGCTGCCTGCCACCCTCTAAAATCCACCTGCCGTCTGGCGGGTGGATTTTTTGCTCCCAATGGCAGAGGCGGGCAGTCTCAACTCGATTGCAGCGAGTAGCGCTGCAGTCGCCGGGAACAATGCCATCCCACCGGATCAACTCATAACGAGGTCTCGCGAACGAATGAAAGCAATCCACCTGCTCAGTTTCATCATCCTTGCCACCTACAGCGCATTCTCGCTTGCCGCCGACGGCATGACCGCACTCAAAAGCCCCTACAGCGCAAAAGAGACCATGAACCGGCTCGAAGATGCGGTAAAAAAGAACAAGCTCATTGTATTTGCCCGTATTGACCATGCCGCTGGTGCGGCAGAAGTCGGTAAAACACTGCGCCCGACCGAGCTGCTTGTTTTTGGTCATCCCCAAGGCGGCACGCCATTCATGGAATGCGCGCAAACGGCTGGCATCGATTTACCGTTAAAAGCGCTGGTGTGGGAGGACGCATCGACTCAAGTCTGGATCGGCTACAACGATCCGGGCTTTCTCGCGCAGCGTCATGGCATGACGCGGTGCCCCGCTACGGAAAAACTGAGCCAGGCATTGGCCAACCTGACCGCCAGCGTCATTGCCCCATAACTGACAGCGCTTTTGATACCGCCATCGACATTACTTATTGGCTGCCTCCCCGCCCACGGCGGAAAATCATGCGACTCAAATCTAGGAGACCCTGCCATGGCCACTCGCGACACCCTCAGCCCTCAAGAATCCCAATGCAGCAGCGGCGCAGACTATGCGGCGCTCGCGCTGGAAGCCCTGCAGGAACCGGCCGATGCGGCTTACGCCAAAGAGTTGATGGATCGCGAAGCCGATGGCTGCCAGTTCACCAAGGACTTGGCGGCCTGCGCCATCGTCTACCAAGCGCTGGGTGAGCAGAGCCGCGCCGAGGAACTGCTGCAGACCGCGGAAGACTACTGCATGTCGGGCGAGGAGCAGATCGCCCTGGCCGAAGCCAAGTTCAAGGTACTGGGCGACAAAGCTGCAGCGGTCGGCGCCTATGAAAAAGCCCTCAAGGAAACCAGCAACCTCGACCCGCTGATCGAACTGGCGAAAAACGTGATGAGCGTGATCGCCGACAGCGCCTTCGCCAAAAAAGTGCTGGAAAAGGCCGAGGCGAAAATCTCGCGTGCGGTGGAATTCAGCAAGCTGGCCGCCGCTGCGGCCGAGCATGTGCTGGACAAGGACTACGCCGCGGCGATTTTCAGCAAGGCAGCCGACAAGCTGACCAGCGTGCCCGACCTGCTGGCACTGGCGGGCGAAGTCACCAAAACCCTGGGCGACCCGCAAAAAGCCAAGGCGCTGTACGAGCGCGCGCTCGCCGGGGCGACCGATTTCAGCGCCGCCAAAACCCTGATCGAATCAGCCAAGCAAACCGGCGACACCGTGTTCATGCAGGCCGCATTGAAGAAGGCAGGCGACCTGGCCAGCGCCACCGGCGAATACATCGACCTGGCCGAAGGCCTGGCCAGCGTGGGCGACAAGCCGGGCGCGGCGGCGCTGCTGGACAAGGCGGAAGAAGCCGTGGCCGGGCTGGACGAGATGCAGAAGCTGGTGACCGCTGTGGAAGCCCATCTGGCCGACGACGCCGAGCGCCTGGCGCGGGTCAAGGTCAAGCTGGAAAAGCGCCAGGCCAATCACACGCGCTACATGGAATTCCAGCAATTGGAAAAAGAGGCCGTCAGCGTCAAGCAGTTCCTCGCGCTGGCCGAACGCGTGCGGCTGGAACTGGAAGACCCCTTCTACTCCGCCAAGCTGATCGAATCCGCCGAGGCCCTGCTCGACGGCACCGGCTACCAGTTTTCACGCTACAAACCGATTCTGGTTGCGGTCGACAAGAACCTCGACGACACCGAATGGCTCGGCCGCCTGCTCGACCGTGCAGCGGAAAACGCCACCGATTCCATCTCGTTCCGCGACCTCGCGGTGACTGCCGCCACCTTGAAGCATCGCGAGCTTGGCGTCTCCAAGGCGCGCGCCTACCTGGCCGCGCGCGAGGCCGCACTGGCTGCCGACGCCAACGCCGGCGTCTACGACACCGCCAAACTCGCCGAAGCCAGTTTTGCCGCCACTCAGGACGCCGCCGAAGCCAGCCGCCTGCTTGAAACCGCACGCGCCCAGGCCACAGACCATTACGCGCTGCTGCACATCGGCCGCCTGTATGCCTCGATGGGCAACGCCGTCAAGGCCGACGAACTATTCACCGCCGCTGCCGCCGCCTGCAGCAATGGCGACGCCTGCATCCAGTTCATCGACCGTCTCAAGGGCTTTGCGCTGCCGGCCGACGCGTTGAAGAAATGGTATGCCGAGTGCGGCGGGCACATGAAAGCGCCGGCCGACAAACTGCGCTGGGCCGAAGGTATCGCCGATGCGCTGAACGACAAAGCCTGGGCCACGGAGGCGTATTCCAGCCTTGCCGGCCAGTTCACCGGCAGCGATGCGGCGCGCTTCGAACTCAGCCGGCGCTCGCGCGCTGACCTCAATTATTTTGGAGCCGCCCGGCGCCATTGATCTTGCTTTAATACCCCTGAAAACAGCCCGGTTGATCGGGCTGTTTTTATTTGTACACTTCAGTGAGCACGTACTTTCTGGAGCTGTCCATGGTCGAAAACCTGTCTGCCCTCATCGATACCGTACAGAAAAACTGCACCATCGCCGACGCCCGCCACGCGCGCGACATGACGATCTGCACTTTTCTGCTGGAGATGCGCGAGTACTACCGCTGGGAAATGGAAATTCCTTACGGCGCACGCCTGCCCAAGGACGAACTCGGCGACTGGCTCACTGCGCGCGAAAACCTGTGGGACACCGTGGAAGAAGAAGCCTTCCTGCCGCTACCGGTGAGCGGGGGCATCGACCCGTTCGACGCCGACGACGTCAACCGCGCGCTGGTACCCTACGGCCTGGTCTACAGCAGCGGGCTGGGCCATTTCCGCAAGCCCCATTTTGTGCTGGCTGAACTCAAGCGCGCCGAGGTGCGCGAAGGCGTGAAGGTCTACGTCGCCGGCTGCGAATACGCGCGCGATTTGATCGCGCCGCCCGCCGCCATGCGCGACGGCGCCATTTTCCTGCGCATGGACGCCGTGCGGCGCCTGCTGTGGAACAAGTTCGAGGAATGGCAATGGAAGGAAAAGGACACCGCGCTCGGGCGCGCGTTCGCCCACTATGACTTCGAGCGGGATATCGAACGCGGTCTCGACCGCATGGCCGAGGCCGAAAGCGAGGCCATGATCCTGCACGAAGTGGGCGAAGCACGCGCCGAAAAGCTGCTCGGAGAGGACTGGAACAGCCTGCTTGGCCAGCTCAACGCGCGGCACGCCGAACTGCTGGCGCGTGCCGTGCGCGACCACCTGGCCGACTGCCTGGTGACCCTGCCGACGCTGATCGAACGCGAGTCCTTCGGTTCACTGCATTTCTATCTGGCCAACCTGTCCGGTTTGCGGCGCGCGCTGTTCCCCGCGCTGGTGCAGGGCTACGACCAGTGGCTCGGCAACCACGACAGCGCCCGGCTTGGCCACATGGTCGATGCCGCCGCCTCGCACTGGCTGGACGTTGCGCAGCAGCTGATTGCGACTTTTCAGCGCGACCCCGCGCACGGCGACGCCAATATCAAGGCGCTTGCGGGAGGCGATCTGGCTAATCTGAAGCTGTAGGCAAAGCCCGAATGAAAACGCCGCTCGATGAGCGGCGCTTTCATTCCAAACAACCAGGGCAGGCATCTGCGCCCGGCACAACAGCGATGCCCTATTCGCGCTCCGCCACAAAGCGGGCAAGGAACGCCCCTTCATAACCTTCAGGCAGCGGAATGCTGACGCGATGGCCACTGCCCGGCGCAACGTCGGCCGGGGTGCCGTCCCGTCCCAGCATGCTGGTGATCGTCAGCTCCAGATTGCCCCGCGGATGAATGAGCTCGACCCGGTCGCCGACCGAAAACCTGTTCTTCACCTCGATGCCCGCCAGGCCCGCAGCGTCATACGCCAGGACATCGCCCACATACAGGCTGCGGTCGGAATCGGAGTGGCTTTTCAGGTAGCTCTGATATTCGCGATCGGGATGACGCTCGTAAAAGCCGCCGGTGTAGCCGCGGTTGGCAAGGCCGTCGAGCTCGCGCAGCAGGGCGGGATCGAGCGGGCGACCGGCGACGGCATCCAGAATGGCCTGGTGATACGTCTGGCAGGTACGCGCCACGTAATAGGGCGACTTGGTGCGGCCTTCGATCTTCAGCGAATCGATGCCGATCTCCGTCAACCGCTGAACATGCTCGATGGCGCGCAGGTCTTTCGAATTCAGGATGTAGGTGCCGTGCTCGTCTTCTTCGATGGGCAGGTAGCTGCCGGGGCGCTCTTTCTCCTCAAGCAAATACACATCGCCGTCCGGAGAGACCGTGGCGGGCTTGGCGTCGTATTCCCAGCGGCACGAGTTGGTGCAAGCGCCCTGATTCGGGTCGCGGTGATTGAAGTAGCCCGATAGCAGGCAGCGGCCGGAATAAGCGATGCACAGTGCGCCATGAACAAAGACTTCCAGCTCCATGTCCGGGCATTCCTGACGGATCTCGGCGACCTGGTCGAGCGACAGTTCGCGCGACAGGATGACGCGGCTGATGCCGAGCTTTTTCCAGAAGCGCACCGCCGCATAGTTGATCGTATTGGCCTGGACCGACAGGTGAATCGGCATCTCGGGCCAGGTTTCGCGCACCATGTCGATCAGGCCCGGGTCGGCCATGATCAGCGCGTCCGGCTTGAGGGCGACGACCGGCGCCATGTCGGCCAGATAGGTTTTCAGCTTGCTGTTATGCGGAAAAATATTGCTGACGACATAAAACAGCTTGCCCCGACTGTGCGCGTATTCGATGCCCGTTCCCAGCGCGACTTCGTCGCGAAAGCTGTTGTTGCGGACGCGCAGGCTGTAGCGTGGCTGGCCCGCATACACGGCATCGGCGCCAAAGGCAAGTGCCGTTTCCAGCATGGTTTGCGAACCGGCGGGGGCCAGCAATTCGGGTTGACGTATCACGGCGGAGTGCCTCAAGTGGAATGACCGGGTATACGGATGGGATTAACGCGGATCACATATGCCAGGCTGAATCCGCCGCCTTCATACAGCGCCCCCCGCCTTACAGCTTCTGCTGTGCAGGCGAAAAGCACGATTTCACCGACTGTCCCAAGCAAAACGCCGCTCAACGAGCGGCGTTTTTTACAACTGGTGCCGATGGCCGGAATCGAACTGGCGACCTTCGCATTACGAATGCGCTGCTCTACCAACTGAGCTACATCGGCGAAAAACAGCGCGCATTATACACGTGGAATGGCTCAGGCTTGAGCCGCCTGCAGCCCGGCTTCGAGCCGCGCCACCACTGCGTCCTGGCCGATCAGTTCCAGCGTGGCGTCGATGGCCGGCGTTTGCGGCTCGCCGGTCACCAGCACGCGCACCGGCATCGCCAGCTTGGGCATCTTGAGACCGTGAGCGGCGAGCGTTTCCTTGAATGCAGCGCTGATGGCGCCACGTTCCCAGGCCAGCGCCTTGAAGCGCCCGACCAGTTCAACCAGTGCCGGCAATACCTCGGCGGTGACGTGTTGCGCCAGCAGTTCGGCGGTGGGATGCAGGGTGCGATAGAACAGCGTGGCGGCGTCGGCCAACTCTTCGATGGTCGCGGCACGCTCCTTCACCAGTGCGCATACCGCGGCCAGGTCAGGGCCACCGTCCGGATCGGCGCCGTTGCGCAGCAGAAACGGCCGGGTCAGACCGGCCAGCCGCGCGTCGTCGGCCGCTTTGATGTATTGCTGGTTGAGCCAGCGCAGCTTTTCGGTGTTGAACTGCCCGGCCGACGAGGTGATGTGGTCGAGGTCGAACCAGCTCACAAACTGCTCGCGGCTGAACAGTTCGGCATCACCATGCGACCAGCCGAGACGCGCCAGATAATTGACCACCGCTTCCGGCAGATAACCTTCCTCAAAATACTGCATCACCGACACCGCGCCGTGGCGCTTCGACAGCTTGGTGCCATCGTCACCGAGGATCATTGAGAGGTGGGCGTACTGCGGCACTGTTGCGCCGAGCGCCTTGAGGATATTGATCTGGCGCGGCGTGTTGTTGACGTGGTCGTCGCCGCGGATGACGTGGCTGATCTGCATGTCCCAGTCGTCCACCACCACGCAGAAGTTGTAGGTCGGCGTGCCGTCGCCGCGCGCGATGATGAGGTCGTCGAGTTCGGCGTTGGCGAATTCGATCACACCCTTGACCAGATCCTTCCATGCCACCGTGCCCTCGGTGGGATTCTTGAAGCGCACCACCGGCTGCACGCCGGACGGCGGCACCGGCAGCGTCTTGCCGGCTTCGGGACGCCAACGGCCGTCGTAGCGCGGTTTGTCGCCGCGCACGCGCTGCGCCTCGCGCATCTCATCGAGTTCTTCCGGGCTGCAATAACACAGATAGGCCTGGCCGCTGGCCAGCATCTGCTCGATCACTTCCTTGTAACGGTACAGGCGCTTGGTCTGGTAGAACGGGCCTTCGTCGTGGTTGAGTTCCAGCCAGGCCATGCCGTCGAGAATCGCCTGCACCGCCTCGGGAGTGGAGCGCGCAATGTCAGTATCCTCGATGCGCAAAATGAACTGGCCGCCGTGATGACGCGCAAACGCCCATGAAAACAGCGCGGTACGGGCGCCGCCGATGTGCAGAAAGCCGGTGGGAGAAGGGGCAAAACGGGTGCGGATCATGGCGGCAGACGGAGCAAAAGCCCGCCATTTTACCGGATCGCCTGCAGCAAAATTGCCTTGCAGACCCGGCTGTGGTTTAATTCGCGCCGCTTCGGGGCAGTTAGCTCAGCGGTAGAGCATCGCCTTCACACGGCGGGGGTCACAGGTTCAAACCCTGTACTGCCCACCA
>NCCT01000063.1 GCA_002279795.1 Hydrogenophilales bacterium 12-61-10
GACGTGAAGCGCGCCAGCCATTTAAACCGCACGCGCCACAACCAGTGCGCCAGTCGGTGAATGACAATGGCATGAAAGCCGGGATAGAGCGTGATGACTTCAAGCGTCGAGCGTGCAGCCGGATCGCGGTCAAAAACGACGGAAATGTCTTCCCTGAATTGGCTGAAAAGGCTCATGCGTTAAAGGATGCTATTTCCGAGTGATTTGGTCAACTATTATGCGCCTGGGTTGCCGGCCTTGCGCGAACCCCGCTTCGCGGCCTGCGCCGCAGTCAAAATCCCGCGCAGGATATTCACTTCCTCTTTCGCCAGCCGGGTGCGCGCGAACAGCCAGCGCAGTTTCAGCATCAGCTTGCCGGGCGAACCGTGGTTCAGAAAATCCAGTTCAATCAACGCGGCTTCAAGGTGCGCGTAAAACCGCTCCACCTCGTCTCCCGTTGCCGCATCAAGTTCGGGCTGCGGCCAGACCGGGTGATTCAACCAGGCCTGGCGGATTTCGTAACTCAGCACCTGCACCGCCGCCGCCAGATTGAGCGAGCTGTACTCCGGATTGGCCGCGATCGTCACCAGCCCCTGGCACAGGCTCAGTTCCTCGTTCGACATGCCGCTGGTTTCGTTGCCGAACACCAGCGCCACCGGCGCGGCCTGCGCTTCGGTCAGCAAGCGGGTTGCGGCTTCGGGCGGGGTCATCACCTCGGTCACGATGTCGCGACGGCGTGCCGATACGCCCAGCACCAGCGTGGTATCGGCCAGCGCCTCTTCGAGCGTGGCGCACACCCGTGCCTGCGCCAGCAGGTCGCTCGCGCCCGCCGCCATGGCATCGGCCTGGCTGTTGGGAAAAACGGCGGGACTGACCAGAACAAGCTGCGACAGCCCCATCGTTTTCATCGCGCGCATCGCCGCGCCGATGTTGCCGGGATGGCTGGTTCGCGCGAGCACGATGCGAATATTGCCGAGAAGTTTTGGGTTAGATAGCGTCATACATCAAGTAAAATGGCGGCTCGTTCTTTGAATTTGTAGCCAGACATCATGCATCCCATGCTCAATACAGCGGTGAAAGCCGCTCGCAAGGCGGGGGCGATCATCAATCGCGCCTCGCTCGACCTCGACCAACTCACCGTACGGAGCAAACAGGATCGCGATTACGTCAGTGAAGTCGACCAGATGGCCGAACGCGCCATCATCGAAACCCTGACGGACGCCTATCCAAACCACGGGATTTTAGCAGAGGAGTCTGGCCTCACCGAAGCCAAGAACAACGAGGACTATCAGTGGATCATCGATCCGCTCGACGGCACCACCAATTTTCTTCACGGCCTGCAGCAGTATTCCGTCTCGATCGCGCTCAAGCACAAAGGCCAGATCACCCAGGCCGTGGTCTACGATCCCGCACGCAACGAACTGTTTACGGCCACCCGCGGCCGCGGCGCGTACCTGAACGAGCGTCGCATCCGCGCCAGCATGCGCAACAAACTCGCTGAATGCCTGATCGGCACCGGATTCCCCTATACCGACTTCCGCTTCGCCGATGCTTACCTCAGCATGTTCCGCGACATGATGCTCGCCGCGTCCGGCCTGCGCCGCCCCGGTTCCGCCGCGCTCGACCTCTGCTACGTCGGCTGCGGCCGCTACGACGGCTTCTGGGAAATGCACCTGAAACCGTGGGATCTCGCCGCCGGCAGCCTGATCGCGCAGGAATCCGGCGCATTCGTCGGCAATCTGGTCGGCAACGAAGGGTTCCTCGACTCCGGCAACATCGTCGCCGCCACGCCAAAAATTTTCGCGCAGATGCTGCAGATCCTTGCGCCAGAACTGAAGGTTTAAACCCACCGTCCGTACACTCATGTCCAGCACCAAGGAGTCCGCCCACACCCCAATGATGCAGCAGTACCTCGGCATCAAGGCGCAAAACCCGGACATGCTGCTGTTCTACCGCATGGGCGATTTTTACGAGCTGTTTTTCGACGACGCCGAAAAAGCGGCCAGGCTGCTCAACATCACGCTCACCACGCGCGGTTCATCGGCGGGAACCCCGATCAAGATGGCCGGCGTGCCGTATCACAGCGCCGAGCAGTATCTGGCGCGGCTGCTGAAGCTGGGCGAATCGGTGGTGATCGCCGAGCAGATTGGCGATCCAGCCACCAGCAAGGGCCCGGTCGAACGCCAGGTGGCGCGCATCGTCACCCCGGGAACGCTCACCGATTCGGGCCTGCTGGACGAAACCCGCGACACACTGATTCTTGCCCTCGCGCCCGGCAGGTTGAATGCCACCCCAAGCGTAGAAAGCGTCGGCGTGGCCTGGTTGAATCTGTCCGCCGGACGGTTTCAGGTCAGCGAAATCCCCACCAGCACCCTGCCCGCTCTGCTCGCGCGCGTGCGCCCGGCCGAAATCCTCGCACCTGATGACTTTGCCCTGAGCGGCGCAGCCTGCGCTGAAAGTGCATCGATTAAAGTTGGCGCGGTGCGCCGCCTCGCACCCTGGCAATTTGATTCCGACAGCGCGCACACCCGGCTGGCGCAGCAATTTGGCAGCCGTGACCTCAGCGGATTTGGCGTGGCCGACCTGACGCTCGCGCTGGCGGCCGCAGGCGTGCTGCTCGACTACATTCAGACTACGCAGCGCACGGCGCTGCCGCATATTCAGGCTATCCATGCCGAACGCGACAGCGACTTCGTGCAGCTCGACGCCGCCACCCGGCGCAACCTGGAACTCACCGAAACCCTGCGCGGCGAAGCCTCGCCGACCCTGCTGTCGGTGCTCGATACAACAGCGACTGGCATGGGCACGCGTTTGCTGCGCCACTGGCTGCATCACCCGCTGCGCGACCGCAATGTGCTGACCCGCCGCCGCGACGCGATTGGCGTACTGGCGGAGCAGCCCGACACCGCAGCCGCCCTCACCCGCCTGCTGAAGAGCTGCGCCGATGTCGAACGCATCAGCGGCCGTATCGCACTGAAAAGTGCGCGGCCGCGCGACCTGTCCGGCCTGCGCGACACGCTCGCGCTGCTGCCTGATCTCGCCGCCGCGCTGCCCGCCGACCGCGCCCATCTGTCCACCCTGCAACGCGCGCTCGCCGCCCGTCTTGACCTGCACCAACTGCTCGCCCGCGCCGTGCTGCCCGAACCCGCCAGCGTGCTGCGCGAAGGCGGCGTCATCGCCGACGGCTTCGATGCCGACCTCGACGAGCTGCGCGCTCTGACGCGGGACGCTGGCGCGTTCCTGCTCGAACTGGAAACCCGCGAACGCGCACGCTCGGGCATCGCTACGCTCAAGGTCGAATACAACCGGGTGCATGGCTTTTATATCGAAGTCAGCCGCGCGCAGTCCGACAAGGTGCCCGACGATTACCGCCGCCGCCAGACGCTGAAAAATGCCGAGCGCTACATCACGCCGGAGCTCAAAGCCTTCGAAGACAAGGCGCTGTCGGCACAGGGTCGCGCGCTGGCCCGCGAAAAAGTGCTGTTCGAGGCGCTGCTGGAATCCCTGACGCCGCATGTTCCGGCGCTGCTGGACATGGCCGCCGCACTGGCCGAGATCGACGTGCTGACGAGCCAGGCCGAACGCGCAACCACGCTCAAGCTGTGCGCCCCCGAATACACCAGCGAACCCGGCATCGTCATCCGTGCGGGTCGCCACCCGGTGGTCGAGGCGCAGGTGTCTCACTTCATCCCCAACGACGTGCAGCTCACCCGCGCGCGGCAGATGCTGCTGATTACCGGCCCCAACATGGGCGGTAAATCGACCTACATGCGGCAGGTGGCACTGATCACGCTGCTCGCCTGCTGCGGCCTGTGGGTGCCGGCGAGTTCGGCAAAAATTGGCGACATCGACCAGATATTCACCCGCATCGGCGCGTCGGACGACCTCGCTGGCGGGCGCTCCACCTTCATGGTCGAAATGACCGAAACCGCGCACATCCTGCACAACGCCAGCGCCAACAGCCTGGTGCTGCTCGACGAAATCGGCCGCGGCACCTCGACCTTCGACGGCCTCGCGCTGGCGTGGGCGGTGGCACGGCACCTGGTCAGCGCGACGCGCGCCTTCACCCTGTTCGCCACCCATTATTTCGAACTGACCCAACTGGCCAACGAGTATAAACAGCTCGTCAACGTCCACCTCGACGCCAAGGAGCACGGCGCTAATCTGGTGTTCCTGCACGCGGTGGAAGAAGGCCCTGCCTCGCAAAGCTACGGTATCCAGGTCGCCCGGCTTGCCGGCGTGCCAGGCCCGGTGATCGCAGCCGCGCGCCGCCACCTGCGCGAACTTGAAGATGCCCAACTGCAACCCGGCCCGCAGGGCGACCTGTTCGTCGCGCACCTGCCCAACGACGAACCGCCACCGCATCCCGCGCTTGACCAGCTGCGCGAGATGGATCTCGATGCGCTTACGCCAAAGGCGGCGCTGGATATGCTGTATGCGCTGAAGGCGCATTTATGAAGGTCTGGCGCGCTGAAGGCGCAGATGTGAAAGTCTGGCGCGC
This sequence comes from Hydrogenophilales bacterium 12-61-10, assembly GCA_002279795.1. Classification (GTDB taxonomy): domain Bacteria; phylum Pseudomonadota; class Gammaproteobacteria; order Burkholderiales; family Thiobacillaceae; genus Thiobacillus. The sequence continues at coordinate 4,481 of NCCT01000063.1, forward strand.
TGAAGGCGCAGATGTGAAAGTGTGGCGCACTGAAAGCGCATTTATGAACGCAGGCGCCCTGAAAGCGCTGACGGACACCTCGCCATGAAAACCCTGCGCCTCGACACCGCCGAACTCGGCCTCGACTTTTATGCCGCGCTGAAGCTGGCAACGGCCATCGCCCAGCAGCAGTTGGGCGACGATACGATGTTATTGAGCTGGTACGACCGCGAACGCGATCTCGAATCGCCGGCAGGCGTCAGCGAATGCCACGAAGGCTGTGCCACCAAGGGGTCGTGGGACTACGCGCTCAATCGCGGCGCGCGGCTGGCGGTGGAATTTGATACCGGTCGCTATTTTTTCTATTTTTTTTAGCGTGCAGGCCCGGCGGGTTTCGTGAACCCTGCCTTTATCCGCCGCGACGACGCCATAAATAGCGATAAACAAACCCGGGGTAGGCAAACACCACGAACAGCGCGGCATTGATCGCGTAAAACTCCCAGTTCTGCTTATGGATGTCGCCAATTTTGCCTTCCAGCAACAGCGCGATGCCCCCTATCACGAAAAACATCACCACCAGCTCCAGCAAACGCCAGGCAATGTTCTTGCTGCCGACTTTGGGCTGGACGACAAAGAAAATGCGCTCGACGAGGAACGGAAGGTTGGCGGCGACGAATGCCAGGATAAGCAGAAGAGTGGTCGAGAAGTTCACGTTAAATCCGAAATGCCAGATGACGCCGGAGCAGACCTGCTCCGGCAAGGTTTAGTTCAGCTGCGCTTGAATCAAAATGACGCGCCGATGGCGTGCACGCAGATCGCCATCAAAGGCTGCGGCATTATGCCGAGTGCCAGCACAGCCAGACCATTGGCCGACATGATGATGCGGGTATCAACGCTGGGCGTGATCGGCGAGGTATCGTGCGGCGCATCGAAATACATCAGCTTGACGATGCGCAGGTAGTAGAACGCTCCGACCAGCGAGAACAGCACCGCCGCGACCGCCAGCCAGACATAGCCCAGTTCAACCACGGCCTGCAGCACCGACAGCTTGGCGTAGAAGCCGACAGTCGGCGGCACGCCGGCCATGGAAAACATCAAGAGCAGCATCAGGAAAGCGAGCCACGGACTGCGGCGGTTGAGGCCCTTGAAGTCATCGAGTTGGTCAGCCTCGAAACCGGCGCGCGACAGCAGGAGAATCATGCCGAAGCCACCCAGACTCATCAGCGCGTAAACCAGCACATAGAACATCGCGCTGCCGTAGCCATTCTGCGTACCGGCCAGGATACCCAGCAGCATGAAGCCCATGTGCGAGATGGTCGAGTAGGCGAACATGCGTTTGAGGTTGCTTTGCGCGATGGCCGCGAAGTTGCCGAGCGCCATCGAAAGTACGGCCAGGATGATCAGCATGTCGCGCCATTCGGTCACCTGCGATTCCAGTCCCTGACCCAGGATGCGCACGACAAAGGCGAATGCGGCGATCTTGGGCGCGCTGCCGATGAACAGCGTCATCGCCGTCGGCGCACCGTGATAGACATCAGGCACCCACATGTGGAACGGAACGGCCCCGAGTTTGAAGGCGAGTCCAGCGACGATGAAGACGATGCCGAACACCAGAGGAATGCGCAGGTCGGTGCCGTCCTGCAGGGCAATCGCGATATCGCCCAGTGCGAGCGATCCGGTGACGCCATAGACCATCGACATGCCGTACAGCAACATGCCCGATGCCAGCGCGCCCAGCACGAAGTACTTCATCGCCGCCTCGGTGGCGATGCTCGAATCGCGCTGCAGCGCGACCATCGCGTAGAGCGACAGCGACAGCAACTCGAGGCCGAGATACAGCGTCAGGAAATGGCTGGCGGAGACCATCACCATCATGCCCAGCAGCGCGAACAGTGCCAGCACAAAAAACTCGCCCTTGTAGAGCCCGCGCGCGCGCAAATAGTCGCGCGAATAGACCAGCACGACGGCGACGGTCAGATACAGAAACAGTTTCAGCACATCCGACAGCGGATCGTCGATGAACAGGCCGTTCAATGCCAGAACCGGCATGGTGGACAGATCGCGCACAGTCAGAAACGCTGCGCCTGCGAGGGTGGCCAGCGACAGCACATAGGCGAGATAGCGCTTGCTGTCGTCGACAGCGGCATCGATCACGAGGATCAGCGACACCATCACCAATACGAAAATTTCCGGTAGCGCGGGGAGGAAGGCACTCAGGCTCATGGCAGTTTGCTCTGGGCGACATGCGCCAGGAGATCGACGACGGAGACATGCATCACGTCGGTAAAGGGTTTGGGATACAGGCCCATGCCAAGCACGCAAACGGCAAGCACGCCGAGCAGCAGGGTTTCACGCGCATTGATGTCTGTCAGCGCTTCGACGTGCGGGTTGGTGATCTGGCCGAACACCACCCGCTTGTACATCCACAACGTATAGGCCGCGCCGAGAATCAGGGTGGAGGCAGCAACGAAGGCGAACCAGAAATTGACCTGGGTGGCAGCCATGATGACCATGAACTCACCGACGAAGCCACTGGTGGCGGGCAAGCCAGCATTGGCCATGGCGAACAGCATGAACAGCGCGGCGAACACCGGCATCCTGTTGACCAGTCCGCCGTAGTCCTTGATCTGGCGCGAATGCAGGCGGTCGTACATGACGCCAATGCAGAGGAACAGCGCCGCCGAGACGAAGCCGTGCGAGATCATCTGCACCAGCCCGCCTTCAAGGCCGAGCGGGCTGAACATGAAAAAGCCGAGGGTGACAAATCCCATGTGCGCAATCGACGAATAGGCGATGAGCTTTTTCATGTCAGACTGCGCCAGCGCAACCAGCCCGATGTAGGCGACGGCGATCAGCGACAGCGCGATGACGAACCAGGCGAGTTCATGGCTGGCATCCGGCAGGATGGGCAGGATGAAACGCAGGAAACCGTAGGCGCCGACTTTGAGCGTAATCGCCGCCAGCACCACCGAGCCGCCGGTCGGCGCCTCGACGTGGGCGTCGGGCAACCAGGTATGCACCGGCCACATCGGCACCTTGACGCCAAAGGCCAGCAGAAAGGCGAAGAACATCAGCGTCTGCGCCGTCATGCCGAGCGTGGTGGCATGCCAGGTCTGGATATCGAAACTGCCGCCGGACTGGAAATAGAGATAAATCATCGACACCAGCATCAGCAGCGAGCCGGCGAGCGTGTAGAGAAAGAACTTGAAGGCGGCGTACACGCGGTTGGGGCCGCCCCATACGCCGACAATCAGGTACAGCGGGATCAGCATGCCTTCGAAGAAGACATAGAACAGGATGCCGTCGAGCGCGGCGAACACACCGTTGATGAGACCGGACATGATGAGGAAGGCCGCCATGTACTGCGCGACCTTGTCCTGGATGACCTGCCAGCCGGCGATCACCACCAGTACGGTGATGAAGCTGTTGAGCAGGATCAGCGGCATGGATATGCCGTCGACCCCCAAATGGTAATGAATGTTGAGCGCGGGAATCCAGGGGGATTTTTCGACAAACTGCATCGCCGAAGTCGTGGTATCGAAACCTGTCACCAGCGGGAGGGCAACGAGCAGCCCGGCAAGCGAACCCGCCAGCGCCAGCCAGCGCGCCAGTACCGCGTTTTTGTCGGACCCGGTAGCAAGCACGACGACGCCCGCAAGGATAGGCACCCAGATGACGAGGGAAAGAATGGAATCCATGGGTCAGTTCAGCCGGGCAAACCAGGTCACCAGGGCAAACACCCCGATCAGCATGGCGAAAGCGTAATGGTAGATATAGCCGGACTGGAAGGCGCGCAGCAGCCGGGCTGCGCGCTCGACCAGTCGTGCAGTGCCGTTGACCGCGCCGTCGATAATGGCCTGGTCGCCACCACGCCACAGACCCGCGCCCAGCAGACGCGCGCCGCCAGCAAACAGCTTGCTATAAAGTTCGTCGAACCAGTATTTGTTGACGAGCATGCTGTGGATGAAGCTGAAACGCTGCTGAATCGCCGCCGGAATATCCGGGCGTTTGAGATAAAAGTATGCCGATAGCCCCACGCCGGCGGCTGCCAGCCAGAACGGCAGCGTGGTAACCGCGTGCAATCCCATCGCCATCGCGCCATGGAAATGCTGATTGAGCTCAACCATCACCGGATGGCGATCGGCTACATAAATCGCGTTACCGAAGAAGTCGCCGAACAGCATCGGCTCGATGGTCATGTAGCCGATTGCCAGGGAAGGCAGTGCCAGTGCGAGCAGCGGGCCGGTCACCACCCACGGCGTTTCGTGCGGCGTACCGCCACCATGACTGTGCGCATCGCCATGGTCGTCCTGCCCATGGCTGTCGTCGCCATGATGATGCGCGTTGTGAAAACGCTCCTTGCCGTGGAACACCAGGAAGTACATGCGGAAGGAATAAAAGGCGGTAACGAATACGCCAAACAGCACCGCCCAGTAGGCGATGTCGGCACCCGGCAGATTCGACAGCTTGACCGCCTCGATAATGCTTTCCTTGGAATAGAAGCCCGACAGGAAAGGCGTGCCGATCAGCGCCAGAGAACCAATCAACGACGTGATCCAGGTGATCGGCATGTATTTTTTCAGGCCACCCATGTAGCGAATGTCCTGGTTGTGGTGCATGGCGATAATGACTGAACCGGCGGCAAGAAACAGCAGCGCCTTGAAGAAAGCGTGCGTCATCAGGTGAAACACCGCGACTGAATAGGCCGAGGCGCCGAGCGCGACCGTCATGTAGCCCAGTTGCGACAGCGTCGAATAGGCCACCACGCGCTTGATGTCGTTTTGCACCATGCCAAGAAAACCCATGAACAGCGCGGTAATGGCGCCGATGATCATGATGAAGCTGAGTGCCGTGTCGGACAGTTCGAACAGCGGCGACATGCGGGCCACCATGAAAATGCCGGCAGTCACCATGGTCGCAGCGTGGATCAGCGCCGAGATCGGGGTCGGACCCTCCATCGAATCAGGCAGCCAGACGTGCAGCGGAAACTGCGCGGACTTGCCCATCGCGCCGATGAATAGAAGTATCCCGATCACGCTCATCAGCATCCAGGGCGTATCTAACCAGATCGTGACCGTTGCGTTGGCCAACTCCGGCGCCTTGGCGAACACCGTCGCGTAATCGAGCGATCCAAAATGCGCCAGCACCAGACCGATACCGAGGATGAAGCCGAAGTCGCCCACCCGGTTGACCAGAAAGGCCTTGAGGTTGGCGTAGATTGCCGTCTCTTTCGTGTACCAGAAACCGATCAGCAGATAGGACACCAGACCGACCGCTTCCCAGCCAAAGAACAGCTGCAGGAAGTTGTTGCTCATCACCAGCATCAGCATCGAGAAGGTGAACAGCGAGATGTAGCTGAAGAAACGCTGGTAGCCGGGATCGTCGTGCATGTAGCCGATAGTGTAGATATGCACCATCAGCGAGACGAAGGTGACCACCAGCATCATCATCGTGGTCAGCGAGTCGATCAGAAAACCGACCTCGAAACGCAGATCGCCCAGCACCATCCATGTGTACACGGTACCGTTCCAGGTATGGCCAGCGAGCACATCCTGAAACACCAGCACCGAGGCGGCAAGCGATACTGCCACCCCTGCGATGGCGACGACGTGCGTCAGGGTGCGGCCGATCAGTTTGCCGAAAAAGCCCGCAACGATCGCGCCCAGCAACGGCGCCAGCGGCACGATGAGATAGAGCGTCTGCATGTCCATCCGCATCAGCCTTTCAGGTGGTCGAGGTCATCGACGTTGATCGTGTGCAGGTTGCGGAACAGCACCACCAGAATCGCAAGGCCGATGGCGGACTCGGCGGCGGCGACGGTGAGAATGAAGAAGACGAAGATCTGGCCATGGATGTCGCCGAGATAATGCGAAAACGCGATGAAATTCATGTTCACCGCCAGCAGCATCAGTTCGATCGCCATCAACAGGATGATCACGTTCTTGCGATTAAGGAAAATGCCCAGCACGGCAATGGCGAACAGGATGCCGCCCAGCACCAGATAATGCGACAGCGAAATCATGCCTCGCCCTCCCCGGCTTGCGGCTTCTTCACAGCCTGCATCTTGATGATGCGCAAACGATCGTTGCGCTTCACGCTCACCTGCACGGCCGGATCGATGTATTTGCTGTCCTTGCGGCGGCGCAGTGTCAAGGCAATGGCTGCGACGATCGCCACCAGCAGGATCACCGCAGCAAGCTCAAACGCGTAGACGTAATCGGTATAAAGCAGGCGGCCAAGCTCCTTGGTGTTGCTGTAGTCAGCAGGATGCGGCACAGGCGTACCCATCACTTCCAGGCCGAAATGGCGGCTGCCTAGGATCAATGCCATTTCGACCATCAGCAACACCGAAACGAAGCCCGCGAGCGGCAGGTAATCCCAAAATCCTTCTCGCAACTTGTCGAGGTTGATGTCGAGCATCATCACGACGAACAGGAACAGCACCATCACCGCGCCGACGTAGACCAGCACCAGGGTGATGGCGAGAAATTCAGCCTCAAGCAGCATCCACAAGCCCGCTGCGGTAAAAAAGGCCAGAACCAGAAATAACGCGGCATGCACTGGATTGCGCGCGGTGATGACTCGCAGCCCGGCAAACACCAGGATGGCTGCGAAGAAATAAAAGATCGCGGTCGTATAGGTCATGATGGGTGGGGTCGGCTCAACGGTACTTTGCGTCGGATTCGCGATCTTTCGCTATTTGTGCTTCGTGCTGATCGCCAATCGCCAGCAGCATGGGCTTGGTGTAATAGAGATCGCCGCGTTTTTCACCGTGGTATTCGAGGATGCGGGTTTCGACGATGGAATCGACCGGGCAGGACTCCTCGCAGAATCCGCAAAAGATGCATTTGGTGAGGTCGATATCGTAGCGCGTGGTACGGCGGGTGCCGTCTTCGCGCTTTTCCGATTCGATGGTGATAGCGAGCGCGGGACAGACCGCCTCGCACAGCTTGCAGGCGATGCAGCGCTCCTCACCATTGGGGTAGCGGCGCAAGGCATGCAGGCCACGGAATCGTGGGCTTTGCGGGGTTTTCTCCTCGGGGTACTGCACCGTGATCTTGCGCGCGAACAGGTGACGCCCGGTGAGCATCATGCCGCGCAGCAATTCGATCAAAAGCAGGCTGCCCAGGAAATTCGTAATGCGTTTCATGGCGCGCTCAGTGGAAGAGATAACCATACGTCGTCTGCATCATGCCGCCGACGACGACGATCCAGACGATGGTGATGGGGATGAACACCTTCCAGCCCAGGCGCATGATCTGGTCATAACGATAACGCGGGAAGGTGGCGCGGAACCACAGGAACAGGAACAGCACGAAGCTGGTTTTCAGCAGCCACCAGACGATGCCGTCGGGCAGGAAAGTCACCGGCGACAGCCAGCCTCCAAGAAACATCAACGTGGTGAGTGCGGCAACCAGAATCATGTTGGCGTATTCGGCCAGGAAGAATACGGCGAAGGCCATACCGGAATACTCGACGTGGAAGCCGGCGACGATCTCGGATTCGCCCTCGGCAACGTCGAAGGGCGCACGGTTGGTTTCGGCCACACCGGCAATCAGATAAACGATGAACAAGGGAAACAGCGGCCAGATATACCACTGGTGCAACCCACCCGCCTGCCCTTGCACGATATCGGTCAGGTTGAGCGACTGCGCCGCCATCAGCACGCCCACCAGCGCGAAGCCCATGGCGATTTCATACGACACGATCTGCGCCGCAGAGCGCATCGCGCCGAGGAAGGCGTATTTGGAGTTGGATGCCCAGCCCGCGACGATCACGCCGTATACGCCCATCGAGGTAATCGCCATGACGTACAGCAAGCCAGCGTTGATATCAGCCAGCACCAGCGTGTCGGTAAACGGAATCACCGCCCATGCAGCGAGTGCGGGGGCAATCACCAGGATGGGACCGAGAATGAACAGCCCCTTGTTGGCGCCAGAAGGAATGATGATTTCCTTCATCAGCAGTTTTACCGCGTCGGCGATCGGCTGCAGCAAACCCTGGAAGCCCACGCGGTTGGGGCCGATGCGTACCTGCATCCAGCCGATGATCTTTCGTTCAGCATAGGTCAGGTAGGCCACGCCGAGCATCAACGGCACCACCAGCGCCATGATCTTGAACAATGTCCAGGCGAGGGTCTGAATGGCGGCCCAGTCCAGGCTCATGTCCAGCATCAGACCGGCTCCGCCGTGATCGGGCCGAACATCGGGCCGAGGCCTGCGGTCAGCGGATGTCCGCTCGGGATGCGCACGCAGTTATCGGGCAGCAGGTCGTCACGCTGCACTTTGAGGGTCAGTGCGGATGCCGTTTGCCGCACCGATACGCGGCCGTTTTCCTGCAGGCCCAGCTTTGCGATCAGTCGGCTATGCATGCGCGCAACTGGCAGGGCGGCATCGAGCGTCATCTGCAGCGAAGGCGAACGGCGCACCACCGCATCGGTTTGATAAATCGGCACTTCAGCCACCCGTTCGAGGCCCGAAATGGCTTGATCCGGGGCTGCCGTCACGCCGCTGATTTCATTATTCAGATAGGCCTGCACATTGCCGATCGGTGTGTCGCCCAAGGCATCACGCAACACATCTTTTGAATCGTTGTGATCGAATCCGGCCAGGCCCAGCAGATTGCCCAGCACACGCAGCACTTTCCATGCGGGGCGGGTCTCGCCGAGCGGTTTC
>NCCT01000064.1:0-3312 GCA_002279795.1 Hydrogenophilales bacterium 12-61-10
TCTGTCACCGGCCGACTTGTCGACCGGCCAACTTTCGCCGGTCAACAAGGATTCATCGACTGCGGACTCACCGGCTACGACATCGCCATCCACCGGGAGTCGCTCGCCGGGGCGCATTACGACGATGTCCCCCTGCTTGACGGCGGTGATCGGTATGTCCGCGACTTGGCTGTCGCGCTCGACACGGGCAGTCCGCGGCTGCAGGACGAGGAGTTGTCGAATGGAGTTTCCGGCACGCGACTTGGCCCGACCTTCCAGTCGGCGCCCCAACAAAACGAGGGTAATAATGGTCGCTGCCGCCTCGAAATAGACCGGTGGACCATGATGTCCCGCGACAGCGGTCTGCGTGACAAATCCCGGCAGAATCAGGACCCATGCCGAGTACAGGAACGCTGTAATCGTGCCCATGCCCACCAGCACATTCATGTCGGCGGCTCCGTGCCGCAAGGCGAACGCCGCCGACCGAAAGATCGGCCCTGATTTTTTCAATGCTGGCTTTGCCGAAGCCCTTTACTTTATCCAGATCATCGATGCTCTTGAAACTCCCGTTGGCCTCACGGTAAGCAATGATGGATTGGGCTTTGGTCGTCCCCAGGCCTTTGACGGCCTCCAGTTCGGATTGCGTTGCGGTATTGATATTGACCGCAGCAAAAGCCGGGAGCGCCATCAAACCAGCAACCACCATCAGCAACACATTGACCATTTTTTTCATACTGCCTCCTTGATTAATTGTTGAGCGTGGGGATTCCCACGCCGCGAACTTAGCCCCAATCAGGAAGAATGGATGTACAACTTTAGTTGTAGAGATGGGTTATCCGTCTGAATTTAAATGGAAAATAATTTCAAGTGTTGTCCGGCGTCACGCAAAACGTCTGTGCCGGGTGAGAGCATCCGGATGCGGTATGGGGTTTGAGCGTCTTCGCCAAGGAGCGACGGGATGATTCAGGTTGCTGCGAGAGGTGGGATAGGTCTGACTCGATCAGCAGGCGGGGCGCTGAAGGAAAGTCGCAGCCAGACTGACTGCAACCTGGTCCTGGACCGCATGACGGCCCTGGACCAGGATTTGCCAGTATTACTTCTTGGCCTTGGTGCCGTTAACCGTAGCCTTCAGCGTTGCGCCCGGTTTGAATGCCGGAACCTTGGAGGCCTTGATCTTCAGTTCTTCGCCGGTCTTGGGGTTGCGGCCGGTGCGAGCGGCGCGCTTGCGAACTTCGAAAGAGCCGAAGCCAACCAGCGAGATGGAGTCGCCCTTTTTCAGCGTGTCGGAGATGATGTCGATCAACCCGGCAATCGCACGTTCGGCATCTGCCTTGGTGGATTCGGTTTTGGCTGCCAGTGCGTCGACAAGTTCTTTTCTGTTCATGATCGTTTTTTCCTTTGATGGTTTGAAAGGTTTGTTGCGGATTATCGAGAGACGCGACCGGCTGACTAAAGTCCCGATCGTGCGTCTGGCGTCATTTTCGGTCAGTTTGTTCCAAACTTGAACTGCGTTCTGGCCTGATCGCTCGCTAGAACAAGGGCGGATACTCCACCTCTATGTCCGTTCGATCAAGCCCCGCAAGCATGCTGGGGCGGTTAGGCAGCGGTCGGCTCTGCCGGGCGTGCGCGTCGAGCCGGTATGCAAGCCGCCCTGTTCTTGCGGGTGTAGCGCGGGTGGCGAGGGGGGCTATGTACGTAAAACATTGATTTTTAATAACAGTTTTGGCGCTTCAGCTGCAGGCCACCGCGTAGATGGCCGGTCCATTGCGTACGCGGCCAGCCCTTGCCATACGGCTGAAAAAGTTCTGCAATAGAACAAATCACCTAATCAGGTTTGGGTCAAAACCCGCATCAACCGCCGACAACAGGCCCTTGCTGCCGCCCGCGCCGGGCCGCTGGGCACACTATTCCGCGAGGCCTGTTACCCTGCCGGGCGTGACGGGGCGGACCTTTTTTCTCCTGTCCAGGTGCCGGGTTCGGGCTTTGCGCAAGGTCCGGGTCTGCTTTGGTGCCAGCCACTCAACCAGCCCAGGGGAGGCGCATGCGTTTCATTCATTGTGCGGACATCCATCTCGATAGCCCGCTACGCGGACTTGATTTTTATGAGGGCGCCCCCGCCGCGGAGATGCGCCAGGCGACGCGCCGCGCGTTTGCCAATGTCGTCGATCTGGCCATCGATCGCGCGGCGGATTTTGTGTTGATCGCCGGCGACATCTTCGATGGCGACTGGCCCGATTTCAACACCGGGCTTTATTTTGCCGCGCAGCTGCGCCGGCTTGCCGAGGCGGACATTCGGGTTTTTCTGACTTATGGCAACCACGATGCCGTCAGCAAGTTGACGAAGTCGGTGCCGTTGCCAAAAAACGTTTTCAGCTTCCCCGCGGATCGCGCGGCGACCGAGGTCATTGCGTCGCTGGGCGTGGCGATCCATGGCCAGAGTTTTGCGTCGGAGGCCGTGACGGCGGATCTGTCTGCGGCCTATCCCACCCCCTTGGGCGGGCTATTGAACATCGGCGTATTGCATACCGCCCTGTCGGGACGCGAGGGGCACCAGCCTTACGCGCCGACCACGGCCGACCGGCTGGCCGACAAGGGCTACGACTACTGGGCGCTTGGCCATGTCCACACCCGGGAGGTGGTACGCGAAAATCCCTGGATCGTGTTTCCCGGCAACACCCAGGGCCGGCATGCCCGTGAACGGGGGGCAAAGGGCTGCATGGTCGTCGAGGCCGAGCCTGGCACGGGCATCCAAAGCGTCGAGTTTGTCGCGACCGACGTTGCCCGCTGGGATCATCTTGTCATCGATATCGCCGCGTTGGCGTCGGAAGACGCGCTGCATGCGGCCGTGCAGGCCGGGGTGCGGGCGACGCAAGGCGCAGCGGGCGGTCGCACGCTCGCGCTGCGGCTGACGCTGACGGGACGCGGGCCGTTGCATCACGCCATCGTGTCGAACCGGGCATCGCTCCGGCCCCAGCTGGCCGCTTTGATCGGCGATGCGTCTGCCGGCATGGCCTGGCTTGAAAAAGTGCGCATCAAGGTGACGGCGCCGCTCGATCTGGCGCGGCTGGCCGAGCGCGACGACCCCATCGGCTTGCTGATCCGCTCGCTTGATACGCTGGCTGCCGACCCCGCAGAGATGCGGGCGCTGGCCGATTCTGCGCTGGCTGATTTCTGGAAAAAACTGCCACCGGAATTGAGCGGAACCGAAAACGCCGGATCGCTGGATTCTGCTGCGGCGCTCGCCGACGCGCTGGCGCAAGCCCGGGAGCAGTTGCTCGATGCCCTGGCTGCCGGAGGCGTGGCATGAAAATCGAACGGATCGACCTCAAGGCG
>NCCT01000064.1:3353-26024 GCA_002279795.1 Hydrogenophilales bacterium 12-61-10
GTATGGCCATTTCACCCGCCGCGCTGTGGTGCTGGAGGGCGCCGCTGCGCTGCATCTCATTTGCGGGCCGAACGAGGCCGGCAAGACCACGCTCTGGCGCGCGATCAACGGCGCGTTGTTCGGCATCCCGGAGGCATCGCAGGACGGGTTTCTGCACGACAAGAAACTGCGCATCGGATTGGCCCTGATCTCGCGCTCGGGCGAGCGGCTGGCCGTCATGCGCCGCAAGGGGCGTAAAAATACCTTGCTCCCATACGATCCGGCCACCGGCGAGGAAGGCGCGGACAGCATTGCGGAGGACGTCCTGCGCGACTGGCTGGGCGGCCTGAGCGAGGGACTTTTCCGGGCCATGTTCAGCCTCGACCACGAGACGCTGGTGAAGGGCGGCGAGGCGCTGGTGCAAGGCCGGAATGATGCCGGCGAGAACCTGTTCGAGGCCGGCAGCGGGCTGTCAACGATCCACGACTTGCGCAAAGCGCTCGAGCTGGAAGCGGCCAGTCTGTTCAAACCCCGCGCCTCCACGCCGGCCCTCAACAAGGCCTTGGCTGAATACGACGCGGCGCGCAGGCAGGCGAAAGACGCTGCGGTGCGTCCCGCCGAATGGGCGGCAGCCAAGGCGGCGATGGAGACGGCAGACAGGGCGTATCTAGCCGCCAGGCAGGCGCAGGCGCAGACCCACCTGGAGGCTCGCCGGCTCGAGCGGCTGGCCGCGATTCTGCCCGATGTGGCCGCGCTGGCTCACGCGCAGCAGCGCCTTGCGGGGCTGGTCGGCGTGCCGGCGTTGCCGCTGTCGGCCCCCGCCGAGCGGGTGGCCGCCGTCACCCGGCAAAGCGAAGCGCTGGACGCCGGTCTGCGCGCGACGCAACGCTTGCAGCATCGCCAGACCGAGCTGGGCGCGATCCGGCTCAACGCCGCCGTGCTGGCGGATGCCGCATCGATCGAAGCGATGCACCATGCGACGCCCGGCTACCGCGACGCCCGGATTCAAGCTGCCCGGCTGGAGGCAGGCATCGAGCAGGCGCAAGCCGAGTTCGACGCCGTGCTGCAGCAGGTCGCAGGCAACGCCCGCGCAGACGAATTCCTGCAAGCGTTGCCGGACCCGACCCGGCTGGCCAGAATCCGCGCCCTCGTCACGGCGGGCGCGACGCTCAAGGCCGATCATCAGGCGTGTCTCGCCAGCCGCAGGGAAAAGACGCTCGGCATCGAGCAGCTCGACGCCGACATCCTCAGCCTCGGGCACGACGAACACGCCGGACGATTGAGCGCCTACCTCGACTCGATCAGCGACATCGGCGATCCGGAAGGGTGGGCGCAACAACGCGCGGAAGACGCGGCGGCAACGGCAGCGAAGCTCGATACCGAAGCGTTGATGCTGAAAATGTCCTCGGTGGAATCCGCCTCCCGCACCACCGTTCCGCTGGACGCTGAAGTGCAGGCCTGCACGATGGAAGACGAGGAGCTGCGGCGCCTGGCCCGCGCGGTTCGCGAGTCGATCGTCAAAATCGAGGACGACCTCGCCGCGCTGCAGGCCGAAATCAGGGGGCTGGAAATTCGCGGCGAGGTACCGACGCGCGAAGCGCTTGCGGGCGAACGTGCGCAGCGCGACAGTCTGTGGCAGGGCATACGCCGGTATTTCATGGCGGCACCGGGCGAGCCCGTCGCGGCGGAACCGCCGCCAGCCGAGCGCTATGAACAGGCTGTTCTGCGCGCCGACCAGACCGCCGACAGCCTGTTTGCCGACGCCGAACGTGCCGCCCGCTACGCCGAGTTCCGGGTGCGCGAATCGCAGATGCAGACTGCGCTCGAGCTGGCCCACGCGCGTACCGCGTCGGTTCAAAACCAGCAGGCCCAGCTCGACCGGCGCTGGACCGCTTTGCTGGCCACGCATGGCCTGCCGGCGCTGCAGATCATCGAGGCTGGGCAGTGGTTCGCCCGGCGGGAGACGTTGCTGCAGCGCCACGAGGCCAACCAGACCACCCTGCGCGAGGCCCGGCTGGGTCACGCTCAGGCGCAGGCGGTTCGCGCCCGTCTGGCTGAAATCTACCGCTCGATGGGCCTGCCTGACATCGCACCCGCCGAGCAGCTTGCCGAGATACTGGCGCGGGCGCGCAGCCTTGCCCGCGAATACGCCGAGCAATTGACCGGGCGGCAGCTGAAGCAGGCGCAACGCGCGGCCGCCGCCGCCGCGCTGAAGCAGGCCGAGGCAGCCGAATCCGCCAGCCGGGGCGGGCTCGATGCATGGAAGACCGCGTGGGCCGACGTGATGGCCATGATTCGCCTCGCGGGCGACGCCACCGAAGAAGAAGCCACCGCCCGGCTTGAACAGTTTGCCGTGCTCAGGCAGGCGCACGCGTCGCTGGCGCGGTTGCGGATCGAGCAGCGCAATGTGCAGGTTCAGGTTGACGATTACCTGTTGCGGCTCGAACAGACCTGGCTGCGCGTAACGGGCCAGCCGCTTCCGGCCGATGGCCGCAGCCACGATGCGCTGGCGGGCGAGTTGTATCGCGAGTTGACGCAGGCGCGCGCGCAGCACGAAAAACAGAAAACCCTGGCCGGGCAGGTTGCCGACGACCAGCTGGCGATCGAGCTTGCCCATCAGGCCGCAACGGGCGCAGCCGCGGTCATCGACACCCTGCTGCGCCAGGCAGGCTGCACCACGCTCGAACACCTGGAGCGGGTCGAACTGCAGAGCGCGCAGCGCACGGCGCTGGAAGCGGAAATTCGGGACATCGAGGACCGGCTCGTCAAGTCATCCGGCCTGTCGCTTGCCGACGCTCTTGCGCAGGCGCGGGACCAGGATCCCGATGCCGTTGCCGGGGCGCTGGCGCAGAACGCGCAGCACGATGAACAGAATGCCACCTGCCTGCAGGAGCAGCATGCGGCTTATCTTGCTGCGCGCCAGGCGTTCGAGAAAATGGACGGCTCCGCCGCGGCCGCCGACGCCCAGCAAACAACGGCGGAACTGGCTGCGCGGATCGGCGAGCTGGGCGCCGAATACGCCGCCTCGCGCATCGCGTCCGCCGTGCTGGCGCAGGTCATCGACACCTACCAGAAGCGCAATCAGGGGCCGCTCATTAAGCGCGCGTCGCAGCGGTTTGCGACCCTCACCGGCGGCCGCTATGGTGGCGTCGTCATCGACTACGACGAGCAGCTGCAAATCCTCAAGGCGGTGCGCGCCGACGGGGAACGGCTGGGCATGGAGCAACTGAGCACCGGTCGCCGCGATCAGCTTTTTCTGGCCTTGCGCCTGGCTGCCATCGAAGGCCATCTCGACCAGGGCGAGCCTTTGCCGGTGATTGTCGATGACATCCTGATCCAGTTCGACGATGAGGCCGCAGCAGCCACCTTCAAGCTGCTGGCCGATTTGGCGCAGCGCACCCAGGTGCTGTTCCTGACGCACCACGCGCACTTGCTGGAGGTTGCCGAAGCCGCCATCGGCTCAGCGGCTTTTCGCTCGCACCAGCTCGGCGCCTGAAAGATGGGCGCGGCGGAATCCGGGCATCAAGTTCAGGTCGGTGCGGCTGGTGTGGTGTTCAGGGCGCCGGTGCGGGCGCGGTCGATGCGTTGAGCCGCCCGATCAGGGTGTGCGCTGCGCGCTCCGACACCACCATCACCAGCTTCATCGTCGCCCGTGTCATCCCCACAAACAGCTTCTTCAACGCGGCTTCGTCGAGTGCGTCGAAATCGATTTCGGTGAAGACGATGCATGGCGCGGACTGGCCCTTGAAGCGGTGAACCGACTCGATGAAGAGATCGCCGCTGGAATAGACCGGGCTGCTGAGCAGGTCGTACTGCCCGGTGAAGGCCTTAATCGCGTGCGGCCCCAGCCGGTCGAGCGGCGTGAAGCGGGAGTGTTCGCGGCCGCGAAAAGTGACGACGGCGATCATGTCCTTTTTGAAGCCGGCGCCGAGGCCGCGGGTGATCGCGGTCTTGGTCTTGTCCATCAGGTCGGCGTGGTCCGAGTAGGTGAGGATGTCCACCTCGGAACCATCGAGCGGGCTGCCGGATTCGACGCGCTGCTGCGGCCCGAGCAGGCGTTGCAGCGTGCCGAGAATGTGACGGGGCGTTCGGTAGTTGGTCTGCGCGCGCAGGACGACCCAGCCGGGCAGCTCGACCGGCGGCCGGCCGTAGAGGTTCTGCATCGGGTCTTCCAGCCACCAGCAGCGGCCGTTTGGCTTCAGCAATTTGAGCAGGGCATCGCGCCAGGCGGGCTGAAAGTCCTGGCCTTCGTCGATGATGATTTCGTCGAATTGCCAGCCGGCATCGGGCCGGTAGCTGGCCATGAAGGTTTCCAGCATCTGGAATGCGCCCGGCCGGGAAAAATCGGGCACTTCGCCGGCCGAGCGCAGGATGCGGTCGCACAACTGATGATAGGTCGCGACCGTCGACCCGGCCGGGGCAATCAGCGCGACATGGTCGGCCAGTGGGCGGTTGTAGCAGACGTAAAGCGGACGGCGACCTGCTTTCACCGCGTCCTGCAGCACGTTGAGCGCGAGCTGGGTCTTGCCGGAACCGGCCGTGCCGATAACGCGCAGGCGAAACGGTTCGCACTCGATGCAGCGCGCCCATTCGGCGAGGCCGCCCGACAGCCGGGTGTAGAGCGTGCGCGCCTGTCCGGTCACGGTGGCGACATCGGCCACCAGGCGCAACTCGTTGCGCAGGAAACGATGCACCTCGTCGGCGAGCGGCGCGGCGGGCGCATCTTCCGGCAGCAGGGTGCAAATGATGCGGGCCAGATGCTCGCGGCGGCGCGCGTCGACGATGCGGGCGGGGTCGATGCCAGCGGTGCCGGGCTGTTTGACGTGGTAGTCGGGGCAGTAGAGCAGGCTGTCCAGCAGGGGTTTGTCTGATGGGCAGTATTGGTGGAGGCGAGCGCGCAAGGCTTCGACCGAGCGGGTCATCTGAACGGAAACCCGTTTTTCCTTCTTGTCGTATTGCTTGGCCAGCCCCTCTGGCGTTTCGCTGAGGTAGCCGGACTTCTGTTCAATCAGCAGCAGATTGCCGGCTGGGTTGACGATGGCGAAGTCGATTTCGCCTACCAGCGCGTGACCCTGGTTGACGCGGGTCCAGTGCACGCCGTGATAAACGGTGTAACGGTCCGACAGGGCGTTGGCGAGCAGCGCCAGTGTCTCGATCTCGCGTTGCGCCGCGCCAGTGGCCTGCAGCGCCTGCCAGCCTTCGGGAATGATGTGTGCCATCGGGGTCGCTGAAAAGAGGACCCGCTGATTGTACAGACGGCCCGGGCGGGCCATCCGGCCCGCAGACAGGCGCCGGTTTCAGGGTCTTGCGAACGTGCGCACGGCGTTGCCGCGCTTTTCCAGTTGTGCTTTCAGCAGCTTGTAAGCGTCGAGATCGAACGGCGCAGCGGCGGGCGCCAGCAGCAATTCCGCCAGCTCGGGTTCCGAACGGGCGGTGCCGAGGTGGCGCCAGGCGTCGATCAAATGCACTTCTTCGCGGTCGAGAAAAGCATTGCGTTCGACGATGCCGACCGGACCGGGGTAGGGCCAGGAGGCGATCTTGAGCCGTGCCAGCGCGCTCATCAACCGCGCGCTGTGGATGCTGCTGGACTCCTTGCCGACGCAGGCGCCCTTGCATTGGTTGAGCTGGAAAGCAAAGCAGGGACGCCCCGGCGCGCTGGTTTTTTCAAGACCGACGATGGCCGGACAAAGCTGGTGCGCCTCGGTGATTTTGCGCAGGGCGAGCGTGGCCTCGCGCCGGGTAGCGAATAGACCGTAGAGCGCGTCGTTGTGACCGGGGTCGGCTTCGGCGCCGGTCACCAGGCGCGGGCGAAAATCGCCCGGCGCGACCTCGTCAAGCTGCCAGGCACAGAGTTCGGAAACCCGTCGCAATTGCCGGTTGTGCAGCGGCTGGTGTTGCTTGATCCAGCGCGACTCGAGCAGCAGGGCGCCGAGTTCGCCGGCCGTTTCCTGCCAGTCGAGGCGGCGGATTTCCTGGGCGATGCGCAGCTTCCGGGCGTCGCGCGTGCTGGCGGAAAAATGCGACAGCACGCGCTGGCGCAGGTTGACGCTCTTGCCCACATAGAGCAGGGCGTCGTTTTCGCCGTAAAACAGATACACCCCGGGCGCTTCCGGCAAGTCGTCGAGGCAGTCCGGCGACAGATGGGGCGGCAGGCTCGGACGCTTGAGTTGCTGTTGCACCGCCTCGCCGATGCGCCCGGCATCATCAGTTCGGCGTCGGCCAGCGCGCGGTGGCGTCCGGCGACCTGCAGGCCGTGGCGTTCGATCAGGCTGTCGAGATTGTGCTTGTAGTGCTGCGGAAACAAATGCCGCGAAAGCTTCACCGTGCACAGCACGTCAGCCTGAAAACGCAGGCCCAGGCGCTGGAAAGCATGGCGCACAAAGCCATAGTCGAAGCGCGCATTGTGGGCAATAAACAGGCGGCCCTGCAGACGCCGGCCAAGCTCGGCCGCAACCTGGTCGAAGGTCGGCGCGTCCGCGACCATCTCATTGCTGATGCCGGTCATGTGCTGGATGAATTCGGGGATGCTGCGCTGCGGATTGATCAGGGTGTTCCAGCGGGTCACCGTGTCGCCATCGACCTCGACAATGCCGATTTCGGTGATGCGATCATGCGAGAAGTTGGCACCGGTGGTTTCGAGGTCAATGAAGGCGAGACGGTCGGGGATCATGGTGGGCCTGACAGAGCCGGCAAGACGGCGGGGGAGAACAACAGGCCGAAATTATCGCTCATCTCCAAGCTCCGGGATGTCTCGCGTTGGCACAGACGGCTTGGGTCGGATCGAGTGGCTTGTGGCCGTCGATTGCTTGATGCATACCTGTTTTTGCCATAACGGCAACAGCATGCAGCAAATAGCAGATCGGGATTGGCAAAAGCAAGAAATGATGGTCGGGGCGAGAGGATTCGAACCTCCGACTCCTGCGTCCCGAACGCAGTACTCTACCAGGCTGAGCTACGCCCCGAACCTCTTGAAATTCAAGTGGTTAAGAGTTTCGAAGGCCCGAGCGATACACCATCGGTCACCCCGCTGTCACCCGAGGCAGCAAACATGGCAACAATCCGGCAACGTGGCGACCGCTGGCAATGCATCGTCAAACGTAAAGGCTACCCTACCCAATCCAAGAGTTTCGACCTGAAGAAGGACGCCGCGAAGTGGGCAAGGCAACAGGAAAGGCTGTTTGATACCGGTCAGTGGGTAGATCGGAGTGAAGCCGAGCAAACCACCCTGAAAGACCTCCTCAAGCGGTACGCAAAGGAAATCAGCAGCACCAAGCGAGGGGCCGAAGTGGAAACAATCCGCATCAATGCCATGTGTCGCACCTCGTTGGCAATGTACGCAGTAACGGCAGTTACCGGCCAGAAACTTGCCAGTTGGCGGGATGAACGCTTGGCTGAGGTGTCGGGCAGTACGGTGACGCGTGAGTTGCAGCTATTGGGGCATGTCTTCACCGTGGCGATTCGTGAATGGGGTTTTGGTCTCTATAGCAACCCCGTCAGCCTGATCCGCAAGCCCACCCCCAACAAGGCCCGAGACAGAGTATTAAATGGCACCCAGCGGCAAGCCCTAATTGCTGCCTGTGCTCAGTGTCAAAACCCTTGGATAACGCCCGTTGTTGTATTCGCGCTTGAGACAGCAGCGCGGCGAGGTGAAATCCTTGCACTCACATGGCATGATGTTGATCTTGAACGCAAGGTAGCCAAGGCATCAGGGAAAACCGGTGGCCGTACCATCCCCCTATCTCCAGCTTGTGCGTCTATGCTGAGGTCACTGCCTCGCAGCCTTGAAGGCCACGTGTTCCCGGTAACGATTGAGACACTGAAGCAAGCGTATGCACGTGCAGTCGCAAGGGCTGGCATTCAAGACTTCACGTTTCATGATCTACGGCACGATGCCCTAACGCGGCTTGCGAAACTCGGCTTGAACATCTTGGAGCTCCGTAGCATCTCTGGTCACACGACGGCAAACATGCTTCAACGGTATGTATCAATTGATGCTGGCGAACTTGCGGTGAAACTAGCCCATGCTTCCTGAACCTTCTATTGAAGGGAGCGCCGGGGAAGCGGAATGATGTTAGGGTAAGAGAGGCCTTACGCATGAGTACATCGTGTTTTGGCGCGAGTGCTGGATGCTAACAATGCAGTGCGTTCTGTTCTGTTGGGCTGAGTTTTGAAGAAACAGGTTGTACGTATAACAGAACGAGTTCTTTTATTTATTGCGTAGTCTTGGAGGGCGGTGTTTTGAAGAAAGTGATTTTGCTGACGTCAGTTTTTATGGCTGCTTGCGGTACAGGCGCGGTTATCCCAACTGGCACTGATACGTATTCGGTGACGTCGAGCGGTGCTGGGTTTTCAACCGATGGCGTTAAGGTTGGTGTTTATCAGGCAGCCAATGAATTTTGTGCGAAGCGAAACCGGGAAATGGTCGAGGTTTCTTTGAAAACCCAAGATGGAGCGTTGGGGAAAAATCCCCCAAGCGCGGACTTGAAATTCCGTTGTTTGGTTTCGGGCGATCCTGAAATTCAGCAGCGTGCTTCAGGGGTGCAAGTGGTTGCCCTCCCTAGTGAGGGAAAGGGGGCGGGGCCACCCCGGATAAGTACGGACAGATCAAGCAGTTAAAGGAATTGCTCGTTTCAGGGGCAATAACGCAAAAAGAGTTTGATGAGCAAAAGACTAAGCTGCTGGCCCAATGATGCTTGGGGTTAAACCTCCCATGCGTCAAGAGCTGCTGATGCTCTAGTCGGGCTTTCCTGAATTCGATAGACAGTTGCTCGGGAAAGCCCTGTCGCTCTCGAAATGCCTTGGATGCTGCCACCCCCTGCGTTGAGCATTGACACGACGCTTTAGAGTTGGGCACGGGAATAATTTGGCTTTCTCCCCTTGAAGGCTCCGTGCGCTTCGCTGGGGGGCTTGGATAGGTTAGCCCTTGGGGCAAAGGCTTCGCGGGCCTCTAGGGGGTTCTAGGGCGCTTGCCGGGGGGTGTGTGGGGGGAAGCGGCGACATTGGGCGGGTGAGAGGGCCCGACGCACGGGCGTTGCAATTTCATGTGCAAGTGCAGTGCAACCGCCCAACCCCGCCGCACCCAAAAGAAACAGATACCTTCCCGAGCCGTCGGGAGAGCACATAAGGGGCAGCGGGGCATTCAAGCCGAGGGTAGCGAGAGCTACAATCCCCGACAAGGCACTTGCAAGGCAATCCGCTGGGGCTTGACGAGCGACCAACGGGGCCACAGAAACCGCCACAGCAGGCCCAGTGAAGGCGGTTGGGTATATGGGGTAGCCGCGGGGGCGACTGGAGCCATCGCGGGTACTAGGGCCTCTGTGAGCAGAGTCGTCACACCCCGAGGCCGGGAGCCGCTGGTGACAATAGCCCAACGCCGTACACATACGTTAATAACTTTCCACATGGAATCAGAGGGGGCACCCGTTTCTATTAATCTACTTTACGTAGTAATAGAAATCGACCTCAAAAGCAGGGTGCAAACGCACCCTTGCCCCCTCATCCAAACCCGATCAGCCCTCCTTGGAACGTCGAAGGATTGCCTTCACGGTATTGAGAGACATGTCTAATAATCTAGCAATCTCAGTCTGTCGCTTACCTTGATCGTAAAGAGCTAGAACCTTCTCACGAGAGGTAGTGCATCCGGCATCAGCAAGCGCCTCGCGTTGTTTCGTGCTCTGCATCTGTTGCTCAAGCAATTGCACACGGGCTTCAAGCTTGGCGATTCTGTCACAACTCTTGAACATCGCATGGTTAATGTCGAGGCTCTGCCCAAAGGTTCCGGCAGTGTGTCTCCGATTCATGCTGGCCCTACCGTGCGTCATTTGCATTGCTTTCTCCATTGGGTGACTTCGTACAGCGTCGGAGTTGTACGCTTGCTTCCGTCGGTTTCCGTGTCGGCTATTCCGGATACTCGTAGCCTTCTTCGGATCATCTGGAAAAGCAGCGATTACCACGGCGCTAATGCTTGGACTTACCCCTTCTTGCAACAGGTTCAATTGAGTAACAATGACATGCGTGTAATCCCGCACGCTGTGCTGTTGAACCTGAATACCTGCTGCTACCATAGCTTTGCCGCACTCAGCATCAGCCTCCCGACGCATTCGCTGGCGCTTCCCGAGGATTTGTTTGAGTGTTGGGGCTTGGCTCTTACTTGCCTCGATTGCCCTATCAGCGATGGTGCAACCGTATTTCTGGATTAGCCTATCTCTGCTGAGAGTTACTGCATCCTTCAGTGCGTCGCGATCTAATGCGGAGGGTCCGTGCTCAGAGAGTTGCGCTTGTGCGTTGTTGCCGCTCCTTCTATCCCCCGCTCCGACAAACTGCCTAGCAGAGTGCAGTTCCGGCTCGCGCATGTCCGGGCTGGTTCCTGCTACTTGTTCTGCCAGTTCCTTGAATCTCTGAAGCTGAGTACGGTGCTGTTGCACCTGTGTTGCTCCGAGTACGTGCATGTTGTATCTCCTGTGATGTACCCACTGGCTCGCACCCAGTCCCCCAGCCGCATTCCCTCAGCGAGAGATGGACCAATGGGCACAGCACATGAAACACAGAGGGAATGATTAGTCGATGAACAAAGATGCTGCGAGATTTCTTTGTCCATTCCGGGTGACTCTAAATGGCAGGGCGCGCGAGGAGTCTGCAACCGGAGAGGGATACTGGGCAGCTAGTGCGTCGATGGCGTGGGGGCGCGTGAGCGAATTGACGGGAAGCGAGACCAGAGGCATATCAGACAAGCAGGGCACTTGTGCACGCTAGCCAGACCGTGTAGCTTGAAATTAGACAGTTAGTCACCCTGCTGTCACCCAAGAGTCACCCTGAAACCTAAGCGGGGATGATCGAGGGAGTATCCGAACTGAGGCTGGAAATGAAAAAAGCCCTGATTTCTCAAGGCTTTCATCTAAAGAAGTGGTCGGGGCGAGAGGATTCGAACCTCCGACTCCTGCGTCCCGAACGCAGTACTCTACCAGGCTGAGCTACGCCCCGAGGCAGATGGCGGTGCCGGACACGATCCGTACACCTGGTTTGACGAACTAACGGGAACTACACAAACAACGCGGTCAAAAACTACGGTCAACCGCGAAAGCCGCTAATTGTAGCAAAGCTGACTTGGAATTTGAATCCGGCAGGACAGAAATTGCCGCGTTGGCGGCCTGAACTTCTCGTTGCGCGGCTTCGCGGGTGTATTGCAGGGCTTGCGTGTCCTTGATTGCAGCCAGCACGCTCTGGAATTCGGTCAGCCCGCCGTGCTCGATGGCCTGGCGAATGCTTGCAGTCTGCTCGGCCGTGCCGTGCTTCATCGCATACAGGAGTGGCAGGGTGGGCTTGCCTTCGGCCAGATCGTCGCCGATATTTTTGCCGGTCTTGAGGAAGTCGCCAGAATAGTCGAGCACATCGTCGATTAACTGGAATGCCGTGCCAAGGTGCATGCCGTAACGCGCCAGCGCGTCCTTCTGTTCTTCGGTGCCGCCACTGATGACGGCGCCAAGGCGCCCGGCTGCCTCAAATAGTTTGGCGGTCTTGTAGCGGATCACGCGCAGGTAATTGTCTTCGTCGATGTCGGGGTCGTGACAATTAAGCAGTTGCAGCACTTCGCCTTCGGCAATGGTATTGGTGGCATCAGACAGGATGCGCATGATCTCCATATTGTCGACCGCAACCATCATCTGAAATGCGCGCGAATAGAGAAAGTCGCCGACCAGCACGCTGGCGGCATTGCCAAACAGGGCGTTGGCGGTTTCACGACCGCGCCGCAATTCGGATTCATCCACCACGTCATCGTGCAGCAGGGTCGCGGTATGGATGAACTCGACCACCGCCGCGAGGGTGTGGTGAGCGCTGCCCGAATAGTTGAAACAGCCGGCAGACAACAGAACCAGCGCCGGGCGCATCCGCTTGCCACCACTATTGATAATGTATTCGGACACCTGCCGAATAAGCGCCACGTCGGAATACAGGCTTTGGCGGATGACATGGTCGACGGCATGCATGTCGTCGGACAGATAGGATTGCAGGCTCTCCAGAGACACGATTTGGGATATTCAGACTTGTTATTAGGACAATCCTGCAATGGTATCAGTCTGACCTGGCTTTTTCACAGCAGCCTGCCTTGATAAAGACTTGTCGAAGCGTTTGACTTACGTTGGGTTCGCCGCTAAAATCTCGCTCTTTCCCGGGTTCGTAACGGTTGGAGACCCCCATGTACGCAGTCATCAAAACCGGCGGCAAGCAATATCGCGTGTGCGCTGGCGACAAACTTAAAATTGAAAAGCTCGAGGCCGACGTCGGCAGCGAAATCACCTTCGACCAAGTGTTGATGGTGGGCGATGGTGCCGACATCAAAGTGGGTGCGCCGATGCTGCGCGGAGCCACGGTGACTGCCACGGTCCTGGACCAGGCACGCGGAGACAAGATCAAGATCTTCAAGATGCGTCGCCGCAAGCATTATCGCAAGAGCCAGGGTCATCGTCAGTACTTCACTGAAGTACAAATCGGCGGCATTACCGCATAAGGAGCAGATAAATGGCACACAAGAAAGCAGGCGGTAGTTCGCGTAACGGCCGCGATTCAGAATCGAAGCGTCTGGGCGTGAAATGCTACGGCGGTGAGTTTGTTCTGGCTGGAAACATTATCGTGCGTCAGCGCGGTACCCAGTTCCACCCCGGTGATAACGTCGGTATTGGCAAGGATCACACCTTGTTCGCCAAGGCGGAAGGCACCGTGAAGTTTGAAGTCAAGGGCGCAGCCCGTCGCCGCATGGTCCGAATCGAGCCGCTGGTCGCTTGATTCGAGCCGGGGCCGATTCGGTCGCCATAAAAGCCCTGTCCGCCGGATGGGGCTTTTTTGTTTGTGCGGGGTAAATGTTGATTAGGAACACGCCAATATGAAATTCATCGACGAAGCAAAAATTCAGGTGATGGCCGGCAAGGGCGGCGATGGCAGCGCCTCGTTTCGCCGTGAAAAGTTCATACCCAACGGCGGACCGGATGGCGGCGATGGCGGACGCGGCGGCAGCGTATTCGTGGTGGCCGACTGCAATATCAATACGCTGGTCGAGTTTCGCTATACGCGGATTTTCAAGGCGCAGAAAGGCGAGAGCGGGCGCGGCGCGCAATGTTATGGAAAAGGCGGCGAAGACCTGATCGTGCGTGTGCCGGTCGGCACGGTTTTTACCGATATCAACAGCGGCGAGGTGGTAGCGGATCTGGCCGTCAATGGCCAGAAGATTTGTCTGGCCAAAGGCGGCAAGGGCGGACTGGGCAACCAGCACTTCAAGTCCAGTACCAATCGCGCGCCGCGCCAGCACACCCTGGGCGAACCGGGCGAAGAGTGGGAACTGGCACTGGAGTTGAAGGTGCTGGCCGACGTGGGCTTGCTGGGCATGCCGAACGCGGGAAAATCGACTTTCATCCGCGCCGTGTCGGCAGCGCGCCCCAAAGTCGCTGACTATCCCTTTACCACGCTCGCACCGAATCTGGGTGTGGTGCGGGTGGATAGCGAACGCAGCTTTGTTATTGCCGACATCCCTGGCCTGATTGAAGGCGCTGCCGAAGGTGCGGGGCTTGGCCACCAGTTTTTGCGGCATTTGCAGCGCACCCGCGTGCTGTTGCATCTGGTCGACATTTCGCCACGCTGGGAAGAGGGCGATCCGGTGCATGAGGCGCGTGCAATCGTTGAAGAGTTGCGCAAATACGATCAGCAACTCTACGAAAAAACGCGCTGGCTGGTGTTGAACAAGATTGACATGGTGGACGAAGCGGAACGCGAGGCGGTGGTCGCGCAGTTCATCAAGGACTACGAGTGGTCGGGACCGGTGTTTGCGATTTCGGCGCTGGAAGGCACGGGATGTACGGCTCTGACTTACGCGCTGATGGATTATCTTGGCGCCCAGGCTCCGCGCATTGAAGAAGAAGAGCCCGAGGCCGTTACGCCTGCTGTCACTGATTGACGCTTGGGGTCAGAATGTGAGCGGATCGACGGCCAGCAGGGCTTCACCGCCGACGCGCTTCCAGTCGTTTTCCAGGAGCGCAACCTGGTAACGCGCCCAACGGGCGAATTCCAGCGGGGTGCAATGCCCTTTCTTGCGGCGGCAAACTCCCGCCACCCCTTTGAAGTGAAAAACCGTTTCGCCGCTTTCGGCGTCCTGCGCGATGTCGGTGAGCTGACGCACGCCCCAGGTGCGGCCGTAGGCGCCGTTGCTGTAGAAATATCCGATTTTCAGTTCGTCGAGGTTCATGTCGTGCGGGTTCAGGTCGTGATGCGGCGGTAAATATCAGTCACTTTGATCGGTAATTGTCGCACGTCGTCCAGAATGACGTAACGCGCCGCGCCATACATGTGCGGCAGGTAGTCGCGTGCGTCGCGGTCGAGCGTGATGCAGAAGGGGTGAATGCCGGTGCGCGCGGCTTCCAGCAGCGCCATGCGCGTGTCCTCCACGCCGTAGACGCCGCGATAGACGTCGAAATAGTCGTCCGGTCGGCCGTCCGAGAGCGTAATCAGCACGCGGGTCTTGGCCTCCACCTGGTTCAGCAGCTTGCTCATGTGGCGCAGTGCAAATCCCATGCGGGTATATTCCTGCGGCCGGATGCCGGAAATGCGCGCCTTCACTTCATCGTCGTAACGGTCGTCGAAGGTCTTGATGCGGAACAGCTCGCAGCGTTTGCGCGTGGTGCCGGAAAAGCCATAGATCGCGTAGCGGTCGCCCAATAGTTCCAGCGCTTCGCACAACAGGATCAGCGCTTCACGTTCGGCTTCGTTGATCCAGCCCTGGGTCGAGCCGCTCATGTCTACCAAAAAAGCCACCGCGATGTTGCGCTCGGTCCGGTGCATGCGCTGGAACAGACGATCGCTCATTTCGCTGCCGTCGCGGGCATCGGCCAGTGCTTCGATCAGCGCGTCGAGATCGATTTCATCGCCCTGGGTTTGCCGCTTGTCGAGCCGGTTCTCGTCGCGCAGCGCCTCGAATTTCTTGCGCAGGTGTTTCACCACGCCCGCGTATTTTCCCAGCGTATCGCGGTGGAAGCCGTCGTAAACCGGAGCGATGGTTTTTTCGCGCATCACGCACCAGTTCTTGCGGTAATGCTGGCGGCCATGATCCCACTCCGGATAGAGCACGGCGCCTTTCTCGTGATAAGTGCCCTGCCATACCGCATCGGGATCTTCGGGCTGGTCGAACACCCGGCTCGCATCGTACTCACCTTCGCCTGCCGGGGTGAGGTAGTCCGGCGGGATTTCGCCGAAATCAAGATAGATCGAGGTCAACAGTTGCTTGACGCCTTCGGGCGGCGCGATGGGCGCATCGTCGAGGGTGATCTCGAAATCGAGTCGGCCGTTTTCGTCCCGCGGCGTGACGTCGAATTCGGAGGCAGGCTCGGGCGCAGGAGGGGTTTCTGACTGCGTGGCCTGCTGCTCTGCCAGCAGCTCGGCGAGCTTGATGCGCAGCCGCGCCTTTTCCTTGTCGATGCGTGCGGCACGGGCTGCGGCAATGGCGTCTGGGCGCAGGCAGCCCTGATCCGAGAAATGCGGGCACCCGGCTTCGGCATACGCTAAATCGAGCAGGGCCAGGCTATCGGCCACCGTAGCGTCAGATGCGGCGAGTCGGGCTTCAAGCACATGCCAGGCGGGTGACAGCGGCGCATCGAGCAGGCTGCGCAAGCGTGTCATCTCGCGATGCAAGCCGGGCAACTCGCGCTTGATCTGCGCCGACAGCCGCAGGATTTC
This sequence comes from Hydrogenophilales bacterium 12-61-10, assembly GCA_002279795.1. GTDB lineage: Bacteria > Pseudomonadota > Gammaproteobacteria > Burkholderiales > Thiobacillaceae > Thiobacillus. Next base: position 19,047 of record NCCT01000064.1, read on the forward strand.
CAGCGCGTACAAATGATTCAGCGCGCGCTCGGGGTCGGGGTAGTGGGCGGTAACGGCGACCAGATCGATACGCAGGGTGCCGAAGCGGGTCTGCGCCCACAGCAGCGCCACCATGACTTTTGCGAGCAGAAAATTATCGTCCTGATCGGGCAGGGCAGCGATCAGTGGCGGCAATACGATGCGCTCTCCGTCGGTCCAGGCGGCGTCGCCTTCTTCGATCCGCAAGCGGCGTCCAGACAAGCCGCAGACAAAGTTGCCCAGCACTGGCGAGATTTCTTCAAACAGTGCGCCGGCCGCGTCGTTCTTGTGTTGCACGACGTCGAAGCTGTCGACTTGTTCCATCACGCGCAGCGCATTCTGCAGGCCGGTGCGATCGAACACGTCGCAGGTGTGCAGCGCCCAGGCTTCGAGCAGGCGCAGTTCCATATGCGGCAGCAAGGCCGGTGCCCGGCGGCCGAACTGCCAGGCCAGGGTAATGTGGGTGGAGGCGATGCGGCGAATCCAGCCGAGGATGAAGTCCTGCTCGTCGCGCGCCAGCGGTTGCAGCTCGACAGCGAGTTCCTCGACTTTGAAGAAGGTGAATTCGGTATCCAGCCAGATGTGGAGGCTGGCCTCCATTTCGGCGGCAGTAAGCGGCGCCAATGCCATGACTAAAGCGACGCCATCAGAAGATCGAGGAGGACAGTTCCTGGATGGCTTTCAGCATGTCGGCATCGTCGGTGACGGCTTGCGCCACGGCCGCCTTGCATGCCGAAACGGGGCTGACGCCGTCGGCGATCAGTTTGCCGGCGTGCACCAGCAGCCGCGTCGACGCGCCTTCCTCCAGGCCGCTGCCCTTGAGGTTGCGCGTCATCTGGGCGAAGCGCACCAGGTTGTCGGCGATAGCGTCGGAGACGCCGGATTCGGTGGCGACGATGCGGCGCTCCAGCGTTGCGCCGGGGTAGTCGAATTCAAGTGCGACGAAGCGTTGCCGGGTGGATTGCTTCAAGTCCTTGAGCACGCTTTGGTAGCCCGGGTTGTAGGAAATTGCCATGCAGAACTCGGGCGGAGCTTCGACCACCTGGCCGAGTTTTTCCATCGGCAGATTGCGGCGGTCGTCGGCCAGCGGATGGATCACCACCATGGTGTCCTTGCGCGCTTCGACAATTTCATCGAGGTAGCAGATGCCGCCGCAGCGCACGGCGCGAGTGAGCGGGCCGTCGACCCAGACGGTTTCGCCGCCCTTGACCAGATAGCGCCCCACCAGGTCGGACGCGGTGAGATCGTCGTGACACGAGACAGTGATCAGCGGGCGCTTGAGCCGCCAGGCCATGTGTTCCATGAAACGCGTCTTGCCGCAACCGGTGGGGCCTTTCAGCAGCACTGGAATCTGCTGCCGGTAGGCCGCTTCGAACAACTGGATTTCGTCGCCGACGGCCTCGTAATAGGGCTCCTTTTCGATCAGGTGATGGGCGGGGTCGAGGGTGCGTGCGTTCATGGCGGGGCCGATCAAAAGCAGCCGGATTGCTGTTTTTTAGTTTCCAGGGCTTTGACTTCCTGGTTCCATTTGTTCATTTGTTCCTGGGTGTATCCCTTGCGGCGAGCTTGATCCATCTTGTCAAAAACCGTTCCCAGCTTGTCGGTCAGGCTGTCGCATTGGCGCGCCGAAGCAGCCTTTGCAGGTTCGACCGCGCGGACTTCGCGCGCGTTGCGACAGGGCAGATTGGAATACGTCACCTGCCCCTGAGCATCGATGCATTTGTTCAGCGAGTCAGCGCCCGCACTGGTTGCCAGAACCAGTGCCATGCAGCCCATCATGATGGTATGGCGCATGGCTTAGTGTTCACCCGAGTATTTATCGTCCTCGCGTACCATTTTTTGTTCGAGTTCCGCGGCCTGGTCTTGTTCGGCCAGGGCGCGACGACGCGCGACCCGCTTGTCGTAGGCACCCGGATGCTGCTTGACGAAATCCTCACCGAACAGGGCATGGCGCAAAAAATTGAGGCCGAAGTCGAGCAGGGCTTCGTCGTCGGCGATCAGAGTTGCCATGATTTCGACCGGGATGTCGTACGTGTCGTTGAAGCTTGGGCTCATGACAAAGGCGCGGAAGCGATCCATGTCGTAGCTCGCCATGAAAAACAGCTGGTTCGACACGGGAGATGGTTTGCCGATGGTGGGGCCGGCCGATTTCCGCTTGACCACCAGCTGGCGCCAGGCGTGTGCCTTCTGGTCATATTCGACCACGCCCTGTTCGGCGCGGTATTGCTCGATGGTCTGGGTTTTGTCTTCAAGGTGGCCGAGGCAGTGCGACTCCCGCACCAGCGCATAGGCGCTGCGATCGACGTATTCGTCGGAGCGACGCATGGTCAGCAATGCCACCGGATAATAACGGCAGGCCGTGGGACGGTCTTCGTAAACACCGCAACCTTCAGGCGTCATGAACTGGCAGGCGGTGCCGCCTTCGACCGGATTCAGCTTGATGCCGGGCATGCCGTCCTTGTCCATTTCGAATGGAATCGAGTACTGCTTGAGAAAGTCACCCGATGACATGTCCAGCCGTTTTTTCAGGCGCAGCACGTCATAGGGGGTAAGCGGAATGTCGATGTTGCTGCAGCAGGCGTTCCAGCATTTGACATTGCGGTGACAACGGAATTGCAGCGTGGCATCTTCTGCAAGCATGATGGGCTTGACCGGGCTGCCTGCAAACGGGGAATCGTCGATCAGGTCTTTGAATTCGTTTTCGTTCATTTCAGCTTTCTTCGGGGACAACCCCATTACTTAACACACACATGAAAACGCGAGATTACGCGCTTTCGGCTGGATGCTAAACCTTGTCGGTCATGCTGTTTTGCCGTCCGGAAAAAAAACGGACACCCGAAGGTGCCCGTCTCCTTGCTGCTTGCGCGGATCAGTGCGCAGCGGGCTTGAACAGCTTGGACTTGTCGACCAGATCCACGTGGGCGCGCTTGAAGCAGTTCCACTGTTTGGAGTTCTTGTCGTAGACCGAGTTCACGAAGCAGTGCCAGTTTTCCTCATCGACAAAGTTCTTGTCCATGCGATAGTAGAAGCCGGGATAGCGGCTTTCTTCGCGGAACTGGATGTGCTTCATGTGGGCTTCCGCCGTCAGGATGCGGTGGTAGTTTTCCCAGGCGCGGAGTAGTTCGTGCAGGTCTTTCGCACGCATCTTCTCGGCGTCTTCTTTCAGCATGTTCAGCTTGTCTTCTGCCACGCCCAGCATGTTGGCGTTGGTCGTGTAGTAGGTCGCGACGCCTGCAACATACTCGTCCATGATTTTCTGCAGACGGAACTGCAGCATCTTGGGCGTGATGTAGTTGGGGTTGACGTCGATCGCCGTCGTGTAGTCCTTGTGCTCGAGGAAGGTACGCACCGGCTTGTAGATGTCTTCCACCAGTTGCTCAACGGAGGTGTCGAGTTCGGGCTTCAGGTCCTTGTTGTCGATGCAGTACTTGACCATGGACTTGGCACACATGCGGCCTTCGGCGTGTGAGCCGGAGGAGAACTTGTGGCCGGATGCGCCCACGCCGTCGCCGGCGGTGAACAGACCCTTGACCGTCGTCATGGAGCGATAGCCCCAGCTCCAGCCCTTGGGCAGGTGAGCCGGAATCTTCGCCGCGTCAGCATGCGCTTCGTCGGTCGGTGCGCCGAGGTCGGTCGGACCCGACACCCAGATACCGCAACAACCGGAGTGGCTACCAAGCAGGTAGGGCTCGGTCGGCATCAGTTCGGAGTTTTTCTTCTCAGGCTCGATGTTTTCCCCGACCCAGATGCCGCACTGGCCGACGCACATGTCGAGAAAGTCTTCCCAGGCTTCAGCTTCCAGGTGCTTCACTTCGCGCGGGGTCAGCGTTTCACGCAGTTTTGCCAAGGCGGTCACGGTGTCCATGTAGATGGGTCCGCGGCCTTCCTTCATTTCCTTCAGCATCAGGTGGTTACGCAGACACGATGCGGGAACGGCTGCTTGCCCATAGGGAGGGTAGTCGTTCAGCAATTCCTTGTTTTTCACCATGTAGACTTCGCCATAGGCGTTGACGGCTTGCGCCTTGAACAGCAGGAACCAGGCGCCGACCGGGCCGTAACCATCCTTGAAGCGGGCGGGCACGAAGCGGTTTTCCATCATGGTCAGCTCGGCGCCAGCTTCGGCAGCCATCGCGTAGGTCGAGCCAGCGTTCCACACCGGGTACCAGGCGCGGCCGGTGCCTTCACCCACCGAGCGCGGACGGAAGATGTTCACGCAACCGCCAGCGGCCAGCAGAATGGCCTTGGCTTTGTAGACGACAACCTTGTGGTCGCGGGTCGAGAAGCCGACCGCACCGGCGATGCGCTGCGGATCGTTCTTGTCGTTGACCAGCTTGACGATGAAGATACGCTCTTCGATGCGGTCCATGCCGAGCGCTTTTTTGGTCGCTTCGGCAACGATCCATTTGTAGGATTCGCCGTTGATCATGATCTGCCATTTGCCGGAACGCACGGGCTTGCCGCCGTCCTTCAACGCGGGCAGACCCTGGGCGCCGTCGTGGCGCTCGCCGTTTTCGTCGGTTTTCCAGATCGGCAGGCCCCATTCTTCGAACAGGTGAACGGAGTCGTCCACGTTGCGGCCCAGGTCGTAGGCAAGGTCGTCGCGGGTGATACCCATCAGGTCGTTGGAGACCATGCGAGCGTAGTCGGCGGGGTCCTGCTCGGAACCGATGTAGGTGTTGATCGCGGACAGGCCCTGCGCGACGGCACCGGAACGGTCCATCGCGGCCTTGTCGACCAGCTTGATTTTCAGGTCGATGCCGGTTTCAGCTTTGGCAGCGTCTGCCCAGCGCATGACTTCGTAGCCGGCACCGCAGCATGCCATGCCACCGCCGATCAGGAGGATGTCGACTTCCTCCTGGATAACTTCGGGATTACCAAATTCTCCAGCCATTTTGTTTTCCTCTCTATTACTTGCGAATCAGTTCGGCAGGGTTGCCAGCGCGGTAACCACCCATCATGTCGCGGGTGAACGAACCGGTTTGCTCGATGTCAGCCATCTTGGGCATCGGCTTGTTGCCGTACGGATCGATCGAGCCTTCGGGCGTGGTGCGGATCGGGAACTTGAAACGCTTCAGCACGCCATTGCGGAACTTGATGGTCCACATGATCGAGTCGGAACCACGCAGCGGCTGCACCATGCCGCCCAGCGGCACGACGTCGGCGTAGTGGCGACATTCGATCGCCTGTTGCGGACAAATCTTGACGCAGGAATAACACTCCCAGCACTGCTCGGGTTCCTGGTTGAATGCGCGCATGGCATGGCCGGTTTCTGAACCGTCCTTGTCCAGCTTCATCAGGTCGTGCGGGCAGATGTACATGCAGGCGGTCTTGTCCTGACCCTTGCATCCGTCGCACTTGTCGGTACGAACATAGGTTGGCATTACAGTCTCCTTAAGTTAGCTAACTTCCGCGACCGTCGCGGTCCGCTTAGAACTGAACCCGTCCTTGGCCGGGGCGTATCGCGAGTCCGCTTCCGGTAGGCTCGTGTCCTAAAACCCTTGTCCTGTATTGAATACAGGTAAAACTCATGCGGCCGAATGACCTTTCAGTTCGACCTTGATGTTCTGCTCGGCGGTGAGGCCGGCATAATATTTTTGCAGCACTTTGGCGACTTCAGGGCGACTGAATTCGACCGGCAGATCCTGGCCTTCGGACAGCATCGAACGCACCTTGGTGCCGGACAGCAGGATGCGGTCGTCCTTGGTGTGCGGGCAGGTACGCTGTGAGGCCATGCCGCCGCACTTGTTGCACCAGAAGGTCCAGTCGATGTTCATGTTCTGGGTTTCGAGCGAACCCTTGGGGATTTCGTCGAAAATTTTCTGGGCGTCGAACGGGCCGTAGTAATCGCCCACGCCAGCGTGGTCGCGGCCGACGATCAGGTGCGAGCAGCCGTAGTTCTGGCGAAACAGCGCATGCAGCAGCGCTTCACGCGGACCGGCGTAGCGCATGTCGAGCGGGTAACCGGCCTGGATCACGGTGTTGGGAGCAAAGTAGTTTTCGACCAGAACGGAGATCGCTTCCGAGCGCACATCGGCGGGGATGTCGCCGGGTTTGAGCGCGCCAAGCAGCGAGTGAACCAGCACACCATCCATGGTCTCGATAGCGATCTTGGCCAGGTACTCGTGGCTGCGGTGCATCGGGTTGCGGGTCTGGAAGGCAGCGACCTTGGACCATCCAAGCTGCTCGAACTTGGCGCGTGTTTCGGCCGGGGTCATGAACTGCTCGCCGTATTCTTCCTTGAAGCTGCCGGTAGACAGCACCTTGACCGGGCCGGCCAGGTTGTACTTGCCCTGGGCCATGACCATTTTCACGCCGGGATGCTCGAGGTCGGTGGTCTTGTAGACCTGCATGCACTCATGGGCCTTGTCGATGCTGTATTTCTCGGTCACCTTCATGGTGCCCATAATGTCGCCGGTTTCGGTGTCGACCAGGGCAACTTCGTCGCCCACCTTCACGGTTTCGTCATCAGTCGACAAGGTGACGGGAATCGGCCAGAACAGACCGTTGGCCATCTTGTAGCCGTCGCACACGCCTTCCCAGTCGCCGTGAGTCATGAAGCCGTCGAGCGGCGTGAATCCGCCAATACCCAGCATGATGAGATCGCCGGTTTCGCGCGAGCTCATTTTGACTTTGGGCAGCGAGGCAGCACGCGATTTCTCGGCGGCGAGGGCATCTCCTGTCAGCAACAGGGGTTTGAGTTCTCCGCCGCCATGGGGGCGTACCAGTTTGGACATGCTGTCTCCTCAGACTTTATGGGGGTATTAGAGTCTGGGCAGGATAGCACCGGGGGGAAGCCCTGAATAATCCTTTATTTTTATTTGAGGATAAGCAGGTTTGATATTAATCGCGAAAATGAAAAAACCCGGGTAATCCGGGCTTTATTCATTCAAAAACAAATTGTTATGCGTCAAAGAAGGCTGGCATGTCAGTTTGCTCGGTCTTGATGACGTCAACCCAGGC
>NCCT01000065.1:0-11017 GCA_002279795.1 Hydrogenophilales bacterium 12-61-10
TGCTGCTTGAGCTTGGCGCCTTCGCGCTGGCGGCTTTCTACCATCTCGTCAAGCGTGACCCGCATTCCGCTCAGCACGGTTTCGTTCAGCGTATCTTGCGGCTGGCTGACGGCGGGTACCGCGCCAGGCCAGTGCAGAATGTCGTTGACGCTGAGCGGCGCGCTACCGGGCAGACGCTGTTGCACGTCGGCCTGCCACCGCGCCAGACACTCAAGAATCGCCGGGTTTAAGCCGTTATCGGGCGTGGCGGTGGAACCCGGATTGAGGCTGATGCGGCATTCCACCTTTCCCCGTGTCAGCCGCTGCTGGATCAATTCGCGCAACTGCGGTTCCAGGATGCGCACTTCGTCGGCCAGGCGAAAATGCAATTCGAGGTAACGCTGGTTGACGCTGCGCAGGTCGATATTGACGCTGGCATGCTTGAGGTTGATGCTGTGGGCGGCGAACCCGGTCATGCTGGTGGTCATAATGGGTGTGCGAGTGATTAAAGCGATGGCTGGCGACCCGCCGGGTGTAATTTGATGGCAGGCCAACCCGTAAACTGAAAAAGATAATAGACGTTCGATTATGGCGACTCAACCCAACCAGGCACTTCCCAACGGATATCGGCTGAACGAATACACCATTGTCCGCAAAATTGGCGGCGGTGGCTTCAGCCTGGTCTATCTGGCGCGCGATGACGCCAACCAGCCGGTGGCCATCAAGGAGTATTTGCCGGGCGCGCTGGTGCTGCGCACCGAAGGCTCGGTCATCGTGCAGGCCAGTTCAACCGAAAACAACAATATTTTCCGCCACGGCATGAAGTGCTTTTTCGAGGAAGGCCGTGCGCTTGCGTGCATCAATCACCCCAACGTCATCCGCGTGGTCAACTTCTTCCGTGCCAACGACACGGTTTACATGGTGATGCGCTTCGAACGCGGCAAAACCCTGCAGCAGCACATCCAGGCCAACCGCGGCAGCATTCGCGAAAGCTTCATCCGCCGCGTGTTTGCGCAACTGCTGAACGGCCTGCGCGAAGTCCATACGCACAAGCTGCTGCACCTCGATATCAAGCCGTCAAACATCTATATCCGCCTCGACGGTTCGCCGGTGCTGATCGACTTTGGTGCGGCTCGACAAACGCTGACCCAGGAAGAAAGCAAGCTGCAACCCATGTACACCCCGGGTTTTGCCGCGCCCGAGCAATACCACAACCGCGAGCGGCTGGGCCCCTGGAGCGACATCTACAGCGTGGGCGCCAGCCTGTATGCCTGTCTGGCGGGCTACCCGCCGCAGGCGGCCGATGCACGCCTGCTCAACGACAAAATGGTGCCGGCCACGGTGAACTGGAGAGGGACCTATTCCGCGCAATTGCTCGAAACCATCGATAACTGTCTCAAGCTCAACTATATGGAACGCCCGCAAAGTGTGTTTAGCTTGCAAAAAGTGCTGATGGATCGAACCTCGATGACGTTGCCGCGTCCCTCCTTGTTAAGCAGCATCAAGCACTCACTGACCAAGGATCTGTTTTAAATCAGGTCTGTTCTAAAGCGAACACGATGAAATTCACCATTTACCAGGCGTCACGTCAGGGTGGCCGTAAAAACAATCAGGATCGCGTGGCCTATTCCTACAGTCGGGATGCCCTGCTGATGGTGGTGGCGGATGGCATGGGCGGTCACCTGTATGGCGAAATCGCCGCACAGATCGCGGTGCAGACCCTGACCGACCTGTTCCAGAAGCTGGCCAAGCCGCGTTTGTCCGATCCGATGGTCTTTCTGGCCGATGCGACGGCGCTTGCGCACAGCGCGATCAACGACTACGCCATCGCGCAGGATCTGCTTGAAATCCCGCACACCACGCTGGTGGCGTCGGTGGTGCAGGATGGCACCGCATACTGGGCGCATGTGGGTGATTCGCGCCTGTATCTGTTCAGCGACGGCGCACTGATCGCACGCACCGAAGACCATACCGCCGTGGCGCAACTGGTGCGCGACGGCATCATCAGCGAGGAGGAGGCCGGCCACCATCCGGAGCGCAACAAGGTCTCCAACTGCCTGGGGGGCTACGCCATTCCGCAGGTCGAGTGCAATGCGCCGCTCCCGCTGACCGACGGCGACACCATGCTGCTGTGCACCGATGGCATTTGGGGCATGATCAACGCACAGGAACTGTCCGCTCTGCTGCATGCCTACACGCTGGAAGACGCGGTGCGCCATTTGATGGACCATGCCGAGTTTCGCGGCGGCGAGCACGGCGACAACCTCAGCCTGATTGCCATGACCTGGGGCGAGGCACGCATGCCGAGCAAAGATTCCATTTCGACCCTGGCGCTGCCCGATGGCGGCGTCACCACGCAAATCAACGCGCACCGTTCGGTGCCAGGCGCGGCCGCGGTGTCGGACGACGAAATCGAACGCGCCATCGCTGAAATCCAGCAGGCAATCCAGAATATTTCGGTCAAGTAACGCAGGCATGCGCGTCGCGTGAGCGGGACGCCCGGGGCGCGGTAAACTCGCGCTTTCTTTTTTGTCTGCTGCCATGACTGCCATTTCCCGCCCCAGCGGCCGCGCGCTTGATGCGCTGCGTGCCCTGACCTTCACCCGTGGTTACACCAAACATGCCGAAGGCTCGGTGCTGGTCGCCATGGGCGATACGCGCGTGCTGTGTACTGCCAGCGTGCTGGAGAAAATCCCGCCGCACAAAAAAGGCAGCGGAGAAGGCTGGGTCACCGCCGAATACGGCATGCTGCCGCGTTCCACCCACACCCGCAGCGACCGCGAAGCCGCGCGCGGCAAACAGTCCGGACGGACTCAGGAAATCCAGCGCCTGATCGGCCGCAGCCTGCGCGCCGTGGTCGACCTGAAAAAACTCGGCGAACGCACCTTGCACATTGATTGCGACGTGTTGCAGGCCGACGGCGGCACGCGCTGCGCCAGCATCTGCGGCGCGTACGTCGCAGTCGCCGATGCGGTCGCCGGCCTGCTGCGCGACGGCAAGCTCACCGAAACGCCGCTGAACGACAGCATCGCCGCCGTCTCGGTCGGCATCTATCAAGGCGCAGCCGTGCTGGACCTCGATTATCTGGAAGACTATGGCTGCGACACCGACATGAACGTGGTGATCACCGGCACGGGCGGAATCGTCGAAGTGCAGGGCACGGCAGAGGGCGCGCCGTTCTCGCGCGCCGACATGGATGCGTTGATCGACCTGGCCAGCGCGGGCATCGCGGAAATCACCGCCGCCCAGCTCGCGGCGCTGTACGCATGAGCAAGCTCGTCATCGCCTCCGGCAACGCCGGCAAACTGCGTGAAATCGCCCGCATCCTCGCGCCGCTCGACATTCAGGCGGTGCCGCAATCCGATTTCAATGTGTCCGATTGCCCCGAGCCGTATATCACCTTCGTCGAGAACTGTCTGGCCAAGGCGCGCCACGCCAGCGCGCACAGCGGCCTGCCCGCGCTGGCCGACGATTCCGGCATCTGCGTCGAGGCGCTCGACGGCGCGCCCGGCGTCTACTCCGCACGCTATGCCGGCGAGCCCAAATCCGATCAGCGCAACAACGAAAAGCTGATCGCCGCGCTGGCCAACGAGGCCAATCGCCGCGCGCATTACACCTGCGTCATGGTCTACGTGCGCCACCCCGACGACCCCGAGCCGATCGTCTCGGAAGGCCGCTGGCACGGCGAAATCATCGATACGCCGCGCGGCGCAAACGGCTTTGGCTACGACCCGTATTTCCTCGTCCCGCCATTTGGCAAAACCGGCGCCGAGCTGGATGAAGACACCAAGAACGACATCAGCCATCGCGGCCAGGCGCTGCGCGATCTGGTGGGCAAGTTAAAACAGCTTGGCTGAGTCCGTCATTCGCTTCGCCGGCGGCGGGCTGACCGTATCGCCGCCGCTGTCGCTTTACATCCACCTGCCGTGGTGCGTGAAGAAATGCCCGTATTGCGACTTCAATTCGCACGCGGCGCAAGCGATTCCCGAAGCCGCGTATATCGATGCGCTGCTGGCCGATCTGGAGCAGGCGCTGCCAGATGTCTGGGGTCGCACCGTTCATACGGTGTTTTTTGGCGGTGGCACCCCGAGCCTGTTTTCAGCCGAGGGTATAGACCGCATCCTGACGGGCGTTCGTACTCTGACGCGGCTTCTGCCCGGTGCGGAAATCACACTCGAAGCCAACCCGGGCACGGTGGAAGCGGCCAAGTTCGCCGGCTTTCGCGCAGCCGGCGTCACGCGCGTCTCGCTCGGCATCCAGAGCTTCAATCCACGCCACCTCCAGGCGCTCGGGCGCATTCACGACGACGCAGAAGCACGCCGCGCGGCCGAGCTCGCCGCCACCCATTTCGATACGTTCAATCTCGATCTGATGGTTGCGCTGCCCGGACAAACGCTGGCCGAGGCGCTGGCCGATATCGACACCGCGCTCGGCTTTGAGCCGCAGCATCTGTCGGCCTACCACCTCACCCTCGAGCCCAATACGCCGTTCGGCCACACCGCGCCGCCCAATCTGCCGGACGACGATACGGCGGCAGACATGCAGCTGGCGGTTGAAGCGCGCCTGATCGGGGCCGGCATGCAGCACTATGAAACGTCGGCCTACGCCAGGCCCAACCACGCCAGCCGTCACAATCTCAACTACTGGCAGTTCGGCGATTACCTCGGCATCGGCGCGGGCGCACATTCCAAGCTCAGTTTCCACGACCGCATCATTCGCCAGATGCGTACCAAGCATCCGCAGCAATACATGGATGCAGTCGCGCAGGGTACGCACCTCGCCGACACCCGCACTCTGACGCGCACCGACCTGCCGTTCGAGTTCATGATGAACGCGCTGCGCCTGACCGAGGGCGTGCCTGCGGCGCTGTTCGAAGAACGCACCGGCCTGCCCTTGGTCGTGTGCGCCGCCGCGCTGGAAAAAGCGCGCGCGCGGGGCCTGCTGTTGCCCGGCGCCACCCGCTTGCAGCCGAGCGTGCACGGGCAGCATTTTTTGAACGACCTGCTGGAATTGTTTCTGACCTAAGTGCTGGCCGTTCTAAAGCCCGCGAACGCATCGCGCCGCTGCGGCAAATAAAAGTTGCGAAAGCCGCATCGCTTGAGCCGCGCATCGGTCACCGGCCCGCCGCCGCGCAGTTCCTGATGGGTGTGGAACCAGGGCTGCGAATAATCGCGATACGGGTCGGGCTCGAATCCGGGATAGGGCGCGAAGGCGTCGCGCGTCCATTCCCAGCCCGCTCCCCAGTCGAACCCATCGATTCCCGTTGCATGCTGCCATTCGGCGGCACTCGGCAGGCGGCGCCCCAGCCAGGCCGCGCAGGCTTCGGCTTCAAAACAGTTCACATGCAGCATGGGCGTGCCTGCCAGCAAGGGCGACCACTGGTCGAACCGCCGCACCTGCCAGCCGACGTCGGATTTGCGCCAATACACCGGCTGCGTCGCGCCGCTGGCGGTGCGCCAGTCCCATCCTGCTTGCGACCACGCCGTGCGGAGTTGATAGCCGCCAGCGTCGACGAAGGCGGCAAAGGCAGCCTCGCTGACCAGGCTGGTGTCGATGTCGCAGGCCGGAACGCGCACCGTATGGCGCCATTTTTCGTTGTCGAAAATAAAGCCTTCGCCGGTCCCGCTGCCCAGCGTTACATCAGCCTCGGCCAGCGCCAGTCGGCTGGCGAGCAGGGGCAGGGCGTCCGGCAGCGTCAGCGCGGCGGGCGGCGCATAGCCCAGGTACTGAAACGCCATCCACCAGGCCTCGATGTGCATCAGCTCGTGATACAGGCAAAGCTCGGCCAGATAGGCCAGCGCGGGCGTGAATGCGCCGCGCAACCGCGCTGTGACAGCAGCCGTTACCCGGTTGGCATACGCATCGAGCGCGGCGGGCGGCAGCAAGGCCAGATCCCAGCGCGTGTCGTGCGGCACGGAAGACGAGTCGTAGAGCGCATCGGCGTCCGGCAGCAGGCTGTCGGCGACGCGGCCATCCGCCTGCGTCCGCAGGCACCAGCGTTCCTGGAACCATATGATGTGGCCGAGCTCCCACAAGGGCGGATTCAGGATCGGATCACGCGGCCCCAGCCAGCCATCTTCCGGCAGACAGGCAACGAGCGCATGCAGTTGTTCTCGAACCTGCATCAGGCTGGCGATGAGCTGTTCCGGCGTGGAGCCGCTGACGGGGCGATGGAGGTTCATGCTATATAGATACCGTAAATTCAAGCGCCACTTTCAATTTAAACCACAGGTGAATTCTGAACATGAGCGAGCCCACCCCGATTCCCCCCATCCGCTTGACCCAGTTTTCGCATGGCGGCGGTTGCGGCTGCAAAATCGCGCCGGCTGTGCTGCGCGAAATTCTTGCCGGCACGCCTTTCACATCGAACCTGGCGGCAGCCTATCCTGATTTGCTGGTGGGCATCGAGCATGGCGACGACGCCGCGGTGTATCGCCTGAACGACGACCAGGCCATCGTCGCCACCACCGATTTTTTCATGCCGATTGTCGACGACCCCTACGAGTTCGGCCGCATCGCCGCCACCAATGCACTGTCCGATGTGTATTCCATGGGCGGCCGGCCGTTGTTCGCCCTCGCCATCGTCGGCATGCCGATCGGCAAGCTGTCCAACGATGTCATCCGCCAGATTCTCGCGGGCGGCGAGGCGGTGTGCAAGGCGGCGGGCATTCCCATCGCCGGCGGTCACTCCATCGACGCGCCGGAACCGATCTACGGCCTGGTCGGCATTGGCGTGGTCGACCCGCGCCGCGTCAAGAAAAATTCGGGCGGCCAGGACGGCGACGTGCTGATTCTCGGCAAGCCGCTCGGCGTCGGCATCTACAGCGCCGCGCTGAAAAAAGAGCTGCTCAGCGCCGACCAGTACGCTGCGATGATCGCCGCCACCACCCAGCTCAACACCGCCGGCACCGACCTCGCCGGGATCGATGGCGTGCATGCGCTCACCGACATCACCGGCTTTGGCCTCGCCGGCCATCTGCTCGAAATCACCCGCGCCTCGAAGCTCGCCGCACGCGTCGAACTCGCGCGCCTGCCGCTGTTGCCGGGTGTGGCCGAACTTGCGCAGGCGGGCCATGTCACCGGCGCCAGCCAGCGCAACTGGGCAGGCTACGGCGCTGAAGTCAACCTGTTTGAGGGCATTGCCGACTGGCAGCAGGCGATTCTCAGCGACCCGCAAACCAGCGGCGGTTTGCTGGTGAGTTGCGCGCCTGACTCCCGTCAGGCTGTACTCGACGTGTTCCATCGGCACGGCTTTGCCAGCGCGGTGGACATCGGCAGCCTGCACGCGGGAACCAACGTGACGGTCGTTGCCTGAATGGCGCTGCGGTTTTTTGACTTTCCCGTTGCAGGCGACGACCTGCGCGCCGACGTACTGGCGGGGCTGGCCGCGCAGCCCAAAGCCATCCCGCCCAAATACTTTTACGATGCAGCCGGGTGCCGCCTGTTCGAGGCCATTTGCGCGCAGCCCGAATACGTCCTCTGCCGCACCGAACAGACGCTCATGGCGGCGCATCTACCCGAGATTGCCGCCACGATCGGCACAGTCGATTGCATCATCGAGCCGGGCGCGGGCGACTGCGTCAAAGTCCGCACCTTGCTCGATGCCTTGCGGCCCAGCCAACTGATGGTGCTGGACATTGCCGGCGCGCCGCTCGCCGCTGCCGCCGGCCTGCTTGCCGCCGACTACCCTGGGGTGGCGGTGACCGCGCTGGGCATGGACTTCATCCACAATCTGGAAGCCGCCGCGCCATATCTCACGGCAGACCGGCGGCTGGTCTACTACCCCGGCTCCAGCATCGGCAACTTCGCACAGGATGACGCCGTCGCGCTGCTGACACGCTTTCGTCGCCTGGCGGGCGAATCTGGCCAGTTGCTCATCGGCTTCGATCTCAAAAAAGACCCTGTACAGCTACATTACGCCTACAACGACGCCGCCGGCGTCACCGCCGCGTTCAACCTCAACCTGCTGACGCGCTTGAATCGCGAACTCGACGCCGACTTCAACCTCGACCGGTTCCGCCATTACGCTTTCTACAATCCGATCGCCGGGCGCGTCGAAATGCATCTGGTCAGCCTGGTCGAGCAAACCGTCTGCGTAGCGGGTCAGCGCTTTCATTTCAATCTGGGCGAAGCGCTGCACACCGAAAACTCCTGGAAATTCCGCAACGACGAATTCAGTGCCATCGCGGCAAGCGCCGGCTGGAAACTGGTTTTCTGTTGGGAGGTGGATGGCTTCGCCGTTCAGTTGTACGGGTAGGGAAGCCAGGCTTTGGTTGAAGGAAGGGCGGCTATCGACCAGAAGCAGGCAGCGGAATCAGTAATCATGTATTCCAACCATCCAAGCGAGGCTAATCATGGGTGACTGTTGCACCCCGGCCGGCGGCGCCAAAAGCCATCCAAGAAAACATCGGTGTCCTGCCAACGGTCGGGAATATTCAGGGGTGTCGGCTCGTACTATTGCTTGCCATATCCAGAAAGCATGGGCTTGGACGCAAACGGCTACACACTATTTTTTCTGCGAAGACCCCGGGTGCGATGTTGTTTATTTTGGAGATGATGGCTCAACCATCAACAAGTCGCAGCTGCGGACGCGCATAGGTGCGAAGGAAATGTCGGACGACGCCCCGCTTTGCTATTGCTTTGGAGTGAGTAAAGCTGATTACCTGCTTGATCCCGCCATCAAGGATTTTGTGATTGCACAGACCAAGGCCGGGTTGTGTTCCTGCGAAACCAGTAATCCATCAGGGCGTTGCTGTTTGAAAGACTTCCCCAAGCCTGCCCGCTTGGACTGAAAGTCACCCAATTTGAGGCGCATGGCGTCACGGCCAGGCTGGCGTTTTCACCCACGGGACGCCCGTCCGGGAGATGCGCCTTATCGCCAGTGCTGGGGCAGGTCAGCGGCGGGGGGAGCTACACTGCTATTCCAAACTGTCCAGCGGGCGTGGTTCGCCAATGAAATACCCCTGCACGCAATCGACGCCCATTTCGACCAGCTTGGCGAGGAAGTCGGAGTCTTCGATGAAGCCCGCCACGGTCTTGATGCCGAGGAAACTGCCGGTTTCGAGAATGGATCGCACCAGGGCTTCGTCGATCATGCTGGTGCTGATTTCGCGTACGAGGGTGCGGTCGATTTTCAGGTAGTCGAGCTTCATGCTCTTCAGGCTGGTGTAGGAGCTGCTACCGGTACCGAAGTCGTCGAGGGTGAATCGGCAGCCGTGGCGCTGCAGCTGCCGCATGAACAGCTGGGTCTGGGCGTGGCCTTCGACGGCATCGGCTTCGCTGATTTCGAAAATGAGCTTGTTGCCGGGCAGGTCGCCGCGTGCCAGTTCCGCCAGCAAAAACTTCAGGAACAGCGGGTTGGTGATCGACTGGCCCGACAGATTGATCGCCAGTCCACCAATCGAAGCGAGGCGGTCGGCGTGTTCGCGCATCCAGTGCAGGACGGTTTTCACCACCCAGCGATCGATCTCGGTGATGCGCTGCAGGCGCGCAGCGACGTCGATCAGGTCGCCCGTGGCGATGGCGCGTTCGTCGTGCGCGGTGGGGTGCAGCAGCACTTCGTAGTACAGCGGGGTGCGCGCCGCGTCGGCCGCTGCCACCACCGGCTGGCAATTGAGGCTGAGCTGGTTGTGGGCAAGGATGGCGGTGAGTTCGTGCGCCCATTGCGCCAGCGCCAGCACGCCGCTGTCGTTGATTTCGCTGCTGTACATCACCACCGGCTGGCCGGATTCGCGCGCGCGCGCGCTGGCGGCGTTGGCATTGTCGAAATAGGTTTCCGGACTGAGGCAGTCGTCGGTCCACATCAGGCCGGCCGCCATCTCGACGCGGTAGCGGATGCCGTTGATTTCCTGCGGCTGGGCGGTCAGGGTGCGCAGCAGGTCCGTGGCCTGGGCCTGCGCAGCATCGCTGTCGGCCGCCTCGATCCAGAAGGCGAGTCCGGATTCGCCGGCGCGCGCCAACTCGGCCGCCGCAGGCAACAGGGTCGGCAGTTGCTGGGCGAGCTCGCGCAGGATGGGGCTACGGACGTCGCTTGCTGCGGCTTCACCCGCCAGATTGTTGATGTCGAACTGGATGACCCCGAGCGCATAGCCTCCTGCAGTCGTCTGGCTGCGCAGCCAGGCGCGGCGAATCGAGCGGAAGAAATTTTTGCGGTTGGATAGCCCGGTGGCAGCGTCGTGCGCGGCCTGCCACAGCAGGTCGCGCTGCATTTTCTGGATCATTGCACTGTAAGAGCGATCCATCAGCGGCAATTCAAGGTCTTCGGTCCAGTGCGCCTCGCCCGCTTCCAGCATGTGCAGCAGGTCCGGCCGCTTGAGGTCGAGCTTCTTGAGGCCGCGATAGTTGGCGAATACGTATACGTGCGGCTGGTCGCCGATCCAGATCAGGTTGAGCGGCGTGTCCTGCGACTTGAACTGCAGCCAGTCGCCGACGCGCAGGCGCTCGGCCAGGGTGTCCTGTTCTTCGGTGAGCGGTTCGCTGCCGGCATCGATCAGGCGGGCGGCAATGGCGGTGCGCGGGTGCTGGGTTTTGTCGGTTTCGAACAGGGCGGTGGCGAGCTGGTCGACGATGCGGTCCTGCGCAAACTTGTCGGCGCACACCTGGGTGAGGTCATGGTCGATGCGTTGCAGCAAGGCTTGAACATCGTTGGCTGATGGCGGCTCGACGAGCTCCGGGTCGAGCCAGCCGCACAGTTGCCGCAGCACTTGCCAGGCTTCGCGCGCGTCGTCGCTTTCGGCGCCATGGCGCATTTCGGTGGTGAACAGCACATTGCGCCAGCCGCCGTTCAGCAGTTCGATCACGGCGTTGGGCACCGGCTGGGTCTCAAGCTGCGCCAGCAGTTCGCGCAGGATGCGTTGCTTGACGATCTCGGCGTTCTGGCGGCCTTCGCACATTTCCTGCAGGCGGAACACCCGCGCGGCGCGCTCGGAGAGCAGCGGCTTGACCACGCGTTCGAGCTGGGTGCGCGCTTCTTCGAACACGCCCGGGTTCTTGTCGGCTTCGGCGTTGATGCGGTCGGTCCAGCGGCTCATCAGCCGCA
>NCCT01000065.1:11098-13550 GCA_002279795.1 Hydrogenophilales bacterium 12-61-10
ATTGAGAAACTGCGGATCGGACATCGCCAGCTTGATGAGGCTGGTTTCGAGCTGCTGGAAAAACGGCCGCATACCTTCGCTGACCGTTTTTTCGGCATGCATGGTGTCGAACAGCGCGCCGAACATGTCGACCGAGCGCTGCATCTCGTGTGTGACGGCGGGCGGCAGGGCGCCGGCTGCGGCCAGACGTTGTAACACCGGCGAATGCGCCACACCGGTGCCTCCCGCCAGCATCGCCTGCCCGCCCGCTGCTGCGGGTTGCGCGTGACCGCCCTGGCCACCCTGGGGAGCCTGAGCGTTTGCCGCGGCGGGCGCGACTGCTGCAACCTGGCCCTGATTGCCCTGGAAAAAATCCATCAGGGAATGGGTCAGGCGGCTGAGCGCACCTTTGGGCGCCGGGGCGCCGGCCGGGCTGGCGTCGGGCCGAGCGGGGGCGGCCTGGTCGGCGTCGGCCGGCGACGGCGGCGCAGCCGGGGGCGTTGGCTGCAACCGGGTTTCTGCCTGCGAAACCGGCAGCATCGCCAGCAACTCCGAATACAACGGCGCCAGCTGGTCGGACAGGACTTCGCGCAGGGTCGTGTAGGCCACCTGCCGCGCGCGCGCCGATACCGGAACATCCTGCAGCGCGTTGCGGAAAGCATGGCCGATGATGCCGGGGCCGAAGGGGTTGGTGCTGTGGTCGCAGGCAAAGCCGAACAACTGGCCGATGCGCGGTTCGATGTCGGCCAGCTGCTCGTGAAACTGCTCTTCGAGCTTATGCGCTTCGGTCGAGGTGGCGAGCCAGTCTTCAAAATCCAGTTCATCCACCAGCGCCAGGCCGCCGTCGCCGGTGCCTGACTTGACCTGGCTTTGCACGGCGTTGCCTTGCTTCAACGCATCCATCACCTGCTGCACGAAGCGGGTTTGCACAGCAGCGGATTGCTGGCTGATTTCGTGCATCGCGCTCAGCAAGCCGCTGTGTTCGGCAATGCCGGACGCCAGTGTCGCGGCCGCGCCAAGCTTGTCGCCCAGCACCCGCATCAGCTGGTCGTGCGCATGCAGCAGGGTTTCATTCAGCAGCGTGGTGCTGGCCTGACGCAGATGGGGGAAAGCCTCCGAGGTCGGCAGCGCGGCAAGTTTTTGCCGGTGGCTTGCCATGCGCAGCTTTTGCAGCGCGCGCAACGCATCGAGCGGCGGACGAATGAACGAGACGCCGACGCCCAGCGGGCTCAGCCGCTTGAGCAGCGCAGGTACCTGAAAGTTGAGCGTGCTGCTGCTGGAGGCCGAGGTGAAGACGATTTCCACTTCGGCATTGGCGCGTTTGGCCAGGGCGGTAATGGCCGCTTCCGGGTTGGTGAATTTGAGGAAAAGCCCGCCTACGCAGAAATCCCGAATCTCGCAGGCGATGTCGGGATACCCGGCTTGCGTGATGATGGCTGCCTGGGAGACCTGAAAACGCTTGTCGCGCCGCAATTCCTGGCCGGCGTGCTGGCTGTCGATGTGGTTGTCCATCATTCCCTCTGTGCGCTTGAGTTTGCCCGATTATAGGGTGGGCGCCCGGGTTTGAAGGGCGCGCGGCGTGGTCTGATGTGCCTGCAGTTGTCCGAGGTTGGCGGGTTTTGATAGACTGGCGCGCATGACCCCGGCCAAGCTGTCCTTTTTTAGCTGCTTTTATCCCTCGCCCCAGGCGGTCGGGAGGCGCTGAATTGCTCAGGACGCTTGTCGAAACCGCCAGCCCGCTGGCGGTTTTTTGTTTAAGCCGCCGCTGCACAACCTCAGGAGCCACAAGATGACGACCACCCGCACCGACGACACCCGCATCGAGCAAAGCGGCGAACTGCTCGCCCCGATGCAGATCATGCGGGAACTCCGCGCCAACGAAACCGTGCTGGCGCATGTCGCGCACGCGCGCAGTGCCATTCACGACGTGCTGCGCGGTGCCGATGACCGGCTGTTCATCGTCGTCGGCCCCTGTTCGATTCACGACCCGATTGCCGCGATCGATTATGCGAAACGGCTGAAATCGCTGGCCGACGAACTGGCGCATGAAATCGTCATCGTCATGCGCGTGTATTTCGAAAAACCGCGCACTACCGTGGGCTGGAAAGGCCTCATCAACGACCCGCATCTGGACGAAAGCTTCGACATCAACGAAGGCCTGCGGCTGGCGCGCAAGCTGTTGCTCGAAATCAACGAAATCGGCCTGCCCTGCGCCACCGAGTTTCTTGACCTGATCTCGCCGCAATACATCGCCGACCTGGTGAGCTGGGGCGCCATCGGCGCACGTACCACCGAGTCGCAGTCGCACCGCCAGCTGGCGTCGGGCCTGTCGTGCCCGGTCGGCTTCAAGAACGGCACCGACGGCAGCCTGCGCATCGCCGCCGACGCGATCAAGGCCGCAGCGGCCCGCCATCACTTCATCTCGATCACCAAGTCGGGCCACGTCGGCGTGTTCAGCACCTCGGGCAATGAG
>NCCT01000066.1 GCA_002279795.1 Hydrogenophilales bacterium 12-61-10
GATGCCAATCTGCCCAATCCGGCAAACCTTGATTTTACGAAGGGATTTGGCGGTGCGGATTTCAATTTCACCCATTGGAGCGAAGACCCGAACGATGCGCATGACGGCAACGACATCGCGCGGATTTACCTGACCGCCACCAGCGTCACCGTCGCCGTTCCAGAACCCGAAACCTACGCCATGCTGCTAGCCGGCTTGGGCCTCGTAGGATTTGCCGCACGCCGTCGTACTGCGGCTTGAACGACCACATCAGAATTAACAATGTGGTCATGCATCAAATTGATAATGGCTGATCAGGCCAGATAGTCAGGGTGGATGTCCGGCGACCTGTGTCGCCGGGCACACCGACCGGTTGCGTTCACGCGCATCTTTGGCCCGCCTCTTGGCGGGTCTTTTTTTGGCTGGCCGACGATGTCGGTGCCAAGGCGAATGTAAAGCAATTTTTGTTCCATGTTGATGTGCGAACAGCCAGGGACTTGAAGCGCAACGCACTTTAGCGCGTGCTCTTTATTCAGCGCACTCGTACCTGCCGGGCAAACCGGTGAAATGTAAGAATTTTCGACAGGCAGGATGCCGCGCCACGTGCTTTGACACAGCGTGGATGGGCTTACGCTTCCCGCTCAGCAGCTGTAAAAACTGTCGTCGTCCGCCACGCCGCTGACGAGTTGCGCAGCCTGCAGCGCGTTGTCGTGCGGATGCGAACGGATGACCTCAGCCAGCCACGGGTAGCAGCCAGCGTAATCGCATTGATCGGCGTATTCGTCCGGCTCGTCGAGCAGGGTTTCGCCCAGCTCCTGCAGCGCTTCGTCTGCCAGCAGGTCGGCCTGCGTGTCGGTGATTTCCGGCGGCTCGGTGCGTGTTGTCATGATTGTCATCCCGTAGAAGTGATTGAACGCCTCGATTCTCATCCTCCAACGTGAGCGATTGATGACACGCAGATCAAGTTTGCATGGCCCGAACGTGCGGCAGAACGGCCTTGCCGCATAAGCCGAACGTGCCATGCCGGATGGGGCCCCGGGTGCATGCGGCTGCAATCTTCGCGCGGGATACTGACTTCACTGAATGGCCACCCGCCGCATGGCGGGCAGCTATTCAGCCAGGCAATTCGCGCAGGGTTTCGATCCTGCGACTCCGCTTGCGGCTCCCTCGGGAGCCGTTTTTTTTATGCCTATGAACCACTTTCATGCGAGGTGGCTGGGCGCTCCTCCCCCTTCAAGGGGGAGGCTGGGAGGGGGATGGGGTACATGAGAAAGCAACTTTATCGGCATTCCGACCCCATCCCCACCCCAACCCTCCCCTTGAAGGGGAGGGAGTTTTGCAGTAACTGAAAATGGTTCATAGGCACATTTTTTTTTGCCTGGCATGGCCTGAACGGCTTATGCGGGGCGTGGCTTCAAGTCTGACTGGATGCAACATTCCGCGGCTAAGGTGGCTGCGTGCTGGAGGGAACTTCGTGCTGCGGGCTGGTTTGCCGCAATCACGTTGCCGGTGCACACGCCCTGAATTTTTGTTTTCTTTATTTAACTGCTTTGGAGGAATTCACATGAAACTTGCACAAACTTTGCTGGCGCTTGCGCTGGCTGGCACGATGGGTTCGGCTTTTGCCGCCGTGAACTGGAATGGCACCGCCAACTACACCGTTGCGCCTGGCGCCCAGCTTGATGAAGAAGCCGTGGGCCCGTTCGATACCTATGACATGGGCGCGGGCGTCGTGTTGCTGAAAAATACTGGCGGCAATAACTACAACGGTTTTTATCAGTCTTTTGTCACCAATCACGAACTGGCCTCGACCTCGGTCAATGCGCCCAAACTCAACAACACTTACGAATTGACCATGGCGGCCAATTTCACCCAAACGGTGACACCGGTTGGTGGCTCGTCGTCCCTCATCAATGTCAACGGCGGTACGTTCAACCTGTATTTCGACAGCTCGGTTGATCGCAACTTTGGCGCTGACACCGGTTTTACCGATGGCGCATCGATCCTGTCCGGCACGATCATTGGCGGTACGGGTAGCGCAGTTTCGTCGGGCAGCATGATATTTGGCGTGACCGATATCACGGTCAAGGTCGACAGCTACAACGTCGCTGTGTTCGAGCCCGACACCATTACCGATGCCGGCGGCATTTTCACCTTGCGTCTGGGCAGCCCGTTCGACGCAGCGCTGCTGGGTAGCGTTTCCAGCGTTCAGGGCAATGCTGTAAATAGCGGCGATTTCCTGTTCGCTGCTGACGGCAATATCGCCCTGGCCGTTCCCGAAGCCGAAACCTACGGCATGATGCTGGCGGGTCTGGGCCTGGTGGGCTTCATGGTTTCGCGTCGCCGCGGCAGCCTGTAAAAAACCGCTTTCTCCGAGCGATCGACCGGTTTGCGCCGGTGGATCGTTTTTCAGGCGGGCCTTCGGGCTCGCTTTTTTTCGTATTGAAAATGGAGGCGGAGCAGGCTTCAGGCGCCATTCAGCACGGGCAGCACAGGCAGGACGGTCTCGCCGGCTTCGTTGACCAGACGGCGGCCGAACGGCGTTTTGCGCTGGTCGACGAACAGGCTGCTGCCGTCGATGCGTTTGGCGTGGTGCTTGGCTTCGGCGGCGGCGCGCGAGACTTCCTGGTAGTGGTGGTAATGCTCGGAATCGATCAGCACCGCGCCGATCGACAGCGACACCAGCGCGTGAAACGCCAGCGCGCCGCGGCGGTCTTCGCTGCGGTAGCCGCCGGCCTTGACGTGGTCGGGGCTGAACAGGGCCAGGCGTTCGCGGTCGAAGCGCGCCAGCATGCCGTGGCAGCGCACTTCCCAGTCGAGGCTTTGGAACAGCACGACGAAATCGTCGCCGCCGACATGGCCGATGAAGTCCAGCTCGGCATTGCAGCTCTCGCGGAGGATGTGAGCGAGCAGCTGGATGATGTCGTCGCCGCGCCGGAAGCCGTAGATATCGTTGTAGGGCTTGAACTGGTCGAGGTCGAAATACGCGGTGACAAAACTCTGGTTGTTGGCGAGCAGATGCTCCATGTGTTCCTGGATCGGCACATTGCCGGGCAGCCCGGTGAGCGGGTTGGCATAGCGCGCGGCGATGATCTGCATTTCGCTGATCTCGCGCATCAGGTCGAATCCCGACCCCAGCCCCAGATAGCGCCCCTTGCTGGTGATCACAAAGCCCTGGGTGAACGCGGCCTTGCCTTTTTTGACCACCAGGTCCGACAGCTCGTTGATCTGCGTCGCCTTGTCAACGATCAGCGGATCGGCGTCCATAAATTCGGCGCAGGGCTTTTTGCCGTAGAGCTCGCGGCCATACAGGCCGATAAAGCGGTTGAGCACAGCGGGGCGGTGAATGATGCCGACCGGAATCCCCTTGTCCACCACCGCCACGGCATGCAGTTCGGGGTGCTGCAGCATCAGGTCCAGCACGTCCTGGCTGGGGGTCAGCGACGCGACGAAGGGCGCCGACATCACCAGCCGCGCCGCCGACACATGCGAGCCGTCCACCCCGCGCAAATACGGCAGCACGCTGACGACACCGGACTGCAGCACCGCCGCCACCTCGCGCGGCGGCAATTGCGCAGGCGTCGGCGACGGGCGGCCGATCAGATAACCCTGCACATGGCGGATGCCGATGTCCTGCAGCACCGCCAGTTCCGATACCGACTCCACGCCTTCGGCAATCACGCGCGTATTGGCGCCGTCGGCCAGCTGCACGATCGAGCGCACGAACTGGCTCTTGTGCGGGTCTTCGTGGATGCCGGAGATGAAATGCTTGTCGATCTTGACGTAGGCCGGCTTCAGCTCCGACCACAGGCGCAGGCTGGAAAAGCCCTCGCCCAGATCGTCCATCGCCACCTCGATGCCCACCGCGCGCAAGGCCGCAACCGCATTGCGCAACAGGCCATAGTCGAGCTGGCAGGCATTTTCGGTGATCTCGATAACCAGCTGGCTGCAGTTCAGCCCCACCTTGTCCAGCGCCGCCAGCACGTTGGCGGGCGCAAATTCCGCGTCGAGCATGCTGCACGGCGTCAGGTTCACGAACACCTGCCCCGGCAGCTTGAGCAGCGCAAACGTCTTGAGCGCCGAGCGCACGCAGGCCCAGTCCAGCGCCGTTTGCATGCCGTGCAGCTCGGCCGTCTTGAACAGCGCCTGCGGCGCGTGCAGCGGGCTGTTGGACGGCCCGCGAGACAACGCCTCGAAGCCCATCACCCGCCCCTCGCTCATGTCGAGTATCGGTTGCAACAGCGTGATCAGGCGCGTATTGAGCAGGATGTCTTGCAGGTGCTGGCGCAATTTGAGTGAACTCAAAGGGGAAAGGGCGGCTGACAAGGATAGACAGAGAGTATTGCGAAAATATTTCTGATATTTGACGCAAAGGGTGAGGCGCGAGTCTGGGGGATTCGCTTCGCGTTGAGGCTGGCGTGGGTGCGTACCGCGTGGGCTACGCCAGACGTGGTTTTGCAGGGTGGGCGTGTAGCCCACGCGGTACGTGCGGTTGCCCGCCAGGCACCCGCCCTGCGAGAAGTCTGGCCCTGTCCCGCTTTCCCCGACATCCCCCACGCTTGCCGCCGCGTTGCCCGCCCAATCCGGCAGCAACAATCCATCCCGCATATAACGATGCAAACTGGAATACGGCCACGCCAACGCCTGTTCCGCCCAGCCATGTTTGACCGGGTTGAAGTGGATGTAATCGACATGTCGTTGAAGATCCGCGTCGTCCCGAATCTGGTGTTCCCAGAAACGACGCTGCCAGATGCCCTTTTCACCCTTGCGTCGCTTGCTTGGGCTGCATCCGGCCGCGGCGGGCAAGGCCCGGGAAAAGCCTGCCTTGGTGCGCTGCCAGCGAATGGAATAATCGGCATCACCTGACGGCAATCGCCAAATATGCCTATGAACCATTTTCAGGCGATGTGGCGTGGGCGCTCCTCCCCCTTCAAGGGGGAGGCTGGGAGGGGGATGGGGTACATAAGAAAGCAACTTTATCGGCATTCCGGCCCCATCCCCGCCCCAACCCTCCCCTTGAAGGGGAGGGAGTTTTGCAGTAACTGAAAATGGTTCATAGGCATAAATCGATATGCTCGACTAACAAGGCGGAACGCCGATCAGCCAAATTGACGGTGAAGAAACAGGTTCCGCCGGGAACATGCGCACGCCGATAGTGGGTCATGCCGCATGGTAGCGAGGCGGCGTGGGCAGCGGAAGCCAATCAGGCGGAGTTCGGACGGTTAGCCGTTTGCGGGGGGGGGGGGTACGAACGCCCACGCGGCCACAACCTCAAACCGTCACACGGCTGTCACCTGGCATGCCTATGCTCGCCCCCAAACAAGGGAGCGGCATGCACAACGCAGACGAACTGACCGACGAAGAATGCGGCCATCTGGCGCGCATCCTGCTCGCCTCGCGTCGGGTGCGCTTGCGGCATCATTTTTTCAGTTGGGTGCATGGCCCGGTGCAGGCGCTGATCCCGCACGAAATTCTTCTATGCGGTGTTGCCGACGAAAGCGGTTACCTGTTGCACGAGCGTTTTACCGCCTGCCGCTACTTCAAGGATGACCATTTCCATCGCGTCATTCATCCCGGCGACGGCCTGATCCAGCAGCTGGCGCAGGAATGGCATAACCACGGCGAGCCGCGCCTGATCGCCGCGCTGCACGACGAGGCCGGCGGCTGGCACGCCCGGCTGGGCGATCTGGAGCTGAAAAACATGGCCTTCCACGGCATGAGCTGGATCAACGGCCAGCTCAAGGGCTATGCCGGCTTTTCGCGCGTGCGCGTGCCGTTCGACAGCCGCCTGGCGATGTATCTCGATATTTTGCTGCCGCATCTGCTGGTGACCCTGGCACGCGTGCTCGCCAACGAAGCGCGCGCCGACGGCGACAGCAAACGCCCCGCCGGCCTCATTACCCCGCGCGAAGTCGAAGTCCTTACCTGGGTACGCGACGGCAAAACCAACGACGAAATCGCCATCATTATGGAAATATCGATGCTCACCGTGAAAAATCATTTGCGCCATGCCATGAAAAAAATGGTCGTTCGTACCCGCGGGCAGGCCGTGGCCAAGGCGATTGCGCTGGGGTTTTTGCGGGCGCAGGGCGCGCGGGGCGATGCAGCCGAAACGACCGAAGCCGCTGCAACGTAGGGCGGATGAGGCCGAAGGCCGTTATCCGCCGAATGCTGTCACTTACAGACGGCGGATAACGCCTGCGGCTCATCCGCCCTACGTCTACCTGATCACATGAGCCATCCGGCTCATTTTTTTGCTCGCTTACGCCCCATTGAATGTCATTCACGCCGCCTAAAGTGGCGTTGTCTGCAAACAGGCAGACACGATTTCCGATTGGCTTCCCACCCGCTGGCAGGCCTGTCCCTCAGGGGGCGGAAAGCTTCATAGCGATCTGGGTCTTACTTTTTTTATTTAAGAGGAGCACTACATGAAACTCAAACTTATCGCCCTGGCCGCCATGCTGGCCGCAGGTTCTGCTCAAGCTGCCATCGATACCGGCACAATCTTAGGAGGTGCCGGAAACGGCGAACTGCTGCTGAACCTGAAGTGGAAAGATATCGCCCTCACCGACGGCAACCAGAGCGCTTCCGCCGCCTTCGATCTGGGCATCACCCTGGACTACGCTGCTGCCAACTTCAACACCGCCGGCTTCAGCCAGTCGTGGGACCTGAGCAGCTACGGCAACCAACTTGCTACCTTCTACGGCACCACCAACCTGATCATGGCCAACGCCGAATTGAGCGTGTTCGCGATTGATAACGCCGGCACCAATCCTGGCGATCTTCGGCTCACCTCCACCACCAGCGGCATCAACGCGTCTGGTTCCTCGCTTGCGCTGGCGAGTAGCTCAATCCCGTCTAACGACACGCTTAATTTGATTCCCGGTAACAGTATCGTCGGGAATTATTTTGCTGCGGTGAACAATTCCGGTACCCATATGGGCGGCGTTGTCGCCGTCAACGGCGCCAGCAATGCCGATGCGTCCAGCGGATCCGCGTTGTTCGGCGACACCATGGACAAGTTCGGCCAGACGGCCGGCTTCGACAGTACCGGCAAGTTTGCTGGCAGCTACGCCGCCGGCACCGGCGTGCTGGCCGGCCAGGCCAAGGCTCTGCCGTTTTATATGGTGACCACCAGCAGCAACGAGCCCACAGAAAAAGCGACCATGACCGCGTTCGGCTTCGACGTCGACGGCGACGGTCTGATCGAGTTCGACAACAACGGCGCAACCGCCGGTGGCCTCAGCGAAATCGGCCTGTGGACCCTGCAGGGCAACACGCTGACCTATTCGGTCGCTGCCGCCGTGCCGGAAGCCGAAACCTACGCCATGATGCTGGCTGGTCTGGGTCTGGTGGGCTTCATGGTTCGCCGCCGTCGCAACGCCATCTGATCACGTCACTTAATTGATTGAAACCCCGCCGGTTGGGAAGCTCTTTTTGAAGAGCCTTCTTACCGGTCATACCCAAACCGAAAGGATTGTCATGAAACTGAATCAAATCGCTCTGGCTGTCGCCGCTACCTGCGCCGCTGCTCCTTCATTCGCCTTGACCCCCGCCCAAATCGACGGCGGCACCGTGCAGTTGTGGATTTCCGGCGCCACCGCCCCCACCGCTTCGGTGTACAAAGGTATTGTAAAACTGTGTAAGGACGACGACGGCGTTGCGGGTCCTGATGACCTGCACACCTATGTGTCCAGCGACGTCCCGACTGCCACCCAGGCAACCGATGCCATTCCCGGCAAATCCGCAGCCGGCAAATTCACCGCCTACGCCTGCACCATGGGCCCGCTTGCCGGTTCGCTTGATGGTGTGAAGACCGTTGTCTACCATACCTTCGACGCCGGTTCGTTCGAAGCCTACACTCCGCATCTGGTGATCGCCGGTGAACCCGCAAATGCTGCCATTCCGACCTCGCTGAAGCGCATGAAGGACATTACCGCCGTTGGCAGCACCTGTACCCTGCTGGCTGCGCCCGCGAACACCTACGACAACTGCGGCACCGTCACGCTGCCCTTCGCGGTCGGCACGGCCAACACCGATCCTTACAGCGTACCCGTCGTGCCCCAGGGCGGCTTCTCCGACACCGAATACACGCTGAACCAGCTGAACCTCAACGTCACCAAGAGCATCGGCGACATCGGCGTCGAAGCGCCGACCAACGTGGGTCAGGGCTTTGGTCTGGCAGTGAGCTATCCGCTGTATTTCGCGATGCAGCAGAAAGAAATTGCCGCCGGCAAGATCGCTAGTACAGTTCAGTGGTCTCGGCTGGCTCGGTGACCAACAAGAGTGCTGCCCTGTTCGGCGCTCCCGCGAACTCGGTGCTCAAGGTTGAGCGCCGCGTCGGTACCTCGGGTACGCAGTCGTCGTCCAACGCCTTCTTCCTGAATGCGCCTTGCGCGACCGGCCCGGCTCTTGGCGCACTGGCCCCGTCTGGCACCAACACCGCGGGTACGACGTCTTACAACGGCGGCAAAGTGCTGGTGCGTGCCAACAACGGTTCCGGCGACGTCAAGGCCTCGATCAGCAGCGCCTCCACCGCTGGCGAATACGCCATCGGCGTGCTGTCGCTGGAAAACGTGCCGAGCGCTACCGAGAAGTTCGCCTTCGTCAAGGTCAACAGCGTGTCGCCCAACTTCACCTCAGCTGGTGTAGCTGATGCCAAACAGCGTGCAAACGCGATCGCCGGCGACTACGAGTTCTGGTATGAGCTGGTGGGCTTCTCCGCTACCTCTGCCTTTACCGAAGGCGTTGACCTGATCAATGGCACGATCGCTGCGCTGGGCGACCCGACCATTACCGACCTGACCGGCCTGTTCGTCACCAAGAATGCCGGTGTGTCCGGTACCAACGTGTCGACTGGCTACAAGAAGGGCAACGCCTGCGCCGCGGCGGTTCAGTAAATAGCGGAACAGTTTGCGGGCAGGGTCCAGGTTTTTGATGGGGCTTGCCCGCAGCACTGAAATCGGGACGGTTCTTCGGAACTGTCCCCTTTTGCTTTTATGCGCAGCGGTTTGCGTGCGCGCATCAAGGCATTCCACCCAAGTTCGCCTTACCTCGATTGGGGCGGGTTTGGGTGGAAACCAGGCGATAGCAAGACGATGAAAATAACAGGATGGATGATGGGCGTGATGTGGCTGGCGGCGGGCATGAGCCACGCCCAGGACGCCAGCTTCGACGTATTCGAATACCGGGTGGAAGGCACGACGCTGTTGCCGACCACCGTCGTCGAGCAGGCGGTGTATCCGCATCTCGGCGAAAAGAAAACGCTGGCCGATGTGGAAAAGGCGCGCGAGGCGCTGGAGAAGGCGTATCACGGCGCGGGCTATTTGACCGTGCTGGTGAGCATTCCGCAGCAAAAGGTGGATGGCGGGCTGGTGAAACTGGCGGTGACCGAGGCGCCGGTGGAGCGGCTGCGGGTGGTGGATTCGCAGTATTCAAGCTTGAGCGCGATCAAGAGGGCGGCGCCGGCGCTGGCCGAAGGCACGGTGCCGAACTTCAACGACATGCAAAAGGAACTGGCGGCGCTCAACCGCAGCAGCGACCGCAAGATCACGCCGGTGCTGCGCCCGGGCGTGACGCCGGGCACGGTGGAAATCGACCTCAAAGTGCAGGACCAGCTGCCGTTCCATGGCAACGTTGACGTCAACAACTACTACAGCCAGGACACCTCGCCCACTCGTCTGGAAGCCAGCCTGCGCTGGGACAACCTGTGGCAAAAGCAGCATGGGCTGGGGCTGACGTTTCAGACCGCGCCGGAAGCGCCCGGCGAGAGCCGGGTGTTCGCGCTCAACTACACCGTGCCGCTGGACTCTGGCAATTACCTGGCGTTTTACGCGGTGAAATCGGATTCCAACGTGGCGGCGGTGGGCACGCTGAACGTGATCGGCACCGGCGAGATTTACGGCGCGCGTTACATCGTTCCGCTGCGCGGCCGCGAGAATTTTTTCCACACCGCGACGCTGGGGGTGGACTACAAGAGCGTCGATCAAACCGTTGCGCTGATCGGCGGCGGCGGCTTTGAAACGCCCATCACCTACATGCCGTTCACGCTGGGTTGGGACGGCACCTGGCTGGGGCAGGGGGTTTTGGGCCACAAGCGCATCAGCAAAGTGGGCGTGTCCTTCAACTTCAATATTCGCGGCACGGTGGACGACGAGCAAGAGTTTGCAGACAAGCGCTTCGAGGGACGGTCGAGCTATGCCTACCTGCGTGGCATGTTCTCGCACGAGGAAAGCTGGGCCAACGATGCACAGCTGGCGGTGCGCGGTGGCTGGCAACTGGCCTCGCGGCCGCTGGTGTCCAACGAGCAGTTCCTCATTGGCGGCGTGCATACCGTGCGCGGTTACCTGGAGGCTGCCGCGCTGGGCGACGACGGCGTCAACCTGTCGCTGGAAGCGCGCACCCCCAACTACGCCAAACATCTGAGCGATTCACTGGACGAGCTGCGCCTGCTGGCATTTGTCGACGGCGGCTACGTCAGCATCCAGCAGCCGCTGGATTCGCAGGAACCCGATTTCACTTTGGCCGGCACTGGCATCGGCCTGCGCTTCGGCGGCTGGGGCAACGTGACCGGCTCGCTCGACTGGGCTGTGGCGCTGAAGGATTTGGGCCGTGTCGAACGCGGCGACAGCCAGGCGTATTTCAGGTTGGGGTATGCGTGGTGATGGGGAGCGGTAAGCGGTGAACGGTAAGCGGTAAGCGGTGGTGTGAGCCGGATGGCTTATGCATGAAAAACCGCAAATCGCCTTATTTGAAATTTCATAGAAACGAGCAAGACACGAACTGCCGGGCACCTTGAGTTGCCCGCCCGTTATAGGAGAGCACCATGAATCGCAACTGCTATCGGCTGGTTTTCAACACAACTTTAGGCATGAAGGTGCCGGTGGCGGAGATTGCGCGGCGTTCAGGTAAAGCCGGCTCGGGCACGGTTACGCGCGGCGCGGCGCTGGCGCTGGCCGGGGCGTTGATGGCGGGATCGGTTCATGCAGAATTGCCGGTGGCGAGCGCAAATTTTGCCGCGCCCGGCACCACGGCAAGCTATCAGGCGAGCGGTACACAGGCTTATGTGAACCAGGTCGGCAACAAGGCGATCATGAACTTCGATCGTTTCAACATCAGCGCCGGACATGACGTGCAGTTCCGCCAGGTGGACAGTTTGGCAACGCAGAATCTGGTGCAGGGCGCGAGTTTCACCGCGCTTGCCCGCATTCACGACATCAACCCCAGCGTCATCGCAGGCAGCATTTCGCAAGGTGCAGGGCAACGCGCCAACGTCACGCTGGTGAACAGCAACGGCATCGCTTTCATGAATGGCTCGCAGGTGAACCTGGGCAGCTTCACGGCGAGCACGCTGGACATCGCCGACAGCTTCATCAACGACACCCTGCTGACCCGGGACGGCAAGCCACAGTTTGAAAATGCACTGGATGGCAGCGAGGGGCGCGGTTTCATCAAGGTACTCGAAGGCGCGCGGATCACCGCAGGCAGCCAGGGCAGGGTGATGCTGATTGCACCGACGGTGATCAACAAGGGCACGATCGCGGCTCCGGATGGGCAGGTGATTCTGGCTGCCGGTTCCAAGGTGTTTTTGCGCAGCGCGTCGGCTTACGGCGACGACAATGTGCGCGGCCTGCTGGTCGAGGTCGACAGCCCGGCGGCGCTGGCCGACTTCGATACGGCCAATCCCGATGTGGCCGATGGCAAACTCGACGGCGAGACGGTGGCACTGGCTAACGCGGCAGAGGACAAGCTCGGCCACGTGACCAACCTGGGCGAACTCAGTTCGCAGCGCGGCAACGTCACCATGGTGGGATATGCGGTGAACCAGCAGGGGATTGCGCGCGCCACCACGTCGGTGGTCGCGAACGGTTCGGTGTATTTGCTGGCCAAGGACCGCACTTTTATTCCTGCATCGATTCCGGATCAAAGCAAGCCAGGCAGCCGGTCAGAACGCGCGGGGCGCGTGGTGCTGGGCGCCAACAGCCTGACTGAAGTGCTGCCCGACGTGGCGGATGCGACCGGTGCGCTGGATGGCACCACCGGCCAGGGCTTGCCGGCGAAGTCGCAGGTACAGGTGCTGGGTCAGGATGTCCGCATGGAAGGCGGCGCGGTGATCAATGCGCCTTCGGCTGATGTGAATATCGTGGCGATGGACCGGCCAGCGGATGCGAGCATCGATGGCACCAACCCGTTCAAGAGTATTGGCGGTGTTTCCGGTACTGCGCGCGTCCATATTGCGGACGGTGCGCGCATCAACGTGGCGGGCCTCGAAAACGTTCAGGTATCGGCCGCACGCAACAGTGTCGAAGTCGAACTGCGCGGCGATGAATTGAAGGACTCGCCGGCCAACCGGGAGGGCGTGCTCAAGGGCGAAAAGGTCTATGTCGACATTGCGCGCGCACAGGCGTTGGCCGATTCGGGTGAGTCGACGCTTATCGCGCAAGACAGTCTGGCCAGCTACCAGAGCAAATTGGAGCGCACCGTTGCGGAGCGTTCCACCGCGGGCGGCACGGTCAATATCAAGTCGCAGGGCGAGGCGATTCTCGAAAGCGGCGCGGTGGTCGATCTGTCGGGCGGCAGCGTGCAGTACACCGCCGCCAATGTGAAAACCACGCTGTTGAGCAGTGGCGGCCAGACGGTCGATATCGCCGACGCCGACGCCGAAACGCGCTACGACGGCATCGCCACCCGCTACGTGAAAGATTTCGGGCGCTGGAACGTGAAAAAGGTGTACGACCTGGGGCAAAGCTATCGCTTCGATCCGGGCTACGTCGAAGGCAAGGATGCCGGCGTGATGCAGGTCATCGGCATGGGCGCAACGGTGCTGCAGGCCGAGGTGCAGGGCCGCATCACCGTGGGCGAGCGGCAACGCGAATCTGGCGCTTTGCCTGCCACGGCAAAGCTGATTCTGGGCACCCATGCCGTAACAGGCGACTACAAACTCAATCAACAGATCGACGTCACCAGCACCGCCGCCACGCTGCCAGCCAGCTTCGGGCTTGGCGAGGCCTTGCCTGCCCACCTCAAATCGGTGCTGGCTTTCAATCCGTCCAGCATGGGCGAAGGCAAGATCGGCCAGCTGGAGATTTTCAGCAACCAGGCCGCGGTGGTGCGTGACGCCTTGCGCACGCCGCAGGGCGGCAGCGTAAAAATCACCGCCGCAGGGGTGGATGTGGCAGCCGATGTGAGTGCGCAGGGCGGGCAGATTGCGTTCAATGCGCGCGGCAACCAGGCCGGCGGCCCCAATAATTCCGATGCGCTCAACGTCAACATCAGGGATGGCGTGAAGTTGTCGGCGCGCGGCGAGTGGATCAATCAGGTATCGAGCAGTGGCACCGTCGCCTCGACGGGCGCCAGCATCGACGGCGGCAGCGTGTTCCTGTCGGCTACGAATGATGTCACGCTGGGAGAGGCTTCCCGCGTTGACGTCAGCGGCGGCGGCCGGGTCAAGCCAGACGGCAAGGTCGATGGCGGGAACGGCGGCACGATTACGCTGGAAGCCAATGCGGGTGCGGAATCGTCGGTTGCGCATAGCGGCGGAGTCAGGCTTGGCGGCGAATTGCGCGGCTACGGGATGAAGCAGGGCGGCACGCTGAACGTGTCGTCCGGCAAGATCCAGATCGGCGGGGCGGTCGACAATACCGAAGGTGCACTTAATCTGGGCAGCGGATTTTTGAACCAGGGCGGATTCTCGACCTTTGAACTGACCGGTCGCGACGGCGTGACGGTGGCGGACAGCGTGGTGCTTGCACCAGTACAGCAGACGCTGGAATTGCAGCCGGGCTTCACATTGCAGGCAAGCGGCAACCCGATCGAGGCGGTCTCCACGCAGGTCGTGCTGGAGCCGCGTTTACGCAAGCCGGTCAACCTGACCCTGTCTGCGGATAGCGATACCCAGGGCGACGTGCGGATAGGCGAGGGGGCACAAATCGCCCTCGACGGCCGGGCAGCGTTCACGATCAACGCCGCGCATCGTATCGAGATCCAGGGTGCAATCAGTACGCATGGCGGCGCCATCACCGCCAAGCTCAATCGCAGCACGAACCAGCCATTTGATCCCGCCAGCACGCTCTGGCTGGGCGATCAGGCGGTGCTGGATGTGTCGGGCATTGCGCGCACCTACACCGATAGCCGTGGCCTGACGCAAGGCGACGTGCTGGCAGGCGGCACGGTCAAACTGAACGCGCAGATCGGCTATGTGGTGACCGAGGCGGGTTCGGTCATCGATGTGTCGGGCGCGGCGCCGGTGCAACTCGACGTGCGCAACGAAGCGGGCGGCATGGGTCGCAAGGTGGGCAGCGATGCCGGTTCGTTGACAGTGGTCGCGCGCGAAGGCGCCCTGCTCGACGGCGCGTTGGTTGCGCAGGCAGGCAGTGCCGCCAATCGCGGCGGTAGCTTCGATCTGACCCTGGGCGATAACGCTTCGCCGACGGGCGTAGGTCACCCGACTGCGCCACGTGTGATCACGCTGGCCAATACCGTCACGGCTCAGGCTGGCGGAATGGCGCCCGGCGATGTGATTCCTGGCGCGCTGGATGGCCAGGCAAAACTGGGGACGGCTGCACTGGAAGCTGCCGGATTCGACCGCATCGCGCTGAAGAGCCGCGACGCGATCCGGTTGGAGAACGGACTTGATCTGGGTGCAAGCCGGGCGCTGCCTTTGCGCGAAGTGACGCTGGACGCGCCGCGCATTGAAACCGCAGGCGGCGATGCCACGCTACGCGCCGATACATTGCGACTGGGCAACTACGATGCTGGACGTCAGGCCGTGATCAATACGCCCGTAACGGGCAGCGGCACGTTCCGGGCCGATGCCCGCCTGCTGGAACTGGCGGGCAAACAAACCTTGACCGGCATGGCGCGCAGCGAGTTGACCGGCACGCAGGCCATCCGCCTCGCCGGGGTGAGCGCCAGCTCCTCGCAGCAACCTGCCGGGGCTTTGCGCAGTGCGGCGGACATGCGGCTGACGGGCGCGGTCATTGCGCCCGCCAGCTTTACGCAATACACCCTTGCGGCGCCCGGCCAGAACGTCGAATTCGCCCGCAACACCGATCAGCCTGTCCAGCCTTTGTCGGCACTGGGCAGTTTCAAGGTCGAAGCGGCGGACATCGTGCAGGGCGGCAATATCTGGGCGCCATTTGGCCAGCTTGAATTCGCAGCCAGCGGCGCGCTGGTGTTCAGGGACGGCAGCCTGACCTCGGTCGCGGCCGCACCCGGCAGCGTGACTCCGTTCGGCAGACTGGTGAACGGCCAGGACTGGGTCTACGCAGTCGGCTCGAAACTGTTCGACCAGAATGCACTGGAAGAAAAATCCATCCGTGTAACCGGCGCGAACGTCGACATGCAGGCGGGCGCGAAAGTGAATCTGGCAGGCGGCGGCGACCTGCAGGCCTATGAGTTCACCATCGGCCCCGGCGGTTCGCGCGACATCCTTGCCGATGCGAATACTTACGCCATTCTTCCCGGCGCGCAGGCCGGCTTTGAGCCGGGCGATACCCAGGAAAGTTTCGATCGCGCGAGCGGTGAGGCCGTATATTTGAGTGGCGTTCCGGGCCTTGCCGATGGTGTCTATACCCTGCTGCCCGCTCACTACGCACTGTTGCCTGGCGCCTACGCGGTCAAGCTCGACACCGGCATAACCGGCGTCATGCCAGGGCAGGCCTACAGCCGCCAGGACGGCGTGCGCATCGCAGCGGGCTACGTCACCGATACGCGAAACGGCGCACCGAAAGATGCCAACTGGCAAGGCGTGCAGGTGATGACGCGCGATCAGGTGCGTGCGCGTTCCGAGTTCACGCTGACGCGCGCGTCGGACTTTTACGCCGGCAGTGCCAGCCGCACGCAGGACGCTGGCCTGCTGTCGGTCAGCACCAGCGGCAGCGGGGTGAATGCGCTCAAGCTTGATGCCGATTACGGCTTTGCGGCCGCTGCTGGCGGACGCGGCGCGAAGGTGGATATCAGCGCGTCGAAAATCGCCGTCACCAGCGGTTCGCCCGCCGGGATCGACCCCGATGCAGTGGTGCTCGATGCCGACAAACTCAATGCATTGGGTGCAGACAGCCTGCTGATCGGCGGCACGCGCACCACCCGCGGCGACACCACCACGCTGACGGTGGGGGCGCAGTCGGTGACACTCGCCAACGATGCGGCGCACGCGTTGCAAGCGGATGAAGTCATGCTGGCAGCCAGGGACACGCTCACGCTCAAAGCGGGCAGCGCGATCGACGCACAAGGCGCGACGGGGGATGCCGGCGCCTACGAAACCGCGGGCAACGGCGCGTTCGTGCGCGCCGCTTCGACGACGGCAGGCTTTACGCGCAGCGGCAGCCCGGACCGCAGCCAGGGCACACTGATCGGCGAGGTAGGCAGCACGGTGGCGGCCGCCGATTCGATCACGCTCGATGCGACCCTGGCCAATGACTATCAGGGTACGGCCACGTTTGCCAAAAATGGTGTGGCGGTGGCCGGCAATCTGGCCGTGGGCGCGACGCGGGTGAATTTCGGCGCAGCGCCGACAGGCGCCGAAGGCATCACTTACAGTCAGGCCGAGCTCGACGCGCTCGATCTGAAGTCGCTCGCGCTCACCAGTTATTCGACCTTCGATCTGTATCGCGATGTTCGCGTAGGCCGGCTCGATGCAAACGGCAAGCCCGTGATGCAAAGTCTTGTGCTGCAAGGCGCAGGTCTGGCGGGCATCGACAATGCAGGCCAGACCACCCAGCTCAATGCGCAGAACCTGACGATTGCCAACGCCAGCAATGCGACGTTTCCCACGGGCAGCACGCTCGGCAGTGGCTCACTTGAAGTCGTTGCCGACACGCTGACGCTGGGCGCAGGCGCCAAGGCCATCCAGGGCTTCGGTGCGGTTACGGTTACGGCGAATGAACTGGTCGCCGCGACGGGAACCGGATCGCTCGCGATCGATGGACCTGCGACCCTGAATGTGGCGCGCATCAGCGGTGAGAAGGCATCCAGCCAAAGCCTGACCACTACCGGGGCGCTTACGGTGGCGCAGCACGCCGCCGACCGCACGCTGGCGCCGGTGACGGCGCTGGGCGCCAAGTGGGCGATGCAGGGCAGCGCGGTCGATTTCAACAATCATGCCGAACTGCCTTCGGGTACGTTCAAACTCACCGCCACCTCAGGAAACGTCGAACTGGGCGCAAATGCCCAAGTCGATGTCGCCGGGCGTGCCGTGCAGTTCTTCGACGTGAGCAAACCGAGCTGGGGCGGCACGGCGGAATTCGTCAGCGAAAACGGCAATGTGGAGTTTGTCGCCGGATCGAAGGTGGACATGTCCGCCGCGGCGGGCGGCGACGCCGGTACGCTGATCGTGCGCGCGGCGAACGGGACGGTTTCGTTGGCGGATGGCAGCGTGAGCGGCACCGCCGGGGCCGATGCCGATGGACAACGTGGCGAAGGCGCACGCGCGGTCATCGACACCGGCACACTGGCCAGCTTCTCCGCACTGAATACCGCGCTCAACAGCGGCGGTTTCGACGGCGAGCGCAACCTGCGCGTGCGCACGGGCGATGTGAGCATAGCCAGTACCGATATGGTCAAGGCGCAGATCATCAAGATTTCCGCCGATGGCGCCGACTCCAACGTGGTGGGTGACGGCAAGATCAATGTGGCGGGCACGCTTGACGCTTCGGGCGAGGAAGCGGGACGGATCGAGTTGTTTGCGAAAAACGACGTGAACATAAAAAAAACGGCAAATCTCAAGGCGGCGTCCAGCGATGCGAATGAGGACGGTGGCGATATCGAAATCGGTACGCGTGACGGCGAGATCAATCTGGTGGCAAGCGATCCGGGTAAAGGGATCAACGTGTCGGGCGGCGCGGGCGGGCAGGGCGGCACGGTACTGCTGCGCGCACCGCGCACGGCAAGCGGGGTGGAGGTCGTTGCGCTGAATAAGGACGGGGTGAAGGTCGCCGCACTGGACGGGAACGGGATGAGGGTCGCCGGTAGTTCCATCACCGGGGCGCGTTCAGTGTCGGTCGAGGCGGTGAAGGTCTATGACTATGCGGATGGTTCGACCTTGACCGCGACCGATCTGACCACGATCTCGACGGACAACACCAGCTTTGCCGGCCATCATGCGGCGATCAAAGATGACTTGGGCATGACGGGCAACCCGGTTTTCCATGTGCTGTCGGGCGTGGAGGTGCATGCCACCGGCGACCTGACGCTGGCAGACGACTGGAACCTGTCGACCGCGCGCGCGGGCGGTGAAGCCGGCGTGCTGACGCTGGCGGCAGACGGTAATCTGAACATCAACAGCAATCTGTCGGATGGATTCAATGAAGCCACGCC
Source organism: Hydrogenophilales bacterium 12-61-10 (assembly GCA_002279795.1). Lineage (GTDB taxonomy): Bacteria > Pseudomonadota > Gammaproteobacteria > Burkholderiales > Thiobacillaceae > Thiobacillus. The sequence continues at coordinate 18,295 of NCCT01000066.1, forward strand.
TTGCGCAACCGGAGCCTGCGATGCGACAAATCCTGTCCCGGCGACTGTTCGGACTGACGAATCGTGGTCGTATCGGCTGGTGGCTGGCGCGGATGCCAGCGCGGCGAGTCCACTGGCGGTGGTGCGCAATGCGAACGGTGGCAATGTCACGCTTGCCGCAGGCACGCTGATCCGCACCGGCACCGGCGACATCCAGGTACGGGCGGGCGGCAATATCGCCCTGGCGGACAACAAGTCGGCGATCTACTCGGCAGGGCGTGCGTCACCGGCAATCGTGGGCTTTACCTCCCCAACAGATGCGCAGTTCAGCCAGGGCGGCGGCGATGTCAACCTGGCGGCGCTGGGCGATATTGCCAGCCCCAATCGTTCGAAGCAGCTGTATTCCAATTGGCTGTTCCGCCAGGGCAAGCTGGACAGCACCCGCACGGCGTATGAAACAGATTTGCAAACCGCCTGGTGGGTGCGTTTCGACCAGTTCCAGCAGGGCGTGGGTGCCTTGGGCGGCGGCGACGTGAGCCTGGTGGCGGGCGGCAAGGTCGAAAACGTATCGGCCAGCACGCCGACCCAGGCGCGCATGGCGTCCGCCACGCCCGATGCCAACGCACTGGTCAAGACCTGCGGTGGCACGCTGCGGTGAGAAAGTGGGGACTGGCGTGAACGCCAAGCCGCTTTACACCATCCTGGCGTTGGGCGATGCGCAGGCCAGGGTGTGGGCGCAGGGCGACATCAACCTTCATACGGTACTTAACCCGCATCTGGTGATCCAGTCGCAGGGGACAGGTACCAGCACCAACGTCACCGGCCCAACCGATTCCAAATGGAGCCTGTTTTCGACTTATGGCGAGAACGCTGGCGTTGAACTGGCGAGCCTGAGCGGTGAGGTGCGGATACATAACGCAGCAGGATCGGTCGCGACCTTTGCGACGGCCTACACTTCGCCGATCAAGTTCACCACGAATGCGAAGTACGATGTTGCGTTGCTGTCCATCCTGCCGCCCAGTTTGTCGGCCATGGCGTTTCAGGATGACGTGAGCCTTGATAGCAAGCTTTATCTGAGCCCGGCAGCGAGCGCTGACCTGAACATCCTCGCGGCTGGGCAGGTCAATTTGCCCTCGACGCTGGTCATGAGTGATGCCGCGCCGCTGCCCGATGCAGTATTGCCCGGTGAATTCGGCAAGGTCGGATCGGCTTCCGACCAGTTTTTCGACGCGGCCAGCACGCAGCCGAAATTGGCCCATGCGGTTACGCCAGTCCATGTCGGCGACGCCGATCCGGTACGGATTTATGCGGTGGCCGGCAGCGTAATCGGGGCGCCCAACAAACTCAATTTAGTGTTGCCCAAAGCGGTCCAGGTGCGCGCGGGTCAGGATGTGCTTAATCTGGGCATGGACGTGCAGCATGTCGATGCCAGTGATACCAGCCAGATCGCAGCCGGCCGCGATTTCCGTTTCGACAGCGGAACCAACCGGACTCCCAATGCGCGCGTCAGGGTAGGTGGCCCCGGAAGCCTGGACGTGACAGCCGGTCGGGACATTGACCTGGGTACGTCGGCCGGTATCGTCAGCCGCGGCAATCTGGACAACTCGGCGCTGCCCATTGGGGGAGCGAATATCCATCTGGCCGCGGGCGTGGGTGCAAACGGCGTCGACTACGCGGGTACGGTCGATCGCCTGGAGGCCATACTGGCGCAGGGTGGTGTCGATGACACCCGCTTGTGGCTGGCGCGCTGGCTGACTGGCGATGAAACCCTGAGCGAAACGAATGCGCTGGCTGCAGTGCAATCAATCAATGCGCTTGATGCCGGCAGTCAGCAGGCACGGGTGCGCGATATGTTGTTGACTGCTTTGCGCGCGACCGGGCGTGACTCGCTCAAGCAGGACAGCGCATACGCCGCCGACTATGCGCGTGGCTACGCGGCGCTGGAACTGGCCTTCCCGGGTGTCGGCGATCGGGATGCCAACGGCGAGTTCACAAACTATCAGGGGCGTATCAACCTGTTTGCCAGCCGCATCATGACCGAGCAGGGTGGCGATATCGAATTCATGATCCCGGGTGGCGACATGGTGGTAGGACTGAGCAACACCCCGGCAGCCCTGACCACCCTGCCTGCGACGGGTAAGGATTCAGGTGTGCTGGGTATCGTGACAGCCGACGTGGGAGATATCAAAGGCTTTGCACGCGACAATATTCTGGTCAATCAGTCGCGGATCCTCACCGTGGCGGGGGGCGACGTGTTGCTGTGGTCGAGCGAGGGCGATATCGACGCCGGCAAGGGCAAGAAGACGGCCACCGCGGTGCCGCCGCCCGTCATTACGGTCGATGCCGATGGCAACGTCACCCAGAAATTGCAGGGTGCGGCGACCGGCAGCGGCATCGGTGCGCTTTCTACCGGCGGCATTGCTGCCGGCGACGTCGACCTCATCGCCCCCAAAGGCACGGTCAACGCCGGCGACGCCGGCATCCGTGCCGGCAACCTCAACATCGCGGCGGCGGTGGTGCTGGGCTCAGACAACATCTCGGTATCCGGCAGCTCGGCTGGCACGCCGGTGGCCGACACCAGCGCGGTAACGGCGGCGTCATCCGGCGCGACCAGTTCAGACGGTGGCACGGCGGCGGCGACCGCAGCCTTGTCGAGCAACCTGGCCGAGGCGGCGCGGGCGGCGGAAGAACTGAAGCAGGCGTTCAAGCCGACCTTTATTACTGCGGAGGTGGTGGGGCACGGGGAGTAAGCTGGGCGTAAAGTTGCGGCGCCCGCGCATGAGCCGAACGGCTCATGCGCGGAGCCTGCGTGCGCTTTCCAATTTACAAACCTAGCGGAGTCACCATGCAACTCAAACCCATTCCTGCCCTGCTGCTGGGCCTCGTTTTTTCCGGCGCAGCACAAGCGGCTGCACCGGTCACGTTCAACAAGCTGTGGACTACGCCCGCTGCGGTTGCCGGCTTCACCTCCGAAATCGTCGCGTTCGATTCGATCAACCAGAATCTCTGGGTGGCCGGCGTGAACGGCGTGGACGTGCTGAATGCCGCCACCGGCAGCCTGCTGCAGCATATCGACACCACGGGTTTTGGCTCGATCAACAGCGTGGCGATTCACAACGGTCTCGCCGCTTTTGCCATGGAATCGTCGGTTGACCGCACCCTGCCGGGCCAGATCGTGCTGTTCGATACCACCAGCCGCAGCCTGGCGTCGGGCATCAACCAGATCACGGTCGGCGCGCTGCCAGACATGGCGGTTTTCACCGCTGACGGCAGCAAGCTGCTGGTGGCGAACGAAGCCACGCCCACGACCTACGGTGCTTTTGATCCGGCGGGCAGCGTGTCGATCATCAATATGACGAATCGCACGGTTTCCACTGCAGGTTTTGCTGGCGTGCCGACGACGGGCAGCGGCATCCGCAATCCCGGCATGGATTTCGAGCCGGAATACATCGCCATCAACGCGGCCGGCACGCAGGCTTATGTCACGCTGCAGGAACACAACGCGATGGCGGTGCTCGACCTGGGCACGCAGCAGTTCACCAGCGTGATCGGTCTCGGCACCAAGGACTTTTCGCTGCCGGGCAACAGCATCGATCCCAGCCACAAGGACGGCAAGATCGAGCTGCGCAGCGCCGATGTGAAGGGCTATTACCAGCCCGACGCAATCGCAGCCTATGACGTGGGCGGCGTGACCTATACGGTCATGGCCAACGAAGGCGATACGCGCGAAGACGACGGCGACAAGGAACGCCTGAAAGATGTGGTCGGCGTGACCGGCCCGGCCGATCTGGGCCAGCTGAATATTTCGACGACCGATTCGACCACGGGCGATCTGTATACCTTTGGCGCGCGCTCGTTCACCATCCGCGGCACCGACGGCAGCATCGTGTTCGACAGCGGCAACCAGCTTGATGCCGAAGCCATCGCGCGCGGCATTTATGCCGATGGCCGCAGTGACGACAAGGGCGTGGAGCCGGAGGGTGTCGAGTTGTTTGCACTCGACGGCCAAATGTACGCCGCCATCGGTCTGGAGCGCACCACCAAGGCGGCCGTGGCGATCTACAACATCACCGATCCGGCCAACGCCAGCTTCGTCGACATGATCGTGACCGATGGCGACGTCGCCCCCGAAGGGCTGAAAGCCTTCAGCATCGGCGGCCTGCATTACCTGGCGATTGCCAATGAGTCGTCCAAAACCACCACGCTGTACCAGTTGACGGCTGCGGTGCCCGAGCCGGAAACCTATGCTATGTTGCTGGCGGGTCTTGGCCTGGTGGGCTTCATGGCGCGTCGCCGCAAGGCACAGCAGGCATAAGCTTTACGCTGTGCGTCATTCGAACCCCGCCTCACAGCGGGGTTTTTTATGGCAGGTCGTACCGCGTGGACTGCGCCCACCCTACGGCAGGCAGCGTTGCGTAGGGCGCACCCTGAAGGGCATGAAGGCGCAGCCCACGCGGAACCGCCATGCGTGGAGTGGCAGCTGACCGCATGCGTTGTGGTGGGTTGCACCCACCCTACGTGCTGTGCGTCATTCGAATCCCGCCGCACGGCGGGGTTTTTTATGGCGGGTCGTACCGCGTGGGCCGCGCCTTTATGTCCTTCAAGATGCACCCTACGGCAGACAGCGGTGCGTA
>NCCT01000067.1:0-29732 GCA_002279795.1 Hydrogenophilales bacterium 12-61-10
CAAGCATGATCCTGTTCGGTCTGGGCTTTCTGGCCATGGGCATATTCGACATGCTGCATGCCTGGACGGATCCGGATACTCAGCAAAAGGCCTTTATTCTCTACCACACGCTCTCCACCCTGCTCGGGAGTATTTTTATCCTTGCCGGCGTGGTGGTCCGTATTGCGGCTGAACGCAACCATGGATTTTCCAGAGCGGATCTGGCGACGGTTGTGATCGGCCTTGCCATTGCCGTTGGCGTGGCGGCGCTCTACCGCTATTCCATCCCCAGCCTGTTCCCGGGGGGGGGCGGCAAGTTTGGCTTCTCATCGATCAACCACATTGCACATTATTTTGCCGGTTTGTTCTATGTGCTGGCTGGCATTGCGTTCTATCGCTATTTTCGTGAGCACCATCAGATATTGGCGTTGCTTGCATTCAGCCTGCTAGTGGTGTTCGCCCAAAGTGCCTACCTGTTCAGTTTATCCAGTATGTGGGACCTGGCCTGGTGGGTGTGGCACGGCGTAAAGCTCTTGTTCTACCTCGGCGCTATGCTAATCGTGTTTGTCGGGTTCCTGCGGGCCTTGCACACGATCGAGGAATCGCGTCATTCACTGGCACAGGCCAATCGCCGTCTTGGGCGTTCGCAACAGACGATCCGTCACTTCAACCGCGAACTTGAGATTCGCAACCGCATGGTCCAGGAGGCCATGCTCATGCTGAATCTGGACAATACCCTGGACGTGGTTTCCAAGGCCATACACCAATTGCTGGGGTTGACCAGTTGCGAACTTACTCTGTGCATGCCTCAGGACGAGGTGGACGAGTTTGATCGCCGGGCGCGCCACTTGAGCAGCCGCTGGCCGGTGCGGGCCCTGCGGGAAGAGTCCATCTGCAATTCCGCCAGCTGTCATCCCATGCTGCCGATCAAAGAGGTATTCGAATGCGGCTATCGTGATGAGTCGGGTTGTAATTCTGTCTGCCTGTCGCTCACCGCCAATGGAAAAGAGGTTGGCCGCCTGCGTCTTCGAGTGAATCATCCGGGTATGGAACGGCGGAATCCCGCCACCTTAGGGGCCTTGGCCGTGGAAGTTGGCGCCATCGTGCACAACGCGCTGCTTTACCACCAATGGCTGGATGCCAACGATTTCAGACTGGCGTTGCTGCGGGTTTCCAGCATGCTCACCTCCACCCTGGATCTGGACCGGGTACTGGAGGCCGTGTGCAAGGAAAGCGCCGCGCTGTTCGAAAGCGATGGGGCACTGGTGTGGTTGCCGGACAATAACGCCGAGAGTTTTTTCTTGGCGGCAAAATGGTTTGCCCATACGGATCAGCAAGTGTCGGCAGAACTCGAAGCCTGGTGCGGAAACAGCAATCAGTGCTCCAGTCTGCTGCAGGGCATCAGTGGCCAGTACCAACCTCTCAGCATCCTGTGGCAAGACGAATCCCAGACAACCTCGTTCAGTAAGCCCAAGGGCTGCCCCTGGGAGGCGCTTGCCCTGTTCCCGCTGCTGGACGGTGAGAACCTCATCGGTGTAATGGTGTTGGCGCGCAATGCCCCGGTGCGTTTCAGTGCGGCTACTCTGGACAAAGGCGTGCTGCTCGCGGGCCAGGTGCGCATCGCCATCAACAATGCGCGAAGCTACCGGCGGCTCACCGAGTTCAATCAGCAACTCACGTTGGCAGAAGAAAATAAGATACGCAGCGAACGCATGGCGGTCATGGGTCAGATGGCCGCTTCGGTCGCGCACGAAGTGCGCAATCCTTTGTCCGCCATCAACAACTGTCTGGCGGTGCTGAGGCCGGATGTGAGCAAAAGCGTGCGCAGCAGTGCCGCACTGGAAATCATTCAGGGCGAGGTGGAGCGGCTGACCAACCTCACCAGCAATTTCCTGTCCTTCGGCAAACCTCGTGCGTCGGTCAGCAAACCCATCGTGCTAGAGCAAGTGGTGAAAAAAACCTGTGCCCTGCTGGAGCGGCATATCAGTCAGGAGGGACTTTCCATCCAGTTGACATTGAATATCCAGCCCGTCTCTTCGCTGCTGGTGTTCGATGCTGATGGCCTGGAGACCGTGCTCTGGAATCTCCTGCTCAACGCGACCCAGGCCATTCATGGACCTGGTCGGATCGAGGTCGCATTGCGGCGTTATCCAGGGTATTTCCTGGTGGTGGTGGCGGATTCCGGCAAGGGCATCGCTCGTGAGAATCAGGCCCGGATTTTCGAGCCTTTTTATTCGCAACGGCCTTTGGGCGCCGGTCTGGGGCTGGCTATCGTGCAACGTCTGGTACGGGAGTGGGGCGGCGGCATCCGTCTGCGGAGCCGGCCTGGACAGGGCACGGCGTTCTTCCTGCGCGTGCCTGCCCGAATCGAAGAAACTTTTGTCGGACGCGAGGTCGCCTGAATGCGCATCCTGTTGGTAGACGACCAGAAAAGCCTGCGCCGCAGCCTTTCCCTCATGCTTCAGGGGGCCGGCTTCGAAACCGAGGAAGCGGAAAGCGGCGAGGAGGCACTGTCTCATCTGGGCAAGCAGACGGTCGACCTGGTGATTACCGATCTGCGTATGGACGGGATGTCCGGCACCGACTTGCTACGTGAGATCAAGCGTATCAACCCGAACTTGCCCGTCATTCTGATCACGGCATACGGCAGCATTGATTCAGCGGTGGACGCCATGCGTCTGGGCGCCTTTGACTACCTGACCAAGCCTTTCCGGGAACAGGACATCCTGGAGAAGATATACGCCAGCCAGGCCGTCCCGGTGAGTTCGGTCGGGTCGGGCGCTCCAGAGTTATCTCCTGAGGCGGAGGACATCGTCGCCGAGACACCGCAGATGCGCGCCACCCTGATCAAGGCCGAGCGGATCGCCCGGACCGACATCAGCGTGCTCATCACCGGTGAAACCGGAACCGGTAAAACCCGCGTGGCACGCTTCATTCACGACAACAGCGCCCGCCGCCACGCGCCCTTCATCAGTATCAACTGCGCCAGCCTGCCGGAAAATCTGTTAGAGAGCGAACTGTTCGGTCATGTAAAGGGCAGCTTTACCGGGGCAACGGAATCCCGCGTGGGGCTTTTCGAGGAAGCGGATGGCGGCACGCTTTTCCTGGACGAGGTGGATACGCTATCGCCCGCCATGCAGGCCAAATTGCTTTCCGTCCTGCAGGAAAAAATCATCCGTCGGGTGGGCTCCAACAAAGGCAAGAAGGTTGATATCCGCATCATGTCAGCGAGCAACCAGGATCTCGGCTTGCTCATGGAAAAAGGCCATTTCCGATCCGACCTTTATTTTCGTCTCAACGGCATACGCCTGCATCTGCCGCCCTTGCGCGAGCGCGGGCAGGATCTGCAACACCTGCTGCAACGCTTTCTCTCCATCTACGGACACAAATACGGCCGCAGCGGCCTTCGACTGACACCACGGGCGGAGGCCTATGTCCTGGGATACGCTTATCCGGGCAATATTCGCCAGCTGGAAAGCTTTGTGGAACAGATGGCCGTATTCGCTGACGATGCCGGTCATATCGACACCGATGCCCTGCCCGAGGACTTGCTTCAGCAAACGCTTCCGCCCGTCACAAGAAACGGCTCTGCCGGCTTGGTCGAAACCACCGGCAGCATTGCAGACTCGGAACGGCGGATGATCGAATCCACGTTGCTGCGTTCTGCCAATATTGGCGAGGCGGCACGGGTGCTGGGAATCGGCCGCACGACGCTGTGGCGCAAGATGCGCGAATACGACCTCCATTTCGGTCCGAACGGACGCAATCGCTGAACGTTTCTACCCCGTCCGTTTCTGGTACGGGGCTTGCTTACCTAGATGGCAGGGGCCTTGAGCCCATCGTTTTGGAACACAAGAGGAGACGGAAGCATGTCCGCCAAATATCATTTTTCAAGTCTGGCCCTGATTGCGATTTGCTCGCTGCAATCGGCACCCCTGTGGGCCAAAGAATCTGCAGTTGTGGTGACCTCGGTCAAATATGAAATCACCCTCGACGACAAATTACCGGCGGTGCGGGAGATGCTGATTTCTGCCCTGGAAGCCAGAAATTATGCCGTCATCAATCAGCTTAACGTGCAGGAAGGCCTGGCAAGCCGGGGCATTGAAGCGCATCCGCTGGAGCTGGTCGAGTTCTGCAATCTGACCAAGGCCTACACCATTACCCGCCATGTTCCCGACTTCGAGATGTTTGCGCCATGCCGGTTTGCCCTCTTTGAGACGGATGGCAAAACCACGGTGATGGTGCAGCGCCCGGCGCATGTGCTGTCGATACTGGCCAAAAACCCGAAGCTGTCGAAAGAAGGCAAGAGCTCTCTGGAAGAGTTTGACCACGATCTGAAAGCGATGCTGACGGAACTGGCAAGCGGGGATTTCTAAACACGCTTTTCCATTTTGGAACACGAAGAAACATGTCGCTCGATAAACCCAAGGAGGCCTCCATGCGTATCCCAATGAAATTATCCCGTGCCCACCGCGGCACCATGCCGCGCTTTCTCGCGGTCGCCGGCCTGCTATTTTGTGCCGGTTCGGCGCCGGTCATTGCTCAAAACCATGGACCTATGATGACTTCCACCGCTGTTCTGGTGGCCACCTCGGGCAGCGCCGTCAGTGGAACGCTGAAGTTTCATGAGACTGGAGACCGCGTCGTGCATATCACCGGGACGGTAGAGGGCCTGGCCCCGGGAAAACACGGTTTTCACGTGCATGTGAACGGTAATTGCGATTCACCCGACGGCATGAGCGCCGGTGGACATTACGCTCCTACCGGCGGCCAGCACGGCGCGCCCGGTAGCAACACGCATCATCTGGGCGATCTGGGCAACATCGTGGCTGACGCGAGCGGACGGGCTGAGGTGGACGTGACGGTGTCCGGCATCACCATCGCGCTGATGGGGACGGCGTCCATTGGCGACCGTAGCATCGTGATACATGCCAAGGAAGACGATTTCTCCGATCCTGCCGGCAACTCGGGGCCCCGCGTGGCTTGCGGTGTGATCGAGTCGGACATGATGCGCATGTAGTCTGGCGACCGCGCCGTGCGCCCTGCCGCGCGACACTGCGTCAATTTGCCACATTCCCGCTCCCTGCAATCCAAGTGATGATTGGGTGCTCATTGATCAAGAAAGAAACGGGGGGCAGCCGGATGAATAAAGATGTTTTTGCGCTGCTGCTGGCAGCGAGCCTGGTTCCCGCGGCCGCAGTCGCGATGGATCATTCCGTGATGCCGCACCCCGCCAAGGTGGCCCTCGCGGTAGGCGCGACGCTCGACGGCAACGGACGCATATGGCTGGCCAAGGTGGAGAACCAGCAGCTCTGGGTTTCCTGGTCGAACGACGACGGGCAGCGTTTCTCCCGCCCGGTTGCGGTCGCGCTCGAACCGGAAGACATTGGAGCCAGCGCGGAAAACCGTCCCAAGATCGCCGTTGCGCAAGACGGCACGGTGCTGTTGAGCTGGAGCCAGTCGCTGCCGAAAAGATTCACCGGCAACATCCGCTTTGCCCGTTCCATCGATGGCGGCCGCAGTTTTTCAGTACCGATCACCCTGAACGACGATGGCCGTATCGGCAGCCACAGCTTCGATTCGCTGGCGATCGATGGGGCGGGCCGGGTGGCGGTGGTGTGGCTGGACGGTCGTGATCGCGATGCTGCCAGGGAAAAAGACGCTGCTTTCGCGGGCTCGTCGGTCTACTTCGCGCAATCCCTCGACAACGGCGCCCATTTCAGCCCCAATCGCAAACTCACCGAACATACCTGCGAGTGCTGCCGCACCTCGCTTGCCTGGACCGCGGAGGGGCCGATAGCGCTCTGGCGCAACCTGTACGGCACCAACACGCGCGACTTCGCGCTCGCCAATCTGGGAACGGGCAAGGTGCGCCGCGCCACCGACGACGAATGGCAGATCGATGCCTGCCCCCATCACGGTGGCGGCTTGGCGGTCGACGGCCATGATGCCTTGCACCTGGTCTGGTTTACCCAAGGCAAGACGCGCCAAGGACTGTTCTACAAACGCATCGCGGGCGGACGTGAGTCGTCGCCTATGGCCCTGGGCGATCCCGCGGCACAGGCGGGCCATGCGACGGTGGCGGCGGCTGGGAGCATGGTGCTTATCACCTGGCGCGAGTTCGATGGGCGCGTTTACGTTGCACGGGCCATGCACTCGACCGATGGCGGCGCGTCCTGGAGTGCGCCGCTGCGCCTGGCAGAGTCCGGCGGGGCAGCCGACTATCCGCTGCCGCTGACCGACGGCAAGCAGGCGCTGGTGGTGTGGAATAGCGCAACCGAAGGCGTGCGCATCCTGCCGCTTGATGTGGGCAACGCAAAATGATCCGGCGCTTCCTGTTCGGGATGATGGCAGTGCTGCTTATCGCAGCGTCGGCCAGTGCGGCAGAGCCGGTCCCGTTCACTGTGAACAGCCTTGCAAAAATAAAGGCGCAATACGCCGGTCGCCCCTTCATTCTCAACCTGTGGTCGGTCAACGAGTGCAGCTACTGCATCGCCGAACTGACTCTGCTGGGCAAGCTCGCAAAAAAACAGAAGCGCCTGCCCCTGGTTCTGGTGGCGACGGATTCCCCCGGGTTTGCCCCTGCCATGCAAAAAACCCTGGGCCCGCTCGGGCTGGCCGGCGTCGACAGCTGGGTGTTCGACGATCCCATTCCCGAGCGACTGCGCCATGCCATCGATCCGTCGTGGTACGGCGAATTACCGCGCACCTATCTTTACGACGCCCGCCATCAACGCGAAACCGTTGTTGGCGTGCTGAGCGAGCAGCGCCTGCGCGCCTGGCTCAAGAAGCACAAGCTGGTCAACTGATTTAAAAATAACGGAGGAAGTATGAAGCTGAACCCCATTCCGCTCGCGCTGGCGAGCATCCTGTGCGCGCCCGCCGCCTCGGCGGCAGACCCGGCCGAGGCGGCGCTGCCTGAAATGACCGTGACCGGCACTCGCGAAGGCGAGTTGCTGAGCGAGACTCCGGCAACGGTTGGAATCATCAAGGATCAGACCCTGCGCGAGTCCCGGCCCACCCACCCGAAGGACATCCTCAATCAGGTGCCCGGTGTCTGGGTCAGCAATTTGTCGGGCGAGGGGCATTCCACCTCGATCCGGCAGCCGCTGACGACCAGCGCGGTTTACCTTTATCTCGAAGACGGCATCCCGACCCGTTCCACTGGCTTCTTCAACCATAACGCGCTGTACGAAATCAATGTGCCGCAGTCGGGGGGGATGGAAGTCATGAAAGGCCCGGGCAGCGCCTTGTACGGCTCGGATGCGATCGGCGGGACGATCAACGTGCTGACCCGCACGCCGCCGAAGCAGGCCGAATTCGAACTGAGCGGGGAAGCCGGGTCATACGGTTGGGGCCGCATCCTGGTGGGCGGCGGCAATGCCCACGGCGACGACGCCTGGCGCGCCAGCCTCAACCTGACGCGCACCGATGGCTGGCAGGACAACGCCGGCTACGACCGCCAGACCGGTACGGCGCGCTGGGATCGCGCGCTCGGCGACGACGCGCTGCTGAAAACGGTGCTGTCCTTTTCCAAGGTCGACCAGCAGCACGTCGGCAAGCTGAGCACGGGCGAATTCGACGCCACGCCGCGCGCCAACAACGTGCCATTCTCCTTTCGCCAGGTCGACGCCTTTCGTTTGTCGACGGCCTACGAAAAGGAAACCGCCCACTCGCTGCTGTCGATCACCCCCTACTTCCGCGACAACAGCATGGAGATCCTCCCCAACTGGAGCGTCGGCTACGATCCGAGTCAGTACGTCACGAAGAACCAATCCTTCGGCTTCCTCAGCAAATACCGCCGCGACTTCGAGCCCATGCGGGCGCGCGTCATCGTCGGCCTGGATTTCGACTACAGCCCGGGGTCGCGCGACGAGGACTCGATCCTGCTCAACAAGGTGACGAACGCCTACGGCGGGACCACCTACAGTCTCAATGCTGCCGCGCCGGTCCAGATATACGACTATGACGTGAGCTTCCGCGGCATTTCGCCTTATGTGCACGGCGAAGTGTCGCTGACCGACAAGCTGCGCCTGAACGGCGGGCTGCGTTACGACGACATGCAGTACGACTACGAGAACAGGTTCAACGGCGGGGCGGCGAGCGCGACCCAGGGGGTGGCGGGTGCCTTCCCGGCCAATGGCTGGTATGGCCACGTCGCCAGCACCCAGATCGGCTACAGCCACTGGGGCCCCAAGCTGGGGGCAACCTATGCCTTCAGCGACACGCTGAACGGTTTTGCGGCCTACAGCAATTCTTTCCGTACGCCCTCTGAAGGCCAGGTATTCCGCGGCAGCCGCGAGTCTACGGCGGTCAAGGCGCAGGCGGCCGCCGAATCCCTGCTGGACCTCAAGCCAGTGATCGTCGACAACCTGGAGCTCGGCCTGCGCGGCAAAGCCGGGACGATGCGTTACGAGGCATCGGTCTATCACATGACCAAGAAGGACGACATCGTCAGCTATACGGATCCACTCACTACCCAGCGAACCGTGGTCAACGCGGGCAAGACCCTGCACCGTGGCATCGAGCTGGGCCTGGGACTGCCGCTGGCGCAGGACTGGCAAGTCGATGCCAGCCTGTCGTACGCCAAGCACACCTATGAGACATGGACCGTTTCCGGAACCGCTGACTACAGCGGAAAGGAAATGGAAACAGCTCCCCGGGTGATCGCCAACACCCGTCTGACCTACTCCCCCGGCTATATGAACGGCGGCCGGATCCAGCTCGAATGGTTCAAGCTGGGCAGCTATTGGCTGGATGCCGCCAATACCGGGAAATACGGTGGCCATGACCTGGTCAACCTGCGTGCCAACTACCCCTTCGGCAAGGGGATGGAACTCTTCGGCAGCATCAGCAACCTGTTCGACAAACACTACGCCGAAACCGCCGACGGCACCGGCGCCGCACCGACCTACACCGCCGGCCTTCCGCGCTCGGCCATCCTGGGGCTACAGGCGAAGTGGTAAGCCAGGCGACCGGCAAGCGGATGTCATGAACGGAATCCTGGGGCGGATGGACTGGAATCGTGCGGCTGGCTTGGTGGTGGTGCTGGCCTTGCATGGCGGCGTGCTCTACGGATTGTTGAGCGCACGTGTGATTCCGCCTCCGGCCGAGGCAGTGACCCTGTTCGTGAACTTCATCAACCCGCCGCCCCCGCAGCCCGTGCCACGCGTCATCCCACAGTCGGCGTCTCCCAAGCGGCTCAAGCAGGAAACGCCGCCGGTCAAACCGCCGCACTACCATTTGGCGGCAGAAGCGCCGGTCGTGTCGCCGACCGAAGCGGTGGAACCCTTGCCTTCGCCTGCCCCCGTGATTGCTCCACCCCCTGTCGAGCCGCCGGCACCGACGCCTGCGCCGCCCAAGCCAGTCGGGCCGGTGACGTTGTCTTCAGAACTGGCGGTGGCCTGCCCGGAACGTACGCCGCCGGTCTATCCGCCCTTGGCGCGTCGACTGGGCGAAACCGGCAAGGTCGTGCTGGGAGTGGAGCTGGACGAAACGGGACGCGTGAGTGCGGCACAGGTGCTGACCAGCAGCGGCTCCAATCGCCTCGATGCCGCTGCGCTTGCGGCGGTCAGAACCTGGCGTTGCCAGCCGGCGCAACGTGACGGGCACGCCGTTCGTTCGCTGGCGACGCAGCCATTCAATTTCACCCTCGAAGGACGTTGATCATGGAAAACAGCCTGGGCTTTGCCCACTTCCTCTCGCAGACCGATACGCTCGGACGCATCGTGCTGTTGCTGTTGCTCGCACTCTCGGTGGCGAGCTGGTATCTGATTGTGACCAAGGCGCTGTCAAATTACCTGGCGGGGCGCCGCGCCGAAGCTTTCCTCAAACAGTTCTGGGCAGCCGATTCGCTGCTGGACCTGAGCAGCGCACTGCGACAGCAACCCGTGGACAACGCCTTTGCTGAACTGGCGCATCAAGCGCTTGAGGCCGCCCACAACAACCATCAGCATGGCATGCAAAAGCTGGCCGCAGCCGGCGGGCTGGGCGAGTTCCTCACACGTCTGCTGCGCAACGGCATCGACCAGGAGGCGATGCGGGTGGAGCAAGGCCTCACCATGATGGCCTCGGCCGGCTCCGCCGCGCCCTACATCGGCTTGTTCGGCACCGTCTGGGGGATTTATCACGCATTGGTCAACATCGGTTTGTCGGGTCAAGGCACGCTGGACAAGGTGTCGGGCCCGGTCGGCGAGGCACTCATCATGACCGCCGTCGGCTTGGCGGTCGCCATCCCCGCGGTGCTGGCTTACAACGCCTTCACCCGGCGCAATCGCGTCTGGCTGGCCAGACTCGATGCCTTCGCACACGATCTGTACACGGTGATTACCGTGGGCGAAAAAGCCAACAGTTCGGCAGGCGAGGGACGTCCACCGCGCCCTGCAATGAAACTGGAACAGCGCACGTTCGCTGCGAAGGGGTAACGACATGGCCATGGGAAGCTTCGACCCGCGACGTCACCAAGGTCCGATGGCGGAGATCAACGTGGTGCCGCTGGTGGATGTGATGCTGGTGCTGTTGGTGATCTTCATCATCACCGCGCCTCTACTCACCCACTCCGTCAAGATCGATCTGCCCAAGGCCAGCAGTACGCCCAACATCACACAGCCCGAGCATATCGAGTTAGGCATTCGCGACAACGGCGATCTGTTCTGGAGCGGCGAGAAGGTGATGGCGGAACAGCTGGCATCACGCTTTGCCGTCGAGGCAAAGAAGCAGCCGCAGCCTGAACTGCATATTCGTGCCGACCGCCACGCGCACTATGAGACGGTGGCGGAAGAGTGGGGGCCGGGGGCGGAGAGCCGGGTCAGAACACCTATAAGTCGGGGAAATCCTGCCGGTTTGGCCAGAACCGCTTCGCCATTCTCTTGAGGGGTCGGCGTTTCACCGTCAGCCCGCTGAGTGTCCTTTTGAAACAAGCCGTAAACGGTGGAAACAATTTTGTTTCTGTTTGGAAGCACTTTTGTAATTTCGCTGCCTGGTTGTGCTCATATCTTTATGTTTTATATAGAAATTATTATCTAGCATAATTTGTGCTTTGTTATGTATGGAAAGTGCCATGCCAAACATGCACTGTCCTCTCCTCTTTTGAACCGGCATCCGCCGGTTCTTTTTTTTTCTGGATTTGTTCCTGCCACTCATTGCGGGGCGATCCGCTTGGTGCGGATAACTTTGTGTGTCATCGCGCCACGCTAACAGCATAAGCATTTTCGTTTCCCGGTTAGCCAGGTGGACGCAATGAACTATTCAAGTTCGAAAACGTTTCATCGTGGAACGGTTTCGAAACAGGTCACCCGGGAAAGATTAGATAACTTATTGTTTTTATGAATTAATAAACGTGGCACGCTAAATGCTTTATGTGAGGTGCGACATGTTGTCGCACCTCAATCCGTTTGTGATGGATGTATCCGCCGATCCGGGCGGCATAAGTAAGGATGGGGCGAAATCTTGGAGGCGAACATGAAAATTCGAGCAAGTCAAAACAGGGTGAGGGGGCGGATCAAGTCCACATGCACTTTTATGTCGCTGGCAGGCCTGTTGGCTCTGCCTGTTGGGGCGGCGCTGGCTGACAGCAAGGACGGCACCTTCCCCACCGCGGAACAGGTTGGGGGGCAGGTATACATCGATCCGGTGGCGGTTGGCCAGAAAATGCCGACCGATTTTGATACCTATGACATGGACGGCCAGAAGATCGATCTGGGCAACGTGGTGCAGGGCAAGCGCTCCATGGTGGTGTTCTTTATTTCCGCTGTCCCGGTCTCGGTAAACGAGTTGGCTGCCATCGAGGACTTCACTCAGAAGTATGGCAAGGGCGTCAACCTGGTGTTCGTGAACGCGGACACGGTGGGTTCTGCCCTGATGGGCGGACCGAAGGCGGTTATTCCCAACTCGGTCAAGACCATGCACCTCATCAAGAAGGAAAAGGGCCTGAAGTCCACCAAGATCTATGTTGCACCGAACGATGCGCTGAGCGCAGAGAGCGTGTCTACCCGTCTTGGCATTAGAGGCCTGCCGACCTCGTTCCTGCTGGACGACAAAGGTGTGGTGCAGAAGGTATTCGTAGGTCCGCAAAAGTGGAAAAAGGGCGACATCTGAATCCATCGATTCAGGTCAGAAAATTTAAGGAGAATGCAATGAGTATTAACAGAAGGCAGTTTATGCAGGGCGCGTTCGCCGCCGGCGTTGCCGGAACGACAGGTATGCTTGGCTCAGGCAGCGCGTTTTCGGCTGTACACAACCCCGTTGGCGAAGCGCAGGCTGAGCTGTTCGGAAAATTCAAGGGTAACGTCGTGCTGCTGCCGAGCAAGTATGGTGGCTACGTGCAGGCCATGGACTTGTCCGTGCCCGAGACCCTGGCCTGGTATTCCTACGGTCTGCATGGCATCGACATGCCGATACCGCATCACATCGCTGCCATGCCGTCTACCGATCCCTACAAGGGCTTCGACTTCTACCAGACCATGCAGCCGCCGGCATCGCCTTACGTCAACGAGAACTCTCCGGAGTGGCGCAACCGTGGCGACTTCAAGATGTTCAAGATGCGCTACGACGGCAGCGGCAAGCAGAATTCCATTTCAGTGGTCAACGACATCGGTGAAACGACGGGTATGTCGCTGGGCGTGCACGTCTCGATCGGTGTGGGCGAAAACGCCAACAAGTACGTGGCATTTGCCGATGGTCAGAAGGACATGGTCCTGATTACGGATCTTGGCGACAATCCGAAGATCGTCAAGGCGTTCCGCGCTGACTATGATCCCGTCGCCCGGCAGCTCAACATTAGCCACATCTTCCCCGATGCCACCACTGGCAAGTTCGACTACGTGGGCCGCAAGGGCATGAAGACGACCCACGAGGCGATGCTGGGCGAAGAATTGATGCCGGCCGATCCCACCGCGGTGTTTGTGGATGCCTTCACCTGGCACCCCACGCTGCCGTTTGGCGCCATCCTGATCCGACGTCTCGGTTGCTGCGCCATCATCGATACCCGTACCTGGGAAGTCGTGGCACTGTTGTCGACCGCCAAGGGTTCTCCGGACAACTTCCCGATGGTGAAGCAGACCGGCTTTACCTGGACCTTCGCCGTGCCTTCCGTGCTCACACCTCTACACGAAGCGGGTTTCATCACGAGCGGTGAATACTTTGTGGCCTGCAACAACGTGTTGCAGAACAACATCGCTGTCTACCGTTCGACGGACGAAAATCCGAACAAGTGGAAGAAGGAGACCTTTGTCGAGGGCTTTGGCACCAAGTACCTGCCGCTGCACATGGGCAACGTGCCTGACTCCCGTTTCGTCTACTTCACCATGTGGGCGCGCAAGCCCAATAACGGCTACATCTGCAAAGTGGATGCCAAGACCTGGCAAGTGGTTGCGAAATGGGACACGGGTCCGGATCCGCACACCTGCGACTGCACCGTGGACGGCAAGTACATGACCACGGTGTACAGCGGACACCAGGCAGGCCAGTCGGGTCTCGTGGTGATCAACGTCGCAACCGACAAGATCGAGGCGCGTCTGCCCTGCCCGGGCGGTATGCACGATCACGTCGTGGTTCCTGACAGCTGGGAAGGTTTGAAGTTTTCCCGCAGCACCTCGGTGTAATGAGGTTGTCCCGTCGGCAGCGCGTGCTGTCGACGGTTTTTCGTTGCACGTAGCAAAGGAGTATCGAAATGAATTTCAGCATTCTGAATCCGAGCCATTTGGCATATGCAACCCGACTACTGGTCGGCATATTCCTGATCGCTTTGTTTAGCCTGCCGACCTTGGCACGGGCTCACAGCAACGAGTATCTGGCAACAGTCAAAGGTGTCCATGGAGGCATGTTACGCATGGTGGAGATGTATCACTTTGAACTGGTCATGAAAGACGGCGAAGCACACGTATGGGTCACTGACCATGGTGATACGCCGCAGTCGACCAAGGGGGCAATTGCGACCCTGCGTGTCATCAATGGAAACGACGCTTTCTCGGTAACGCTGAAGCCGACCGGCAGCAACGAGCTGATGATCAGGGATGCGGGAATAAAACCACGCAAAGGAACCAGATTGGTGCTGACGGTCAGCATGAAGGGTGAAGCGTCGCTGCAGACCCGTTTTTCATTGGACTAGCGGGATCGGCCCCGATAACCCGGATGGCTAGTGTCGTGCCAGCGAAACGGATTTGAGGCACTAGCCGATACGTTAGGGGTGGCCATTGACGAGTTGAATACCCAGTGAATGCATTCATGAAGAACCGAGCTGATTTCCTCCTGCTGCCATTGGCAATACAGGTCAGCACAACGCTTGGCTTGATGGCCGTGTTTGCAGCATGCACGGTCTATGCTCAGCCGAGCGCAGCCCAGACAGAAAACCGGAACCGCTTGATTGCCACCAATAGTTGTGTTGCATGCGACCTGAAGGGCGTCAGTCTAGTAGGGCAAAACCTTCTAGGTGCCGATCTGCGGCAGGCGGACTTGTCGCGTGCCGATCTGCGCGGCGCATTTCTTATTGGCGCGAATCTGTCCAAGGCCCGTTTGGTTGGCGTCGACCTGAGCGGGGCCGTGATAGGCGGGTCGGTAATGAGCGGCGCGGATCTGCAGGGCAGCAATCTGTCCCGGGTGAATGCCAACCGCACGAGCTTCACTCAGGCCGACCTGGCCGGGGTTGATTTTAGCGACGCCCTGCTGGAACGCGCCGATCTGGAAGGCGCGAATCTGCATGGCGCAAATTTCAAGAATGCGGATCTATACGAGGCCCGTTTTCTGTTTGCCGGACTGGCGGATACGAATTTTTCAGGCGCGAACCTGCATGCGGCCGATTTTAGCGAGGCAGATATTTCCGGAATGCGAACCGATGCCAGCACCACCTGCCCGGACTTGAACCCGGGGCCGTGCGTTTTTCAGTAACACCCGGGTGGCGACACCTGGATACACCAAGGAGCAGACATGTATCAATTTCCCACGAGCATCCGCGCCGCTGGCGCATGCCTGATTCTGATTGCCGGATTTGTGCAGACGGTACGCGCGGATGAACCCAAGGCACCCACCGGGCAGGAACTGGCTTTTGACAACAGCAAGGGCAATTGCCTGGCCTGTCATGCCATGCCTGGCGATTCAAAAGCCGTCACTAACACCAACATCGCCCCCCCGCTGATCAGCATGAAGGAACGTTTTCCGGATCGCGCAAAGCTCTACGCCCAACTCTGGGACGCATCAAAAGCCAACGCTGACAGCCTCATGCCCCCCTTTGGCAAACATAAGATCCTGAGCAATGACGAGATCAACAAAGTAGTGAATTACATCTACGGGCTGTAATGGCGCGTGTTCACCATCGACATCGTACGGAGAAAGAAATGAAGCAACTGATCTGGATCATGTCCTGCCTGGGATGGCTCGCAGTCGCCGTGAATGCACAGGCTGCACCGGAAGACCATCGTCTGAAAGTCGTGAAGGCTGTACAGAAAACATATCCCGCTATCAAATTCGAGGATTACATGCATGGCGCACTGGCGTTCAGCCCTGATGCCAAAGACCAGTACGACGCCATCATGGCTTTCCCGCCTTACGAAGCCGAAATCGAGAAAGGTGCAAAATTGTGGGGTACCCCCTTCAAGAACGGCAAGCGCTATACGGACTGCTTCCCTCGCGAAGGCAAAAATGTCGCCGGCAATTACCCGTTATTCGATGCCGCAACGAAAAAGGTGGTGACATTTGAAATGGCGCTCAACCAATGCCGAACGGCCAACGGTGAAGAGCCCTACAAGCACAGCGACATGAATACCATGGGACTGTTGACGGCCTATGCCCGCACCTTGTCAGACGGCATGAAAATGAATATCAAGGTGGAAGGCAAGGAGGCCCTGGCAGCATTCGAAGCGGGTCAGAAATTCTTTCATCAGCGCCGTGGCCAGCTGAATTTTTCCTGCGCGGGTTGCCATATCAGTAATGTCGGCAATGTCCTGCGCACCGAATATCTTTCAATGGCACCTGGCCAAGCCACGCACTGGCCGGCATTCCGTGGTGGCGACTACGCGCTATTCACCTTGCAGCGCCGTTATGCCGCGTGCAACCAGATGGTGCGCTTGGCACCGCTTGAAATCGGTGGAGAGGAATACAACAACCTTGAGTACTACCACAGCTATCTGAGCAACGGCCTGCCACTCAAGGCTTCGGTATTCCGGAAATGATCGGGAGCGTGTGGCAAGCATGCCCACTTAATTCAAGGAGAACAGGGATGAAGGTAATTCTAAATGCAGTCCAAATGATGGCTGGAGGGATTTTCCTGCTTGGCATCACCGGCCCGGTTGCGCACGCGGCCGAGAGCGCATCCGGTGCAGCGCTAACAGTCGAAGCGACAAAGGCACTGTCGAATGCGGAATTCCTCGTCGGCATGGCAAAGAACAAGAAATCATTGTGGACGACGGCCGCCGGTGCATTGACCCAGGCCCAGGA
The DNA here is from genome assembly GCA_002279795.1 of Hydrogenophilales bacterium 12-61-10. GTDB lineage: Bacteria > Pseudomonadota > Gammaproteobacteria > Burkholderiales > Thiobacillaceae > Thiobacillus. The sequence goes on from NCCT01000067.1 coordinate 16,408, forward strand.
AGCAGCCAAGAAACAGGACAGTGAGGCCGTAACCAGGTACTCCGCCGTGGCAAGCGAACAGGCGTTTCTTGGTTTGGCGCAGAGCGGCTATCCACTGACCGGTGCGGATTGATCAGCGTCGACGTTTAACGACGCCATGAGGGTGGCTCTAGGCTGCACGGATTAATGGGGCAGAAGGAGCCGGCGATTAGCCTGCTTTGCCAGGAACAGGGGCAGGCGGCTCAAGGTTTTATCGCCTTTAAGGCGAATGAAGATACGTATTAACACCTGCAATTTCGATTGATGCACGCCATTTAATCGGGTGCATCTCACAGTTTTGACCCTTGTACTTAAAAAATGAACCACTTGCTTGCGCTGATGCTGGCTTACTTCCTTGTTTCCGTGGGGTCTGTCCTGCTTTCAATGAGAACCAACATCAGCTATTTTTTTGGGTTGATGTCACTACTTTATATCTTTATTGCTATTGGGCTGGTAATGCTTTTTATCAATCTGATGCTAACTATGCCTAAACCCTTGAACCAAGATTATTTTGTCCAGGCTGGAGAAACTGACGCTCTTTCAGCACGCCAAGAAGGAGGTCATGTCCTTTCTCTCTGGCGGCAATTGGTGTCACCAGACGTGCTTGTCGACTATGCCATGTTGGGGACGCTAGACGCGGAAAAGCGGGACGCGCACAGCACGACACACAAGCCAGGATGGAAGTGGTCGCTCAACGAGAGCAGAGACAACGACTGCTCTTGCTAGTGCTGCGGACGCAGTAAGTTAACAGACCAGTGTTGCCTTAGGCCGAGCAAGAGACGGCCGCCCATCCATCTGAAATTTCGTTTCTGGCCGGCAGTGTGAACCCATCCGGTCCCTCCCATTTCGGCCCTCCAAGTTGGCTGTGTCGGGTGTCCGGTTTTCGCCAGGGCGGGCGCACCGATTCATGTTCAAGGGGGTCGCGTAAACGCTGGCCAGCACAACGGTCTGTCAGGCCAGTTGCAGCCGCGCGGGAGAGTGGATGCGCAGTTGCTTGTTCACATTCATGCGACCGAAGACGACTTCGATGTCGCTGGCGGCCACACCAAACTCTCCTGCCAGAAACCGCACCATGTGGTCGGTGGCGCGTCCGGCGCGGGGCGCTGCGGTGACGCTGACTTTGAGTTGATGGCCATAGGGTTTGCCGATGGCGTCCTGCTTGGCGCTGGGCTTGCCGAGGATGTTGAGCACCAGGGTTTTGCCTTCCCAGTGAAAAAACGATTTCGGGGTCGCGCCTGCGTTGACCGCCGCTTGTTTGCCGGGTTTCTTCTTCAAACCAGCACCTGCCGCGTGGCTGCGAAATAGCGCTCGATCTGCTGTTCGATGTGCGGGGCGATCATGACTGCGGGACGTTTTCCGTGCGGGCAGGCCAGTCTGGGCGTGGTGCCGAACAGGCGGCAAATCAGCGGGCGCTCGGCATAGACCTGGCAGCCTGTTTTGCCGAGGTGAGGGCAGCTGAAGTCCGCAAGCGCCGCTGCATGCGCCGCGTCGCTGATGACCGGAAGCCGGGCCATTTCTTCGCTCGAGGTGGTCACCGGGCCGCAGCAGTCATGGCAGCCGGGCACGCATTCAAACGCTGGAATGTGGCGGCGCAAAAAACGGATTTGCTGGCTGTTGGGGCTCATGGATGTCTCGATTCGGCCTGCTGGATGGTCGGGCATGGTACGACCGGGCGGTTCACTCCAAGCTGCGGGTCGACGGCGTACTCGGCAACATCGTCCCCGATTTCCCGCCCATCAACAAATCGTTCAGCCTCTGCTGCCGCTTGCCTGTTCCCCTCCGCGCCGGGCCGCAAGAAAAAATCACGCAAGCCAATTGACGGGGATGTGGCTGGCGCGCGTCCTCCGGGCCAGCGCGGAGGGACTCAGGCGGCAGGTTTCAGACACCGGCCGTGCTGTGCCCGTTGGCCGGAACTTGTGTCAGGAGCGCAGGGTCGACCCCCGTGTCAATTAGAATCGCCCCATCTTGAAAACTTTTCTGATTGTCCTGGGGTCGTGCGTCACGCTGGGTAGCGCGACAGCCGGATCGATGCCGCTTGAGCCGCCTGGGCGTCCTGGCGGCTTCTGGCTCACGCCCGATGCGCTGCCGCTGCAGACTGCCACAGCAGCCCCCCAAACCCTGCGCTTCGTCAGCCTGGCTGCGCTCACCGATCACGCGCTGCGCACCCGCGCCGAGTCGCGCGCGGCCTGGCTCGGGATCGAGGCCGAGGCGGCACGGCTCGACGCCGCGAGCGCCGCCAACTGGCCGACGCTGACCGGACAGTTCAGTTTCACCCGCAGCCAGGCGCTGTCGAGTTCCGGCGCCTCGGTGCCGGTACTGCACCGCTACGGTCCCAGCCTCGGGCTGGCCTATGTGCTGTACGACTTTGGCGCGCGCGCGGCCGGCATCGATGCCCAGCGCTATCAGCTGATCGCCGCGCTCCTGAGCAACAACCGCACGCTGCAGGACATCGTGACCGGGGTCGAGACCGCGTGGTTTGCGCTGCAGGCTGCACAGGCGCAAGCCGACGCCCAGACGCAACAGCTGGCGGCACTCGGCGCCAGTTTCGATGCGGTGGAGGCGCGCGTGCAGAGCGGGCTGGCATCGCGCGCCGACGCCTTGCGCGCCCGCGCCGCGCTGGCCGAGGCCGAACTGGCCAGCCGTGCCGCCATGCGCGACATCGCCAAGGCCGAGGCCCAGCTGAAGCAGGCCGCCGGCATTGCGCAAACGCAGTCGCTGCTGCTCGACTGGCCGAATACGCTGCCGCCCGACCTGGATGCCGCCACCTTGCTGGCAGACCTGCTGGCGGAAGCCGAGCGCCAGCGCCCCGACCTGCACGCCCTGCGCGCCGCCGCCGCGCGCGCGAAAAGCGAAGCGGATCGCGCACGCGCGGCGCGCTGGCCGAGCCTGTCGCTGGCCGCCAATACCGGCCGCACGCTTTTTCTGGAAGACGAGCGCTCGCCGTCCAACACCTACAACGTGGGGGTGACGCTTTCCGTTCCCCTGTTCGATGGCGGCCGGCTGGCGGCCGAGGCGCGCGCCGCCGAGCGCGACGCCGAACGCTTTGCCGCCGCGGCCGATGCGCAGCAGCAGACCGTGGCGCTGGAAGTGGTGCAGGGATTTGAAGAAGTGCGTTATGCGCAATCCGCCCGCGCCGGGATCACGCTGCAGTTCGACAGCGCCGACGAATCGGCGCGCGCGGCCGAAGCGCGCTACAAGGCCGGCTTTGGCAGCCTGCTCGAATGGCTGAGCGCGCAGGCTGATTTGGCGCGTGCGCGGCAGGCCCAGGCGCAGGCCGACAGCGACTGGCTGGCAGCATTTTCCCGTTTGAATCACGCGCTCGGGCGTCTGCCCGCCGCGCTTACCGAGAGTCCCTTATGAAAGGTCGCATCGTCGCTGTTGTTGTCGTGCTTGCGCTGGTAGCCGGTGTCGTCTATCGGGTCCAGACCCAGGAAGCCGGCGGCGGTTCGCGCGGCCCCGGTGGCGGCGAAGATCGCGCCATCGCGGTGAAAACCGTGGCGGTCGAGGTGCGTGATTTTCCGCGCGTGATCGAGTTGCCGGGCACCATCGAGGCGGCGCGCCAGGCCGTCGTCTCGGCGCAGGTTGGTGGCACGCTGCTCAAACAGTTGGTGCAGGAAGGCGACAGCGTGCGCGCCGGACAGCCGCTGTTCAGCCTCGACGCGCGCACGGCCGCCACGCGCATCGCGCAAAGCCAGGCGAATCTGGCTGCCGCAGGCGCCGAAACCGCCGACGCCGAATCCCGCTTGCAGCGCCTGAAGCCGCTGATGGCTTCCGGCTACATCAGCCAGCAGGAATTCGACGACGCAGCGCTGGTGCGCGAAGCCGCCCGCGCCAAGGCCGCCACCGCGCGCGCCGAACTCGACGCCGCGCGGCTCGACGTCGGCTACGCGACCCTCCGCGCGCCGTTTGCCGGCCGCGTCGGGCGCATCAGCGTGCGGCCGGGCGACCTGATTCCGGCGGGCGGCGCACTGACCACGCTGGTTGCCGCCGGCGGGCTCGACGTCCGCGCCAGCGTGGCGCAGCAGGACTGGCCGGCACTGGCTGCCGCGCGTGCGCAGGGGCCGGTGGCGGCTGAAATATTTCACGATCTGGACGACACGCTGGCCGCGCGCGGCGAGCTGGTCTTTGTCGACAGCCAGCTCGATGCCGCCAGCGGCGCAGTGCCGATCAAGGTGCGGCTCGCCGACGCGCCGCCCGGGCTGCTGTCCGGCCAGGGCGTGCGCGTGCGGCTGATTCTCGGCGTCGAGCCCGCTGCGCGCGTGGTGCCGGAAGCCGCACTGCAGCATGCGCAGGACGGCAGCTACGTCTACGTGGTGCGCGGCGGCAAGGCGGTGATCCAGCCGGTGACACTGCTGCGCGCGCTCGACGGCGAGCAGGCAGTGAGCGGCGACCTGCGCGCGGGTGAAGCGGTGCTGATCGAGATTCCGCAGCGGCTGAAAGCGGGCAGCGCGGTCAAGCTGGAAGGCGCACGCCCGAACACGCCTGCGCGCGAATCCCGCCCATGAACCTGTCGCGGATTTTCATCGAGCGCCCGGTCGCCACGCTGATGCTGGTGCTGGCGATTGCGCTGTTCGGCGCGCTCGCCTACAAGCAGTTGCCGGTCAACGACCTGCCGCAGGTCGATTTCCCCACGCTGCGGGTTTCCGCCAGTCTGCCTGGCGCCAATCCGGAAACCATGGCGAACACGGTCGCCACGCCGCTGGAACGCCAGCTGTCGACGGTGCAGGGCATCGAGTCGATGAGTTCGAAGTCGAGCCAGGGGTCGACCAACATCACCCTGCAATTCGAACTCGGGCGCGACATCGACGCCGCCGCGCAGGACGTGCAGACCGCCGTCGCGCAGGCGGCGCGCAATCTGCCGGACGGCATCGACCCGCCCCAGCTGCGCAAGATCAATCCGTCCGACTCGCCCATTCTGTATCTCGCCCTGTCGGCCGAGCGGCTGCCGCTCACCGAGCTCGACGCCATCGCCGATTCACACGTGGCGCAGCGTTTGTCGACGCTGTCCGGGGTGGCGCAGGTGCTGGTGTTCGGCTCGCAGAAATACGCGCTCAGGCTGTATCTCGATCCGGCCAAACTGCTGGCGCGCGGACTGACGTTTGCCGACGTCGCGGCGGCGGTGCAGGCGGCCAACGCCAATCTGCCGTCGGGCACGCTCGACGGCGCCACCCGCGCCTACACAGTGAAGGCGCCGGTCGCGCTGGCCAATGCAAAGGATTTTGGCGACATCGTCGTCGCCTACAAGGACGGCGCTGCGTTGCGGGTACGCGACCTCGGCCGCGCCGAAGATGGCGTCGAGGATGACAAGCGCAAGACCTGGTACAACGGCACCCGCGCCATCGTGCTGGCGGTGCAGCGCCAGCCGGGCGCCAACACGGTCGAGGTGGCCGAACGCATCCGCGCGATGCTGCCGCAGATCGAGGCCGAGCTGCCCGACGGCGTCAAGCTGGAAGTGCATTCCGACCGCTCGCGCTTCGTCAAAGATTCGCTGCACGAGGTGAATTTCACCTTGCTGCTGGCGCTGGGGCTGGTGATCCTGGTCATCTTCGCCTTCCTGCACAACGTGCGCGCCACGCTGATCGCCGCGCTGGTGCTGCCGAGTTCGCTGCTCGGCACCTTCGCCTTCATGCACCTGGCCGGCTACAGCCTCAACAACCTGTCGCTGATGGCGATCACGCTGGCGATCGGCTTTGTGGTTGACGACGCGGTGGTGGTGATCGAGAACATCGCGCGCCATCTCGACATGGGCAAGTCGCGGCTGCAGGCCGCGCTCGACGGCGCGCAGGAAATCGGCTTCACCGTGGTGTCGATGACGCTGTCGCTGGCCGCCGTGTTCCTGCCGATCCTGTTCATGGGCGGCATGATCGGCCGCCTGTTCCAGGAGTTTGCGGTGTCCATCGGCATCGCGGTGCTGCTGTCGGGGCTGATCGCGCTCACGCTCACGCCGATGCTGTGCGCGCGCTGGCTGAACCACGCGCCGATCAACAATCGCGTGTCGCGTGCGTTCGACAACACGTTCAACCGCTTCCGCGACTGGTACGGCGCCACGTTGCGCGCGTCGATGCGCCATCGCGGCGGCATGTTGCTGTTGTCGCTGGCGGTGCTGGTGGCAATGGGCTGGCTGGCTGGGCAGGTCAAGCAGGGCTTCATTCCGCGCGTCGACTCCGGCATGGTTTTCGCCAGCGTGCAGTATCCCGAAGGCATCCCGTTCGACGAACTGTCGCGGCGGCAGCAGCAGCTCGCCGCCATCGTCCAGGCGCATCCGGCGGTCGAGGGCCTGATGTCGTCGGCCGGGCAGGGCGGCGGCGGCGTCAGCGGCGGCAACGTCGGCCGGCTGGTGATCCGCCTCGCCCCGCGCGACACCCGCAAGGGCGCGGACGAGATCATCGACGAGCTGCGTAAATCGACGCGCAAGGTGAGCGGCGTCAACGTCATGCTGCAGAACCCGGCGTCGATCAACGTTGGCGCGCTGGCGTCGTCGAGCGACTACCAGGTCACGCTGACCTCGGGCAATTTTGACTCCCTGAAACTGGCTTCAGCCGCGGTCGAAAAACGCCTCGGCGAGGTGAAGCTGATCGAGGACGTGAGCAGCGACCTCGAACTGCGCAATCCCGAATTGAGCGTGGTGCTCGACCCGCTCGAGGCGGCGCGGCTCGGCATCGACGCGCGCGAGGTGCAGCAAACGCTGTACGACGCGCTGGGCGGCCGCCGCATCAGCGAAATCTACGGCACCAGCGACCAGTACACGGTCAGCCTGAAGGCGCTGCCCGAAGCCCAGCTCGACCCCGCGATCATCGGCCAGTTGCCGATCCGCACCGCGTCGGGCGGCCTGACGCGGCTGGATGCGGTAGCGCGCGTTGAGGCCGGCGTCGGCCCGGTTGCGGTCAACCATTACGGCCAGCAGCCCGCGGTCACGCTGTCGTTCAACCTGGCGGCCGGCGCCTCGCTCAACACGGCGCTGGCGCAGGCGCTCGCCGCCGCCAACGAGGTGCTGCCTGCCGACGTCACCGCGCAGCTTGCAGGCTCGGCGCAAAAGTTTCAGGAATCGACCGTCACGCTGCCGCTGCTGCTGCTGTTCACCGTGCTGGTGATCTACATGGTGCTGGCGGTGCTGTACGAGCACCTCGGGCATCCGCTCACCATTCTCAGCGCGCTTCCGTTGGCCGGGTTTGGCGCCTTGCTGGTGCTGCTGCTGGCCGGCGAGGAGCTCAACATCTTCAGCTTCGTCGGCATCATCCTGCTGGTCGGGCTGGTGAAGAAAAACGGCATCATGATGATCGACTTCGCGCTGACCCGGCAGCGCGCCGGTATGAGCGCCGAGGACGCCATCGTCGAGGCCAGCCTGGTGCGGCTGCGGCCGATCATGATGACTACCTTCGCCGCCATCGTCGCCACGCTGCCGATCGCCATCGGCTTCGGCACGGGCGGCGAGGCGCGGCGTCCGCTCGGCATAGCCGTGGTCGGCGGCCTGTTGTTCTCGCAGTTCCTCACGCTCTACATCACGCCGACGTTCTACGTCAGCATGGCGCAGTTCGAGGGCTGGCTGGGGCGCCAGCGCGCGCGCTTTGCCGGGGTGACGTAAATCAGACCACGCTGGCCAGCACGGCGTAGCGCGCCAGCTTGCCCAGCGTCACCAGCAGCAGAAAACTGCCGACGCCGACGCGCAACACCCCGGCCACCAGACACAGCGGATCGCCCACCACCGGCAGCCAGGCCATCAGCAGGCTGGGGCGGCCGAAGCGGGCGAACCAGCGTTCCGCGCGTGCGACCTGACGCTCGGCTTTTTCATTGCGCCGCATCGCCTGCCGGCCAAAGCGGCCCATGGCGTAGGTGATCAGACTGCCGAGCACGTTGCCGGCGGTGGCGGTCAGCACGCTGGCGAGCGGGTCGGCGCCGTGATGCAGGCGGTAGAGCAACAGCGCTTCGGAGCCGCCCGGAAACAGGGTGGACGACAGCAGCGCCGAGCCGAACAGCGTCCAGTCCATCAGGCGGAAGCGGCGACCGCGGGCACGCTATCGTCCCTCGCTGGCGGGCAGCGGCGCCAGCAGCGCGCGGATGTCGCTCTCGCCGAATTTGGCCAGCGCGGCATGATCTTCGGTCAACACGCTGGCGGCGAGCTCGGCTTTTTTCTCCTGCAGGGCGAGGATCTTTTCTTCGATGCTGCCCGCCACCACCAGCTTGTAAACGAACACGTTCCTGGTCTGGCCGATGCGGTGGGCGCGGTCGGTGGCCTGGTTTTCCACTGCCGGGTTCCACCACGGGTCGTAGTGGATGACGGTGTCGGCAGCGGTCAGGTTGAGGCCGACGCCGCCCGCCTTGAGGCTGATCAGGAACACCGGCACGTCGCCTTCCTGAAACGCGCGAATGACCGATTCGCGGTCGATGGTGTCGCCGGTGAGGATGACGTACTTGATCTTGCGTGCGACCAGCTCGGGTTCGATCAGCGCGAGCATCGAGGTGAACTGCGAGAACAGCAGCACCTTGCGGCCTTCGTCGAGCAGTTCGGGCAGCATGTCCATCAGCAGGTCGAGCTTGGCGCGTTCCTTGACCGATTTTGCCCCGGCGCTTTTGAGCAGGCGCGGGTCGCAGCACACCTGACGCAGTTTCAGCAGCGCGTCCAGAATCACGATCTGGCTGCGCGCAAAGCCCTTTTGCGCGATGGCTTCCAGCACCTTGGCGTCCATCGCGCTGCGCACGGTTTCGTACAGGTCACGCTGGCCGCCGACGATTTCGGCGCTGCGCACGATGATGGTCTTGGGCGGCAGTTCCTTTGCCACGTCTTCCTTGCGCCGCCGCAAAATGAAGGGCGCGACGCGGCGCGACAGGATCCCTGCACGGATGGCGTCGCCGTGCTTTTCGATCGGCGTGCGGAAGGTGCGGGCAAACTGTTTGCTGTCGCCCAAAAAACCCGGCAGCAGAAAATCGAACTGCGCCCACAGTTCGCCCAGATGGTTTTCCATCGGCGTGCCGGTGATGCACAGGCGATGCCGGGTGTCGATGTCGCGCACGATTTTGGCGGCGCGGCTGCCGGCGTTTTTCACCGTTTGCGCTTCGTCCAGAATCAGCACATGCCACTGCAATTTGGCTAGGGTGTCGTGGTCGCGCCACAGCAGCGGATAGGTGGTGAGCACGACATCGTGTTCGGCAATCAGCGCAAAGCGTTCGGCGCGATCCTTGCCGTGCAGCGACAGCACGCGCAGATCCGGCGCGAAGCGCTCGGCCTCGCGTTTCCAGTTGAAGATCAGCGAGGTCGGCAACACCACCAGCGCCGGACGGTCGAGCCGTCCGGCTTCTTTTTCCAGCAGCAGATGCGCCAGCGCCTGCGCAGTTTTGCCCAGCCCCATGTCGTCGGCGAGGATGCCGGAGAGGTTTTGCTCGCGAAGATATTGCAGCCACGCCAGGCCTTCGCGCTGATAGGGCCGCAGTTCCAGTTGCAGCCCTTGGGGCGGCTCGATCGCCCGGATGCCGCCGCCGTGCTGCAACTGGCGCGCCAGTGCGATGACCGCATCCTCGCCCTTGAACTGCCAGTTCTTTTGTTGCGCCAGTTCGGCGAGGCGCGGCGCATCGAGCCGCGACACGCGCAGTTCGGCGTCGGGCCGGGCATCGAACAGGTCGATCAGCGTGCGCGCCAGCGGCTTGATGCGTCCGGCCGGCGCAAGAAAGCGCGCGCCCTCGGGGGTGAGCCGAACGCCAGCCAGTCGTTGCCGCGCTCGGCAAATTCAGCTTCCCAGGCATCGACTTCCAGCACGTGATGACGGAAATCGGCCGGCATGTGCAGCACCCAGCCGTCGTTTTGCAGCGCGAGGCGATCGCCGGCCATGAAGATTGGCCACTGTGCTTCGCTCGCCAGGCCGAGCGCGTGTGACGGCAGCTTGCTGCCGTAACTGATCGTGCGAGAGGGAACCGGCTTGAAGCCGATCTGTTCGAGCTGCTTGAGGCAGGCCGCTTCGCGTTTGAAGTCGCGCTTGATGCGCACCGCCTCGCCCTGCTTGCTGGTGGCGAACTCGCTTTTGTCGTTGGGCGCCACGCTGAATTCAGCATAGCGAAACGCCAGCGTGGCGAAATCGAACAGGCTGGTGCGATAGCCGCCCGGATAGTCGCGGTAGGGCCGCATGCCGAATGCGTCGAGCGAATCGAGCGTCAGATGCGGCACCGGCGGCGCGTCGATGCAGCGCAGTTCGGCTACGGCGTCGAGGCGTGGCAGAGCGGGCGCCAGTTCGGCCAGCGCGGTGGCGACCACCGGCACATCCAGCGCGGACAGCGGCGGCAGGTCGAGCAGGCGCGCAATCTGGCTTGCGCTGTGCGGCGAGTCGAGCACGCCAATTTCGCCCGATTCGCCATCGACGTACCACAATTGGCGCAGGCAGAGCGTGCGCGTGGCGGGCGGTTCGGCGCCGAGATGGGCGCGGATATGCTGCTGCGCGTCGGTCTGCCAGTGCAGCAGCGCGGCACGCGGATCGCCCGCCCGCAGGGGCACCGGGTTGGCCGCGTCGTAACACAGGCGCCCGCTTGCGAGCATCCGCTGCAGCGCCGTTTCGCCCTTGTCGCCCTTGAGCGTCAGGCTGGGAAGGTAGGCGTGCTTGTCGCGCATCGACCACAGCAGCGGCAAAATCGTCATGTCCTCATCGTTGACGAAGCTTGGCGGATTGGTGAGCGCGCGCTCGACGTTCAGCCACTCGTCGCCGTTCGCCAGTTGCTCGCGGTGGCCGCCGCGCGCCTTGATGAACTGCACGCGCAAGCCCCACGGCGCCTGCGGTGTCAGGCAATAAAATAACTGCTCGGGTTTGACGGGGGGCTTCTTCGGCCTGGCCGAGGTGGCCTCGGCGCGGCGAAACGCCTCCACCCAGTTGAGCACCTCCGGGTTGAGTTTTTCGGGCGGCTTCACCTGCGCCAGCCAGGCCAGCAAGGTCGCCGCCGCGTGCTTGCAGTGCCGGCCCACCGGACAGGTGCAGTAAGGCTCGATCGCGACGTCGCCGGCCGTGTCGAGGCCGCACTCGATCTCGACGCGATAGGGCTTGGGCGCAGTGCCCAGCACGTAGGACCGGATCACGCCGTGGCTGGCCTCCAGCCGGGTGATGGAGTGCAGATAGGGGCGCGCCTTTTGCAGCGTGGCGGCGCCAAACCAGCGCAGCACGTCGCTTTCGGTGAAGTCGGGGAGAGTCATGGCGATTGCGAAAAAAGAGTGCGCGGATTTTACCCGCTGCCCGCCAGCGGCCGAATGCCGGGCAGGCGCGCAAAGCTGTCGCGCTTCACGGTGTCGATGAAATCCGTCACGAACGCGCGCGCGGCATCGCCCGAACGCACCGCGACGTGGAGCTCGGCCCACAGGCCATGCTTGCCGATGGGGCGCGCGGCGACGTAGCCGCGTTCGAGGTAGGGCGCGACCGCCCACGCGGGCAGCGCGGCCAGCCCGCGCCGGCTGGCAACCAGTTGCAGGATGGCGACGGTGAGCTGGGCTTCGCGGCGCGGCGGTTTGACTCCGGCGGGCGCCAGCACGCGCCGCACCAGGTCGAGCCGGTCTTCCGGCACCGGGTAGGTGATCAACGTGTGCGCGGCGAAATCGGCCGGCTGCAGCCACTTTTTGGCGATAAGCGCGTGGTCCGGCGGCAGCAGCGCCAGCATCTCGAATCCAAACAGCGGCGCATAGATGATGCCGGCGCGCGGCGCGGGGTCCGAGGTGATGACCAGATCGGCCTGCTGGTCGAGCAGCAGGCCGATCGGGTCGGCTTGAAACCCGCCCAGCAGATCGAGCTCGACGCCCGGCCAGACGTCGCGATAGGCGTCCATCGCCGGCATCAGCCAGTCATAACAGGTGTGGCATTCGACCGCGATGCGCAGCTCGCCGGCATCGCCATCCTTGAGCTTGGCCAGGTCGCGCAGCGCGGCATCCACCTGCGGCAGCGCGGCGTGCGCCAGCGCCAGCAGGCGGCGGCCTGCCGCGGTGAGGCCGAGCGGGCGCGCGGCGCGCTCGACCAGCGGCAGGCCGAGCGCGTCTTCCAGCGCCTTGAGTTGATGCGAGACCGCCGATTGCGTCAGGTGCAGGCGCTCGGCGGCGGCGGTCAGGCCGCCGGCTTCGGTCACCGCTTGCAGCAGGCGCAGGTGGCGCAGTTCGATATGAGCCGCGTTAGCCATGATAAATATTCATGAAATTGATGAAAACTATTCGTTTGTCTCATGTTACGCGTGCCAGCATCATGCCGTCCATCAATTGACGAAGGAGCAGACATGGCACTGGCACACGTACTGGGGGTTCCGCGCATCGGGCCGAACCGCGAACTGAAATTTGCGCAGGAGTCCTTCTGGCGCGGCGACATCGACGAAGCCGCGTTGCGGACGGTGGCAAGCGGCATCCGCCAGGCCAACTGGCAGCGCCAGCATGCGGCGGGACTGGATTGCGTCACCGTGGGCGATTTCGCGTTTTACGACCCGATGCTCAACCACGTCGCCCTGCTGGGCTGCGCGCCCGGGCGCTTCGGCTTCGGCGCGTCGTTTGGCCTGGCCGATTATTTCCAGCTGGCACGCGGCAATGCGGCGTGCCATGCGATGGAAATGACCAAATGGTTCGACACCAACTACCACTATCTCGTCCCCGAATTGAAACCCGACACGCAGTTTTCGCTCGGCGTCGACTGGCTGTTCGACGAAGTGGCCGAGGCGCAAACCGCGGGCTTCAAGCCGAAGCCGGTGTTGATCGGCCCGCTGACTTTTCTGCATCTGGCGAAGGAAAAATCCGCCGGTTTCAACCGTCTCGACCTGCTCGACCGCCTGCTGCCGGTGTACGCGCAGATCCTGGCGCGGCTGAAAGCGATGGGGGTGGAATGGGTGCAGATCGACGAGCCGATCCTGGCGCTGGATTTGTCGGCCGAATGGCGCAGCGCGTTCGAGCGGGCCTATCACGCCTTGAATAGCGCAGGCATGAAGCTGTTGCTGGCGAGCTACTTTGGCCCGTTGCGCGAAAACTTGCTGGTGGCGCTGAAGCTGCCGGTGGCCGGGGTGCATGTCGACTGCGTGCGCGGCGCCGATGAACTGGCGCAGGTGATCGACTGGTTACCCGCCACCCGCGTGCTGTCGGTCGGCGTGGTCGACGGCCGCAATATCTGGAAAACCGATCTCGCTGCGGTGCTGGATCGCTTCGACGGCCTGCACCAGCGGCTGGGCGACCGCCTGTGGCTGGCGCCCTCGTGCGCGTTGCAGCATGTGCCGGTGAGCCTGGCGAACGAGCCGCGTCTCGACCCCGAACTGAAAAACTGGCTGGCGTACGCCGACGAAAAAATCAGCGAACTGAGCACGCTCAAAACCGCCTTCAA
>NCCT01000067.1:29821-37347 GCA_002279795.1 Hydrogenophilales bacterium 12-61-10
CAGGCCGAGCAGCGCGCGCGCTTCAGGCTGCCGGCGTTTCCCACCACCACCATCGGCTCGTTCCCGCAAACACCGGCCATCCGCAGCGCGCGCGCCCGCTTCAAACAGGGCGATCTCAGCGCAGCCGACTACACCGCCGCGATGCAGCGCGAGATCGCCCATGCCGTCGCGCGGCAGGACGCACTGGGCCTCGACGTGCTGGTGCATGGCGAAGCCGAGCGCAACGACATGGTCGAATACTTCGGCGAGCAGCTGGCCGGGTTTGCGTTTTCGCAAAACGGCTGGGTGCAGAGTTACGGCAGCCGCTGCGTCAAGCCGCCGATCATTTACGGCGACGTGTCGCGCCCCGCCGCGATGACGGTGGCGTGGACGCGCTACGCGCAATCGCTCACCGCCAAACCGATGAAGGGCATGCTCACCGGCCCGGTCACGATCCTGCAATGGTCGTTCGTGCGCGACGACCAGCCGCGCAGCCAGACCGCGCTGCAGATTGCGCTGGCGATCCGCGACGAAGTGGTCGACCTTGAAAGCGCTGGCATCGGCATCATCCAGATCGACGAACCGGCCTACCGCGAAGGCTTGCCGCTGCGCCAGGCCGACTGGGCGCATTACCTCGACTGGGCGAGCCGCGCGTTCCGCATCAGTGCCTCCGGCGTCGCCGACGCGACGCAGATCCACACCCACATGTGCTATTCGGAATTCAACGACATCCTGCCCGCCATCGCAGCGATGGACGCCGACGTCATCACCATCGAGACCAGCCGCTCCGACATGGAACTGCTGCGCGGCTTTGGAGACTTCAATTACCCCAACGAAATCGGCCCCGGCGTTTATGACATCCACAGTCCGCGCGTGCCGGATACCGCCGACATGACGCGTCTGCTGGAAAAGGCCGCGCAGGTAATCGCGCCGCAAAATCTCTGGGTCAATCCCGACTGCGGGCTGAAGACGCGCGGCTGGGCCGAAACCGAAGCCGCGCTGGCGAACATGGTGGCGGCGGCGCGCAGCTTGCGGCAGCAACATGCGGCGGGGGTGGAAGGGCAATCGTGAAACCGTGTGAAAACGTGGCCTGAACGGCGGGGGAGAAACCGGGTTACCCACCCTTAAGGATTAAGGGCGGGGGCTAAACCGGCGGAGCCCTGACGGATCATGATTCATGAAACTGTCGGTCAACCACGGATGAATCCGTGGTACCGAATCCCGCTCGCCCTATGAACCGTCTCCCTCGGGCGAGGGGGATGAAACGGGAGGGGCAGGCTTGTCCGCCTGCCCCGGTTGCGCGGGATCGTCTCCCGGCGCGTTCACGCACATCCTTGATCCGTGTATCCGGATCTTTTCAAAAACCTACCTGTTCGGTGCGGCAAGGGCTATACAACTTTAGTTGTAGGCAGCGGCAAGCCCCTGATTCCGCACTGATTGATTGCGTGTCTCCGGGTGCAAGCCGGTCGGGCCGGATGGGTTTCAGCCTGGTCTGCCGTTGACTCGCTTCATCCAGACAGGCAGGCATGGCATATCAGTCCCGCTTGCGCCCTGTTTTGTTCCTGAAACGGGAAAATTGCACCAAAGTGATTCTGTTTGTGCATTCGCACTCACCCTTAAAAATAGCCAAGCTATTGATTTTTAATGAATTAAAATATTGGCACGTTGAGTGCTTTAGAGGAAGTGGGACAACTGACCGCAAGGCTGGTTTGCCCAGGCAGTCTCCTCCGACTCGCGGCCTCTTCGGAGGCCGTCTTTTTTGACCGGCGGAAAAACATGGACCGAACATGCGTGTACTGATTGTTGAAAACCAGCCCGACCGGCTGGCGATGCTGGTGCCTGCGCTCGAAGCGGCGGGCTGCGTGGTGATGGCCACGCTCAATTCCGCGCGCAGCCTGGATACGCAGATTCAGGCGCTGCGTCCCGACGTCGTGATCATCGCGCAAGACTCGCCCGACCGCGACACGCTGGAACACATCTGCGTGGTGAACCAGGACTGTCCGCGCCCGATCGTCATGTTCACCGACGACGGCAGCACCGAATCGATACGCGCGGCGACCCAGGCCGGCGTCACCTCGTATGTGGTGGACGGCCTCGACCCGGCGCGGCTGCGGCCGATACTCGACGTGGCGGTGTCGCGTTTCGAAGCGCACCAGGCGCTGCACGACCAGCTCGAACAAACCCGGCTCGAACTGTCCGAGCGCAAGCTGGTCGACCAGGCCAAGGCGCACCTGATCAAGCAGACCGGCGCGTCGGAAACCGAGGTGTATCGCCAGATGCGCAAGACCGCGATGGACCGCGGCATGAAGCTGGCAGACGTTGCGCGGCTGGTTTTGCAAAGGCCACTTGCCTGAATGGTGCATGCCTGAGTCAGGTAGCACTGAATGGGTGCACAAGCCGGCGTGCAGGACAGGCAGGATCAAGCTGTGAGCACATAAATCCCAATCAATACAATGATCTGACAAGGCTGGCACAGCCATTGCTAAACCTGAATTGAACAGCTGCAACGGCGTGGCTTTCAGGATCACCGAGCAACCATTACATCAACGGACAAAGGCGTCCGCCCGCATCGGGCGACGCCTTTTTTTATTTGGAGAACACTGTGAGCGACACCAAGAAAATCGTGCTGGTCAACGAACCGGTCGTGCAGGACACGAGCAAGCGGGATTTCATGAAAAAAACCGTCGGCCTGTCCGCAGCCGCCGCGCTGATGACGCTGGTTGCGCCGGGCGTGCGCCAGGGCGCCTGGGCAGCGGGTTCCGACGCGCCGGAAAAACCTAATCTGAGTATCGGCTTCATTCCCTTGACCGATTGCGCGTCGGTGGTGATGGCGTCGGTCAAGGGCTTCGACAAGAAATACGGCCTCACCATCACGCCGTCGAAAGAGGCTTCGTGGGCAGCGGTGCGCGACAAACTGGTGAGCGGCGAGCTCGACGCGGCGCATGTGCTGTACGGCCTGATCTACGGCGTGCAGCTGGGCATCGGCGGGCCGAAGAAGGACATGGCAGTGCTTGCCGCGCTCAACCATAACGGCCAAGCGATTACCCTGTCCAATCAGCTCAAGTCCAAGGGCGTGACCGACGGCGCCTCGCTCGCCAAGCTGATCAAGGCCGAGCCGAAGGAATACACCTTCGCCCAGACCTTCCCCACCGGCACCCATGCGATGTGGCTGTATTACTGGCTGGCGGCCTACGGCGTGAATCCCTTTACCCAGGCCAAGGTGATCACCGTGCCGCCGCCGCAAATGATTGCCAACATGCGCGTCGACAACATGGACGGCTTCTGCGTCGGCGAACCGTGGGGCGCACGCGCGATTCGCGACAACATCGGCTTCACCGCCGTCACCACGCAGGAAATCTGGAAAGATCACCCGGAAAAAGTGCTGGGCACCACTGCCGCGTTTGTCGAGCAGTATCCGAACACCGCCCGCGCGATGGTGGCGGCGATTCTCGATGCGTCGAAATACATCGACACCATGAGCAACCGCTCCGAAGTCGCCAAGGTCATCTCGGCCAAGTCTTACGTCAACACCGACTTCGACTCGATCGAGGACCGCATGCTCGGCCAGTACGACAACGGCATCGGCAAGAAGTGGAAAGACCCCAACTACATGAAGTTCTACAACGGCGGCACGGTGGGCTTCCCCTACCTGTCGGACGGTATGTGGTTCCTCTCCCAGCACAAGCGCTGGGGTCTGCTGAAGGATCACCCCGACTACCTGGCGGTGGCGAAAAAGGTCAACCGCATCGACATCTACAAGCAGGCTGCCGCGATGACCAAGACGCCGTTGCCGAAGTCCGACATGCGCAGCAGCAAGCTGATCGACGGCGTGGTGTGGGATGGTTCCAATCCGAAGGCGTACGCCGACGGCTTCAAGGTCAAGGCTTGAGTCGCAGCGACAGCAACTGATATGCGCGCCCCGGCCGTGGCCGGGGCAAAAGGAGAACTTGCATGAATGCCATCACCCTCAATGACCGAAGTTTGAAAGACGTTATGGACGCACCCGAAACCACGCCGCTGGCCGCGAGCCAGGAGGCCACGCTTGTTGCGCGACGCACCCCGCTGTTCGAGACCGAGTCCGGCAAGCGTTTCATCGAAGGCGTAGCCAACCTGTTCAAGGCCGCCTTTCCGCCGCTGCTCGGCATCCTGTTTTTTGTCGCGCTGTGGGCCTTGATCGCCAACACCAACAAGTCCATCCCCGGCCCGGCCGAAACCTGGGATGCCGCCGTGGTGCTGTTTTCCGACCCGTTCTATGACAACGGCCCGAACGACAAGGGCATCGGCTGGAACATCCTCAACTCGCTGTATCGCGTCGGCATCGGCTTCGGCCTCGCTGCTGCGGTCGGCATCCCGCTGGGCTTCATGCTTGGCCGCTTCGACTTTCTCAATCGCATGCTGTCGCCGGTGATCAGCATCCTGCGCCCGGTGTCGCCGCTGGCCTGGCTGCCGATCGGCCTGCTGGTGCTGCAAAAAGCCGAACCGGCGTCGATCTGGGTGATCTTCATTTCCAGCATCTGGCCGATGGTGCTGAACACCGCCGCCGGCGTGCAGCGCATTCCGCAGGATTACCTGAACGTCGCGCGGGTGCTGAATCTGTCCGAGTTCA
Organism: Hydrogenophilales bacterium 12-61-10; assembly: GCA_002279795.1. Classification (GTDB taxonomy): domain Bacteria; phylum Pseudomonadota; class Gammaproteobacteria; order Burkholderiales; family Thiobacillaceae; genus Thiobacillus. The sequence goes on from NCCT01000067.1 coordinate 34,407, forward strand.
AGGTGTTCAGCAAGATCCTGTTCCCGGCGGTGCTGCCCTATGTGCTGACTGGCGTGCGGCTGGCCATCGGCGTCGCCTGGCTGGTGATCGTCGCGGCCGAAATGCTCACCGGCGGCGTCGGCATCGGCTTCTGGGTGTGGGACGAGTGGAACAACCTCAACGTCGCCCACATCATCATCGCCATCTTTGTCGTCGGCATCGTCGGGCTGCTGCTCGAGCAGATGCTGATGCTGATCGCAAAACGATTCTCATATGAGTGAGGCGTAAGGGGTGAGGGGTGAGGCGGAACACCGCGCACGCCCCACCTCACGCCTCCCACCTCACCCCTCACGGAGTACTGACATGCAATCCTACGTCCAGATCGAAAACGCCTCGATGGTATTCAGTACCAAAAAAGGCAAGTTCACCGCGCTCACCGACATCAACCTCAACGTCAATCAGGGCGAGTTCATCGCGCTGATCGGCCACTCGGGTTGCGGCAAGTCCACCCTGCTCAATCTGGTGGCGGGCCTGCTCGACGCCACCGACGGCGTGCTGCTGCTCGCCAACAAGGAAATCAAGGGGCCGGGACCGGAACGCTCGGTGGTGTTCCAGAACCATTCCCTGCTGCCGTGGCTGACGTCGTTCGAGAACGTCTACCTCGCGGTGGAAAAAGTGTTCGGCGACAAGGAAAGCAAGGCGCAGCTGAAGGCGCGCACCACCGCCGCGCTGGAATTGGTGGGTCTGACCCACGCGGCGGCCAAGCTGCCGGGCGAAATCTCCGGCGGCATGAAGCAGCGCGTCGGCATTGCCCGCGCACTGGCGATGGAACCGAAAGTGCTGCTGATGGACGAGCCCTTCGGCGCGCTCGACGCGCTGACCCGCGCCCACCTGCAGGACGAGCTGATGAAGATCGTCGCTGCGACGCAAAGCACGGTCATCATGGTGACGCACGACGTCGACGAAGCCGTGCTGCTGTCCGACCGCATCGTGATGATGACCAACGGCCCGGCCGCCACCATCGGCGAGATACTCACGGTGGACCTGCCGCGGCCGCGCGAACGTCTGCAACTGGCGCACGACCCCGCGTATCACGAACTGCGCAGCCAGGTGCTCGAATTTCTTTACAGCCGTCAGATGCGACCCAAGGAGGCCGCCTGACCCGCGCCCATGTCGCCTGGCCCTGATTCGCACTGGAAGCAATATCGTGGCGACCCGGCCATTCGCGGCGGGTTGTTCGAGCAGTGTCGGGTGCGTTCGGCGATGGACGACCAGTTCAACGAAACCTTTGCGCAGGTCGAACGGCTTATGTGCGGGCACGGTGTGTTCCACGCCAAGCTGCATTTTTCCAGCAGCCGCGCCACGCTGTGGCTGTACAGCGACCCTCACCGCTACCGGGTGCTGTCGGTGGACGAATTGCTGACCGCCACGCCGTGCCCAACCTGTCCGTCCACCCATTACCCGCTCGATGCCGTGGTCGAGCCGCAGCGCATACGCGAGATCCTCGAGCTGTTCCGCACCCTGCGCTTTTCGGATGAACAGTTCTACCTGCGCTCGGGTTCGCTCAATCTGATCAACGGCCTGGTCGGGCTGAATTTTTCCTGCGACGGCAGCCACTACCTGCCCGCCGACGAATTTCTGGCTTCGCCGCTGGCGCGCTGGTTCAGCAAGTAAGGTTTTCATGGCCCATCCCAGCACGCTTGCCATCATCGAGCGCTATGACGAATACCGTCACGCACTGGACGCGCTGATCGCCTCCATCGTCACCGGCATCGCCAGCCCGGCGCTGTTCGACGACGCCGCCGCGCGCGACGAAGCTGTGCACTGCGCCGGCAAGCATTATCCGTTCGTCGACCTGCTGTATCTGCTGGACGCAGACGGCGTGCAACTGACGCCCAACCTGCCGGTGCGCAAGGGGCATCCGGCCGCCGGCCGCGGGCAGGGCGCCAACCGCGCGCAGCGGCCTTATTTCTTGCTGGCGCAGGCCCGGACAGACGGCGTGGCGATCACCGCGCCCTACCTGTCCAGCGCCAGCGGGCTGCTCTGCATCACCGCCATCGTGCAGATCCGGCTCGGCGCGGAAACCGGCTATCTGGTGCTCGACATCGACCTCGCCGAGGCGGTCGCCTTCCTCATGGGCGATGGCCTGCGCAAGCGCTTCGTGCCGTTCTTCCGCGCGGTGTACAGCTTCATCGTCGCCGGGCTGTTCGCCGTGGTAGCGCTGCTCGGCTACGCAGCGCTGGTCGAACTGAGCGAAATCTTCACCAAGGCCGAAGGCGCCGACCTGCACCTCAAACCCTTCGGCGTGATCATTTTCCTCACCCTGGGGCTGGCGGTATTCGATCTCGGCAAGACCATCCTCGAAGAGGAAGTGCTGATGCACAAGGACGTCTATCGCCACAGCTCCACCCGCCGCACCATCACCCGCTTCATGGCGGCGATCCTGATCGCGGTGTCGATCGAGGGATTGCTGCTGATGTTCAAGTCGGCAGTGGGCGACGGCGAGCGCGTGCTCGACGGCGTGTGGATGATGGCGACCGCCGTCGGGCTGCTGGTCGGGCTCGGCCTCTACGTCTACCTGGGCGCGCGCGCCGAGCAGCTGCTCTTGAGCCAAAAGCCAAAAGCAGGCACGATCAAGCCTCTCTGAAAGAAAGCCCCGTGCCATGACTTATTGCGTCGCCATCAAGACCGACGACGGCCTGATTTTCGCGTCCGACTCGCTCACCAATGCCGGGATCGACCATGTCAGCACCTACTCCAAGATGCACAGCTTCGTGCAGCCCGGCGAACGCATGTTCGTGCTGCTGGCGGCAGGCAACCTCGCCACCACTCAGGCCGTGGTCAAGCGCCTGCGCGACGACTGCCGACTGGGCAGTCCGATCTGCCTGAATACCGTCTACTCGATCAGCGACGCCGTCGATTACGTCGGCACCGTTTCCACCGAAGTCCAGCGCATTCAGGC
>NCCT01000068.1 GCA_002279795.1 Hydrogenophilales bacterium 12-61-10
GCGCCACGCTGGCGCGCCGCCTGCTGCGCGCGCGGATCGGGTGCATCCCCGACGTGGTAGGCATGGGTGCCGGCGGAATCCGCTTCCACCTGCTGTTCCAGCCCCGCTTCGCGAATGGCCTTGCGGAACATGCCTTCCGCCATGGGCGAGCGGCAAATATTACCCATGCAGACAAATAAAACTTTGGTCATGTGTCGTGTTCTTCCACTCCAAATAGCACCTGCTTGAGGTCTCTCAACTGGTCACGAAGTTCCGCAGCCTTCTCGAACTCGAGGTTTTTGGCTGCGTCCGCCATGTCTTTTTCCAGTTTCTTGATTTTCTTGGTCAGCGATTTCTCGTCCAGCACCTTGTATTCGGCCACGATCTGCGCGGCCTTGAGTTCCTGGCGCGAAGCATCGGCGTCGTACACGCCGTCGATGATGTCCTTGATGCGCTTGACCACCCCGCGCGGCGTAATGCCGTGTTCGGTGTTGTATGCGATCTGCTTGGTGCGGCGGCGACTGGTTTCATCCATCGCGCGACGCATCGACTCGGTGATCTTGTCGGCGTACAGGATCGCGCTGCCATGCAAATGGCGCGCGGCGCGGCCAATGGTCTGGATCAGCGAGCGCTCGGAACGCAGGAAGCCTTCCTTGTCGGCATCGAGAATCGCCACCAGCGACACCTCGGGAATATCCAGGCCTTCGCGCAGCAGGTTGATGCCGACCAGCACATCGAACACGCCGAGTCGCAGATCGCGCAGGATTTCAACCCGCTCGACGGTGTCGATGTCCGAATGCAGGTAGCGCACCTTGAGCCCGTGCTCGGTCAGATAATCGGTGAGGTCTTCCGACATGCGCTTGGTCAGCGTGGTGACCAGTACGCGCTCGCCGACGGCGATGCGTTTGCGGGCTTCGCTCATCAGGTCGTCGACCTGGGTGCCGACTGGCCGCACCTCGACCAGCGGATCGACCAGCCCGGTCGGTCGGACCAGTTGCTCGACCACCTGGCCGGCATGCTCGGCTTCGTATTTGGCCGGAGTCGCCGACACGAACACGGTCTGCCGCATCATGCCCTCGAATTCCTCGAACTTGAGCGGCCGGTTGTCGAGCGCGGACGGCAGGCGAAAACCGTAATCGACCAGATTTTCCTTGCGCGAGCGGTCGCCCTTGTACATGCCGCCGACCTGCGTCACGGTGACATGCGATTCGTCGATGAACATCAGCGCATCTTTGGCCAGATAGTCGATCAGCGTCGGAGGTGGATCGCCTGCATTGCGTCCTGACAAATGGCGCGAGTAATTTTCGACGCCTTTGCAGAAGCCCAACTCGGCCATCATTTCCAGATCAAAGCGGGTGCGCTGCTCCAGCCGTTGCGCCTCGACCAGTTTGCCGTTGGCGTAGTACCACTCCAGGCGTTCGCGCAACTCGACCTTGATCTGCTCGATCGCGCGCAGCGTGGTTTCGCGCGGGGTAACGTAGTGGCTCGACGGAAAAACGGTGAAACGCGCCACCTTCGCCAGGATCTGCCCGGTCAACGGATCGAACTGATGCAAGCTTTCGACTACGTCGTCGAACAGTTCGACGCGGATCGCGGTCTCGGCGTGCTCCGCCGGAAAGATATCGATAACATCGCCGCGCACGCGGAAATGGCCACGCGAGAAATCGACATCGTTGCGCTCGTACTGCATCTGCGTCAGCCGCGTGATCACGTCGCGCTGGCTCATTTTCTCGTTCACCCGCAGCAGCAGGATCATGCTGTGGTAATCCGACGGGTCGCCGATACCATAAATCGCCGACACCGTTGCAACGATCACCGTGTCGCGCCGCTCCAGCAGCGACTTGGTGGCCGAGAGCCGCATCTGCTCGATGTGCTCGTTGATGCTGGAGTCCTTCTCGATGAACAGGTCGCGCGCCGGCACGTAGGCCTCGGGCTGGTAGTAGTCGTAATACGAAACGAAATACTCGACTGCGTTTTCCGGGAAAAACTCGCGCATTTCCGAATACAGCTGCGCCGCCAGCGTCTTGTTCGGCGCCATCACCAGCGCCGGCCGGCCAAGCCGGGCGATCACGTTGGCCATGGTGAAGGTCTTGCCCGAGCCGGTCACCCCGAGCAGGGTCTGGAAGGCCAGTCCGTCCTCGATGCCTTCGACCAGTTTTTCGATCGCGTTCGGTTGATCGCCGGCCGGTGGAAATGGCTGGAAGAGGCGGAACGGGCTATTGGGGAAGGTGACGAACACAGGTAAAATCGCGCGGCAAAAACCAACCGATAGTAGCACTCCGTCAAGACGGATGCATGAAGGAACCATAGTGGAACTCTCCCGCCGCGTACAGGCCATCAAGCCCTCCCCCACCCTGGCCGTTACCGCCCGCGCCGCCGCCCTCAAGGCAACTGGCCGCGACATCATCGGCCTGGGCGCCGGCGAACCCGATTTCGATACGCCGCAGCACATCAAGGACGCAGCGATCGGGGCGATCAACGCGGGCTTCACCAAATACACCGCGGTCGACGGCACGCCCAGCCTGAAAGCAGCGGTCATCGCCAAGTTCAAGCGCGACAACGGCCTCGACTACACGCCCAGGCAGATTCTGGTGTCGTGCGGTGGCAAGCAGAGTTTTTTTAACCTGGTCCAGGCCGTGATCAACGCCGGCGATGAAGTCATCATCCCTGCGCCTTACTGGGTGTCCTACCCCGACATCGTCATCCTCGCCGACGGCAAGCCGGTGATTGTCGAGGCTGGCATCGAGCAAGGCTTCAAGATCACCCCTGAACAGCTGGAAGCCGCGATCACGCCCAAAACCCGGCTGTTCGTCATCAACAGCCCATCCAACCCCACCGGCGCGGTCTACACCGGCGACGAACTCGCTGCACTCGGCGCCGTGTTGCGCAAGCATCCGCAGGTGCTGATCGCCAGCGACGACATGTACGAGCACATCCGGCTCGACGGCGCGACCTTCGTCAACATCCTCAATGTGTGCCCCGACCTGTACGACCGCACCCTGGTGCTGAACGGCGTGTCGAAAGCCTACTCGATGACTGGCTGGCGCATCGGTTACGCGGCAGGGCCGGAAGCGATCCTGCGCGCGATGACCAACGTGCAGTCGCAGTCCACCTCCAACCCCACCTCGATCTCGCAGGTCGCGGCGGAGGCTGCGCTCAACGGCGACCAGGGCTGCATCACGCCGATGCTCGACGCCTTCAAGACGCGTCACCGTTATATCGTCGATGCGCTGAACGCGCTTCCGGGATTCAAATGCGTCGACAGCGGCGGCGCGTTTTACGCATTCCCAGACGTTCGCGATGCCGTCATGAACTTGCTGGCGCGCGACATCATCGATGCGCCTACCGACATCGCCTTCTCGGAATACCTGCTGGAATCGGCCGACGTCGCCGTGGTGCCCGGCTCGGCCTTTGGCGCCGAAGGCTATATCCGACTGTCGTTTGCCACCTCGCAGGCCAACCTGGAAAAGGCGATCAGCCGCATTACCGCCGCACTGGCCTAGTGTGCCAACCCGGGCAGGCTCGGACCATGCGCTTTCCCGTCCTGGCTTTCCTGTGCAGACACGTGAGCTGGCCGCTTCAACTGGCGTACACCACCGCCCGCCTGTTCGGCCAGAACGGCTTGCAAAACCACGCCGCAGCAGCGGCTTTTTATTTCCTGCTATCCGCCACGCCGCTTTTGCTGTTGCTGAGTTACGCGCTGCAGCTGCTGGGCCACGTGGCCGAAAACTCGGTGCCCGCTACGATCCTGATGGCCGCGCTTTATGACCAGATGCGGCTGGACGCGCTGACCGAGCTGGGCTTCATTCCGCGCCAGGCGCAGCTGACGGTTGGCGGCATCGGTGTGCTTACCCTGGTGCTGTCGTCGCGTGGGCTGGTCAACGCGGTACAGGGTGCATTCAGCGTCATCTTTCCCTTCCCGAAAAAGCGCAACCTGGTGCTGTCCTGGGTGCTGCCCCTGATCATTTTGCCGCTGCTGTTCCTGCTGATGGGGCTGGCCGTGCTGGCGCAAATGACCTTGAGCTTTCTGGCGCAGCACAATTTCATCGGCACCGGCAATGCGCAGCTATTGCAGGTACTCAACTCCCTGTTCGGCTTTGGCATGGTGTGGTCGCTGCTGTTTGCCGCTTACTGGCGCCTGCCCCGCCAGCATCCTTCTGCGCGGGTCGCGGCCCTGTTCGCGCTTGCCGCAAGCCTCAGCCTGGGTCTGCTGTTCTCGCTATTCGGCACGTTTTACAAGCTTGAAAACGTACGCAGCCTGTACGGCGCGCCGGGCAGTATCGTGTTCGTATTGACCGGCGCTTTTCTGACCTTCCTGTTGTTTTATCTTTGGGCCCAGGCGCAATACGCCTACGGCAAGGCGGATATCACCGCGCTGGAAAAACTCTTTCTGGGCCCCAACACGGGCGTAGGCAAGCTCGAGGCTTTCGTTTTCGGCAACCCCCGCCGGCTGCTCGAAAAATACGGCGAAATTCATCCGGCAGGCTACACCCTGATCGAAGAAGGCAGCGTGAGCCGCACGTCCTATTATCTCCACGCGGGAAGCGCCCATGTCTACAAGCGAACCGACCAGGGCCCACGCCAGATCGGCACACTCAATGCGGGTCAGCTATTCGGTGAAATGGCCTACCTGCTGAACGAAAAGCGCACCGCCACGATCATTGCCCAAACCGAAATCACAGTCATGGCCCTGCCGCCGAACGTACTGGAGGAGCTGATGACCCATTCCGCGCCCTTGTCGCGCCGCATCATCGACACGCTCTGCAAGCGCCTGCAGCAGATGATTCTGGTCAGTTCTGCCTGATCCGCGCGCATGGGGGCGAGGCCCTGGCAGCCAATCTCGGTTAAAGTAGCGGGCTTTGTTTCTGCCCGGGGAAGAACCCATGGCCAAATCCCGCGCCGCCAACCCTCCCAAAGATTACGAATCCGCACTGGCCGAGATCGAGGCCATTGTGGCTGAAATGGAATCGGGCCAGCTCCCGCTGGACGCCTCCCTCGCTGCCTACAAGCGCGGTGCTGAACTGCTGAACTACTGTCGCCTGCAACTCGCCGACGCCGAGCAGCAGGTCAAGGTCATGGAAAACGGCACGCTGCAGAATTTCAGGACCGACTCATCCGCCCAAAACGACCCCACCGATGACTGATTTCTCTGCCTGGACTCTGGCCTGTCAGACACGCATCGAAAGCGTACTGGCCGCCCACCTTCCCCCAGCCCACATCGCGCCTGCGCGCCTGCACGAAGCAATGCGCTACGCCGTGCTTGACGGCGGCAAGCGGGTGCGCCCGTTGCTGGCCTTTGCTGCGGGCGAATTCACCGGTGCGAATGTTGAGCAGGTGCAACACGCAGCAGCAGCGGTCGAACTGATCCATGCCTATTCGCTGGTGCACGACGACATGCCGGCCATGGACAACGATACCCTGCGGCGCGGCAAGCCCACCGTACATGTGGAATTCGACGAAGCCACCGCGCTGCTGGTCGGCGACGCGCTGCAAAGCCTGGCGTTCGACATTCTCGCCACGCAACCCCTTGCCGCCAATGCGAGTGCCCAGTTAAAAATGGTGAATCTGCTTGCGCAGGCAGCCGGCTCGCGTGGCATGGCGGGCGGGCAGGCGATCGACCTGGCCAGCGTCGGCAAGTCGCTCGACCTGACCGAACTCGAATTCATGCACATCCACAAAACCGGTGCGCTGATCCGCGCCTCGGTGCTGCTGGGCGCACAGTGCGGATCACTGTCCGAGGCCACGGGCGGCGCGCTCGACCACTACGCCAAATGCATTGGTCTCGCCTTCCAGGTGGTCGACGACGTGCTCGATGCCGAAGCCTCGAGCGCCACGCTCGGCAAAACCGCAGGCAAGGATGCCGCCAACAACAAGCCGACTTACGTCAGCCTGCTCGGCGTGGCGCGCGCACGCGAACTGGCGCAGGAACTGCGTGCCGACGCGCACGCCACGCTGGCGCAGGCCGGCGCAGCGGCCGACCGCCTGCGCCAGCTGGCGGATTTTGTCGTGGAGCGCGCCTTCTAAATGACGAGACCTTTGCTCGACACAGTGAATTCGCCGGCCGACCTGCGCGCGTTGCCGCCCGCCGACTTGCCGAAACTGGCGCAGGAGCTCCGCGCGTTTCTGGTCGAATCGGTCGCGCAAACCGGCGGCCACCTGGCCTCCAACCTGGGTGCGGTGGAACTGACGCTGGCCCTCAATTACGTATTCGACACGCCGGGCGACCGCATCGTGTGGGATGTCGGCCACCAGAGCTACACCCATAAGATTCTCAGCGGCCGCCGCGCTGCCATGGCCGGGCTGCGGCAGCCGGGCGGCATCGCCGGTTTCCCGCGCCGCGTCGAGAGCGAACACGACGCATTCGGCGTCGGTCATTCCAGTACCTCGATCTCGGCTGCGCTCGGCATGGCCGAGGCGTTTCGCCAGACCGGCTCCAGCCAGCGCGCGGTCGCGGTAATCGGAGATGGCGCGATGACGGCAGGCATGGCGTTCGAAGCGCTGAACAACGCCGGCGCCACCGACTTGCCCCTGCTGGTGGTGCTGAACGACAACGACATGTCGATTTCGCCCAACGTCGGCGCGCTCAGCAATTACCTGGCTCGTCTGATGTCGGGCAAGTTTTACGCCGCCGCCCGCCGCGCCGGCGAAAAGGTCCTGTCGGTCGCACCGCCAATCCGCGAACTCGCCAAGCGCGCCGAAGAACACATGAAGGGCATGGTGACGCCGGGCACGCTGTTCGAGGAATTCGGCTTCAACTATATCGGCCCGATCGACGGCCACGATCTCGACGTACTGCTGGATACGCTGTCCAATATCAAGCAGCTCAACGGCCCGCAGTTTCTGCACGTCGTCACCCGCAAGGGCAAAGGCTACGCGCAGGCCGAAACCAATCCGTGCCTGTATCACGGCGTGTCGCGCTTCGACCCGGCCGCCGGCATCACCGAAAAAGCCGGCGGCAAACCCACCTACACGCAGGTCTTCAGCGACTGGCTGTGCGACATGGCTGCGGCCGATCCGCGACTGGTCGGCATCACCCCCGCGATGCGCGAGGGCTCGGGCCTGGTGCGTTTTTCGCAGGACTATCCCAAGCGCTATTTCGACGTCGGCATCGCCGAGCAGCATGCATTGACTTTCGCCGCAGGCCTCGCCTGCGAAGGCATTAAGCCCGTGGTCGCGATTTATTCGACTTTCCTGCAGCGCGCGTACGACCAGCTGATCCACGACATCGCCCTGCAAGATCTTCCTGTGATGCTGGCGATCGACCGCGCAGGGCTGGTGGGGGCGGATGGTCCGACGCATGCCGGCAGCTTCGATCTGTCCTTCCTGCGCTGCATCCCCAACATGCTGATTGCCGCCCCCTCGGATGAGAACGAATGCCGCCGCCTGCTGACAACCGCGTTTTTACATAACGGTCCATCGGCCGTTCGCTATCCCCGCGGTAGCGGCAAGGGCGCCGTGGTCGAAGCCGGCCTCGAACCGCTTGAAATCGGCAAGGGCATTTTGCGCCGCAGCGGCCGCGACATTGCCCTGATCGCATTCGGCAGCCTGGTCGCGCCCGCGCTGAAGGCCGCCGAAGCGCTCGATGCCAGCGTCGCCGACATGCGCTTTGTGAAACCACTGGACCTTGAATTGCTGCGCGAGCTAGCGCAAACCCACCGCCTGCTGGTGACGCTGGAAGAAAACGCAGTGGCCGGCGGTGCGGGTGCCGGCGTGGCGGAAACGCTGTCCGCACTCGGCATTCAGATACCCGTGCTGCATCTCGGCTTGCCCGACCGATTCATCGAACACGGCGACGTTGCTGCCATGCTGGCTGAATGCGGCCTCGATGCAACGGGAATTGAACGCGCTGTCCGCCAGCGGATAACCCTATTACCCTAGTAGTTTACTCAACTATTACGGCAGTTTATACTTAGTCTAAACTGACCCCAAGGAGCCTGCCATGAACCAAGTTTGCGATACCGCCGTCTGCATGCCTGACGTACAAAGCTCGCTCGACACCCGGCAAATCGCCATCGACAAGGTCGGCATCAAAAGCATCCGCCACCCGGTTCGGGTTGCGGACAAGGCAAGCGGCGTCCAGCACACCATCGCCAACTTCAACATGTATGTGTACCTGCCGCACAACTTCAAGGGCACCCACATGTCGCGCTTCATCGAAATTCTCAACACGCGCGAGCGCGAGATTTCGGTCGAAAATTTCGAAGGCATGCTGCGCCAGATGGTCGAACGCCTGGAAGCCGAATCGGGTTACATCGAAATGAGCTTCCCCTACTTCGTCAACAAGGCCGCGCCGGTTTCTGGTGTGCAAAGCCTGCTGGATTACGAAGTCACCTTTATTGGTTCCATCGAAAACGGCAAATTCACCCACACCACCAAGGTACTGGTGCCGGTGACCAGCCTGTGCCCCTGCTCGAAGAAAATCTCCGAATACGGCGCGCACAACCAGCGTTCGCATGTCACGGTGACGGCTACAACCAACGGTTTTCTGTGGATTGAAGACCTGGTGCGCAAAGTAGAAGACCAGGCCTCGTGCGAGCTGTTCGGTCTGCTGAAACGTCCGGACGAGAAATGGGTAACCGAACGCGCCTACGACAATCCCAAGTTTGTCGAAGATATCGTGCGCGACGTGGCCGCAGCCATGAACGCCGAGCCGTTGATCGATGCCTACATCGTAGAAGCCGAAAATTTCGAGTCGATCCACAATCACAGCGCCTATGCACTGATCGAGCGTGACAAGACCCGGCAGTAATTACAGCGTTTAAAAATGACAAAGGCCTGCAATTGCAGGCCTTGTTTTTTGGTGCGCAGGGGATCAATAGCGCTGTGTCAGCGTCATCGTCTGTCCGTCGCGCTTCATTTCCATCCGGTTGAGAAAACTCATTCCCAGCAGCGGCACACTCAAGCCCGACTCCACCACCATGCCATCCACCTGATTGAGCACGATCCCGCCCACTTTTACCGTGTTGAATGTGACATGCCAGGCTGGCACGACGCCCCCTGCCGTGTTCACGCCCGAGGCTTGCCCGGCCCGATAATCGAGGCCCATGCGGCGAGCCTCGGATGCATTGATGGCGATCGTGGTCGCTCCCGTGTCGACCAAAAAAGTAACCGGAAATCCATTCAGCGAACCCATCGCTGCAAAATGACCCCGCGCATCAGCCGTCAGTGAAACCGACTGGCGCGTACCCGCCGGCGTTCCACCCGCGAACGATTGCCCCATGGCAAGGCTGCGGCGCTTGCCGTCGACCTCGATACTGGCGCTGGAGGAATCGGCCGCAACCAGCTTCACGCCCTGGACAGTCTGCCCGACGCTCAGCGTGCGCGGTTTGCCGCCGTCGATGCTCACGATGGCCTTGTCCTTGAACAAGCCCATGACCGAAACGCTGGCTGCCCATGATGCTGAACTGGCGACACAAACTCCGGCTAAGATAGCTACGAATAATTTTTTCTTGAGCGCCATCATGAATCCTGTTCTGGTTTTCCGTCATTCCCCGACCGAAGGGCCGGGCTATTTCACCACGTTTATGGAACGCCATGGCATCCCCTGGAAGCTGGTCCGCATCGACGCAGGCGATGAAGTGCCCGAAACCCTTAACGGCATCACCGGACTGTGCTTGATGGGTGGGCATATGAGCGTGAACGACGACCTGCCCTGGATTCCGCCGCTGCTTGATCTTATCCGACTTGCAGTAGCGGCCGACGTGCCAGTAATAGGCCACTGCCTGGGCGGACAGCTCATGTCGAAAGCGCTCGGTGGTTCCGTCAGCCAGAATCCGAACAAGGAAATTGGCTGGGGCGACGTCCGCATCACGGATCGCGAAGCGGCGCGCTCCTGGCTGGGCGACGCCATGCAGTCGATGCCCGCTTTTCACTGGCACGGCGAAACGTTCAGCCTGCCACCCGGCGCCATCCGGATTCTCGATAGCGCCTGGTGCGCCAACCAGGCCTATTTAATCAATAATCGCCATATCGGCATGCAATGTCATGTTGAAATGACGCCCGAGCTCATCGCCAGTTGGTGCGATAACGGGGCAGCCGAAATTGCCGCCAGCAACAGTCCCGGAGTGCAGTCCCCCCAAGTGATCCAAACCGATCTGGAAGCGCGCGTGGCGCAACTCAATCAGTTGGCCGACAAAATTTATTCCCGCTGGATTCAAGGGCTTAGCCGTTAGGACCGGCCTCCATGCTGGACAGCCGCTTGATGCGGCGTAGGATTGTCCCCGGGTTAAACACAGCCTTACCCGCATCATCTGAATAACGGAGGATTTATGGAAAACATCGACTACACCCATTTTGATTTCGGTGAACGCCTGAATGGCTTCATTCACGAAGTCATGAATTACGGCGGTGCTCCCCGCACCGAGTCCGATCTCACCGAAGGCCAAAAGGTCTTCATGCGCGCAGTCAAGCGCGAGATGGTGAAATATGCCGATCCGAATCGTCACGGCTATCCCCACAACTTGCTGGAACAAATGGAATCCTTCACCCGAACGATCGGGGACTTGCACAACTCCTATTTCGATTCCGGCATGCGCAAGGTCAGCGACTGCCTCTATAACCGCTGGAAAATGTTGTACGACGAAACCAAAAAACTCGCCGCAGCGGGCGGCGACACCAAGCCCGCCTGGATCGACAGGTTCGAGGCTGGTTGGGACGCGGTCAAGGAGATCGTCGGCAAAGTCTGGTACTGGATCATCGCCGGCATCGCGGTCGGCGCCTTCATCCACGGCTATGT
>NCCT01000069.1 GCA_002279795.1 Hydrogenophilales bacterium 12-61-10
GATTCGGCCGCCGAGGCAACAGGATCGAGTGCCGCCGGAAATTCCGAGAAATGCAGGCCGGCAAACAAGGCTTCAATATGCGCCGCCAGTTCGGGCGTATTCGCCCTGTGCCAGAAATTGAAGACCACGGTTAGCCGTGGCTGGGTCACTTCGGTCACGCCATGGTAGGAGTTCGCGTGCAGCAGGAAGCCAAAGGCTGTGTTGTATTCCGGGTGAACACTGAATTCGGCTTTGCCTTCTGGCGTTGAGAATAATTCCAGCACGCCACCCTGTTCAGCGTGCCATTGCTTGTTGAGTTGCACGACCAGTCGCGCAATTTCATAGCCCAACAAGGGTCGGTCGCTGTGGATGCCAATGGCGTGTCCGGGCAGCATGCGTTGAGCTGTGACCTGCACACGATCGACGAGCGGCAAGCCCGTAATCTCGCGCATTCTGGCGAGGATTTCGGCCTGAAAACTGGCTGGAATATTCTGGGTCACGTCGCCAAGCGAACAGCGGTAAAACACGCCGTCCTGATGCTGCCATTCAATGTCTTGCGAAAATAGCTGCTCAAGCGCCGCGCACTGTTCTTCAGTGAAGGCGGCATTCACCCGGAAGAAGGGGAATGGGTGCAGGTGGTGGTCGGGCTGTAAGAGCAATGAAGGACTCGTCTATGAAGGATGGGTGAATTTTTTTGGCCCGATGGTTTCCTGAATTCCGATTCATCGGTCATTAAAAACCAACCGTGATTCAGCAGGCCGGCCGGTCTGTCGGGTTGAACCGCGCAGGACAGGCTGATGCACTGCAACGGATGGATTCAGGGTCCGTGCGTCGAGGCGCGCTGTCCGCCCGGGCAATGATAATCCGGACGCAATGTCTGCTGATGAAGAAAGGCTGATGTGCTGGGTTTTGGCCCATGACGGTCCCCAGCGGGCGAGTCGCTCAGTCCAGCACCCGCCCCTCGCCCGCTTCCTCGTAAGTCTTGCCGTCGCGGATGTGATAAATCCGCTTGAAGGTGGGAATGATCTTTTCGTCGTGGGTGACAACGATGATGGCGATGCGGAATGCCTGCGCCAGCTGGTTGAGGATTTTCACCACGGTGAGCGCGCGCACGCTGTCGAGCGCGGCGGTCGGCTCGTCGGCGAGGATGATCGGCGGCTTGTTGGCGAGCGCGCGGGCGATGGCCACGCGCTGCTGCTCGCCGCCGGAGAGCGCCGAGATGCGCGCCTGTGCGCGGTGTTGCACGTCGAGCGCGGTGAGCATGTCCAACGCAATCTCGCGCGCTTTTGCATTCGGCACGCCGGCCAGCATCGGCAGCAGGGCGACGTTGTCGGTGGTGTCGAGAAACGGGATCAGATACGCGGCCTGGAACACGAAGCCGATGCGGTCGCGCCGCAGCGCGCGCAGGTCGCGGGTTTTCCAGCCGTTGTCGTAAATCACTTCGCCGCCGAGGGTGAACTTGCCGGCGGTGGGTTCGATCACCGCGCCCAGGCATTTCAGCAGGGTGGTCTTGCCGGAGCCGGATGGCCCGATCAGGCCGACGACTTCGCCGGGGTAGACGGTCATGTCGACGCCCTTCAGCGCATCGACCGCGGCGCTGCCACTGCCGTAGCGTTTAGTGACGCCTTCGATCAGGATGGCAGGTTGGGTTGGGTCTACTTCAGCCACCGATGGCCTCCGCCGGGTCGATTTTGAGCGCGGCGCGAATCGCCAGCAGCGAGGCCAGCGCACACACGATCAAGGTCAGGATAAACGCGCGTACGGCGTCGCCGGTTTCGAGCAAGACGTATTTGGGGAAAGCCGGCGCCCACAGCGTGGCGGCGAACTTGCCGACAAAGAAGCCGATCACCCCCAGCCCCAGCGCGTCCTGCATGATCATCGCAGCGATGGTGCGGTCGCGGGTGCCGATGAGTTTGAGCACGGCGATTTCCTTGATCTTGCCGAGCGTCATCGTGTAAATGATGAAGGCGACGATGGCCGCGCTCACCACTGCCAGAATGATAAGGAACAGGCCGATCTGCTTGGCGGCGGTGGCAATCAGCTTGGCCACCAGAATGTCTTCCATGTCGGCGCGGGTGTAGGCGGTGTAACGCTGCCAGCGCGCGATGGTGTCGGCCACGCTGCGTGCGTCGACACCGGCTTGCAGCCGCAGCAGCACGGCGTTGACCTTGTGGCTGGAGGCCTGGATCGCTTCCACCGCTTCGAGCACGCCGGGCTGGCCGGGGCGGTTGACGGCCGGGTTGGCGGCGAGCCGCTGGCGATCCTCGACGATGGCGTCGTTGTCCTTGAGGAACTGCGCTTCCTGCGCGTCCTTCAGCGGAATGAACAGCATCGGGTCGCCGCCCGATGACACCATGCGCCGGGTGAGGCCCACCACGGTGTAATCGTTGCGGCGAATGCGCACGACGTCGCCGATCTGGAAGCCGGTCTTGGCGTCGGCCACGGCTTCGTAATGCGCGCGGGCGATCGGGCGGCCTGCTACCAGAAACGACGGCCCGCCGGGCTTGCCGGATTCGTAGCCCGCCACCATCACGCGCTGCGACTTGCCCTGATGCGAGACCTGCATGGTGAGATAGGACACGTTGCCGGTCTGCGCCACGCCTCCCAGCCCCAAGAGCGCGCGATACAGGTCGTCCGGCACGCTGGAGGGTTCGGCGAACGGCCCCAGGGTATTTTGCTGCACCACCCAGATGTCGGCATCGACCGCGCGCAGCAGCACCTTGGCGTCGTCGACCATGCCGCGATAGACGCCGGCCATGGTCAGCGTCACGCCGATCAGCAGGCCCAGCCCCAGGCCGGTGAGCAGATAGCTTTTGAGATGGTGCGCAATGTCGCGCCCGGCCAGATTAATCATGGGCTGGAGGCATCCTGGACCCGGTCATTGCGGCGCCAGGCGCTGCTCGCTGACCTTGACGCCGTCGTCGAGCTGCTTCGCGCTGTAAACCACCAGGCGGTCGCCGGCTTCGAGTCCCGACACGATCTGCACCTGATCGGCGGTCTGCACGCCTGGCTGCACCGGCTGAAAGCGCGCACGGCCGTCCACCACCTGCCAGACACCGGTTTGCCCCTTGAACTGCGCCAGCGCCGCGCGCGGCACGGCAAGCACATCGCGCGCGCCGGGCAAGCGGATCGTCACTTCCGCCAGTTCGGCCAGGTACAGCTGGGCCGGCGCCGGCTCGAACGCCACATTGATGATGCGCTCTTCGGTGACCGCATCGCTTTGCAGCTCGATGCGCGCCACCTTGCCCGGCAGCGCGGTGCCCGGTGCGGAGCGCAGCACGATGTCGGCCGCCTGGCCGACGGCCACCCCCTGCGCACGCGCCTGATCGACGCGGGCGCGCACCCACAGCTGCGCCGGCTCGACCAGCCGCAGCACGGCCTGCCCGGCCACCACCGTGGTGCCGGGTTCGGCTTCGCGCGCGGTCACCACGCCGTCGATCGGGCTGAATAATTTGAGGGTTTTGCCCACTTGCTCGATGCCGCGCAATTCGGCATCGGCGCGGCTGATGTCGCGTTGCGCGCCGATGGCGTTGGCACGCGCGGCGGCCAGCGCGGCCTCGGCGGCGGCGGCTTCGTTGCGGCGGCTGTCGGCCATTTCCTGGGCGACGAAACCCTGTTTCGCCAGCGCCTGATAGCGCGCATGGTTGGCCTGCGCCAGCCGCACGCGGCTGTCGGCCTCGCTCACTTGCGCCTGCGCCGCCTGTGCGGTTTGACGCGCGCGCGCGGCCGAACTGGCCGCCGCTTCGCCGCGCTGGCGCAAATCTACCGGGTCGATTTCAGCCAGCAGCTGGCCCGCTTTTACCCGGTCGCCCTGATCAACCGACACCCGCAACAGCCGCCCGGACTGGGTCGGCCCCACGGCGTAGGCGCGCCGCGCTTCCACCGTGCCGATGCCGTAGACCGTGGGACGCAGGTCGGCGCGGGCGACGCTGGCGATTTCCACGCCCACCGGTGCCAGCGGTCCGCGCATGGTCAGCAGCCAGACAAAGGCGGCGATAAAGGCCAGCGCGCCGAGCAGGAGCAGGAGCGTGCGTGAGCTGATTTTCCAGGCGCCGGGCTTCAGGGCATCGAGTGTCATGCGGGTCAGTGGCTGTCGGCGTGAATCGGGGCTTGAATCTGATAGCTCGCGTGGCAACTGACGCATTTTTGCAGCGTGGCCGACAACTGGTTGAGGCTGTGGCTGACGTTCTGCAGGCTGCCGGCGTCGAGCGCGATCTGGTCGAACTCGCGATGCACCGAGAAACCCAGCTGGCGGAATGCCTGCGGCAGTTTGGCGCGCAGCGCGGGCGGCACTTCGTGCACCATTTTCTGCCCCATGCCGCGCGCAATTTCCGCCACCGCCGCCATGTCGGGCTTGGCCAGCGCGCCGGTCATTTTGTGCACGCCGTCGAGAAACATCCGCATTTCTTCCAGGATCATCGCGCGCTCATCGGGTTCGAGCGCCAGCACGCTGCGCGTATCGGGTGCGGGCGCGTGATGCAGAGCGGAATGGGACTCGGCTGCGAGCGCGTGATTGAACGCCAGGCACAGCCACGCGCCGGCAATCGACAGGCTTGAAAGTTTCATCAGTGGTTATCTCGTGAAGTAAGGAAAGCGAGCGGACGCATGATGCTCCCATTAAAACAAAAGGCACCGCAAATGCGATGCCTCCTGGGTTGAGCGTTTGCTGCGCGCGCCTTAGCGACCGCCGCCGCCGGATCCCATGCCACCGCCCATGCCTGCTGCAGGCGGCTCGTCAGGCAGGGTGACGCCTTGTTGCTTGGCACGTACTTGCATTTCCTTGTGGTGCTGTGCGCGAATCTGTTCACGCGCTTCGTTGGTTTTGGCGTTGCGCATCTTGGTTTGATGCTCGGCGCGTTCCTGCGGGGTCATCAACTGGCTGCCGTAGATCTGTTCCTGCGCCTGGGTCTGGGCCTGTATCTTCGCGGGTGCGTCGGCGGCAAATATCGGGGCAATGGCCAGCAGCAGGCTGCTGGCCATTGCCGCATTCAATAAGGATTTCTTCAACATTTTCGTGCTCCTTGAGCAGCGGGGTTGTCAGGAGTGGGTCGCGTCGCCACAACCCCTTCGGCATGCGCAATTCATTTAATAGGTGCTTTTCAGCGTTTTACGAATGTGCGGCCTGCACGGGGTCAGGGCGTGCCGCACTGTTCCAGCGGGCTGTCGACAATCGCATCCACTTCATCCTGCGGAATGACCAGCGCCGCATAGGCCTGGCCGGTCATGGATTCGATGTTGGCGGCAAAAGCGCGCAGGTGGTTGCGCGAGCCGCACAGCAGGTTTGCATAGGTGGCGTCGAGGTCGGCATTGTCGGCGCGTTCGATCGCAGCGACCAGATCGTGCATGTCGGTTTCTTCGATGATGCCGCCGACCTGCAGCGCATCGAGCGCGCCGAGACGCCCTTTCGCCATCAGCGTGTCATACAGCGCCTGCAGCTCCGGATTGGCGAATTCACCGATGGCCAGACCAGCGGCCGGATCGGTCAGCCGGTAGGTGCGCAGCAGCTTGAGGACGGCGTCCATGTGGCTTTGCTCGGAACTGGCGATGTTGCTGAACACCGGGAGTCCCCAGGTTTCGTAGAGCGTCAGATAGACATCGCGCGCCAGCTTTTCTTCCTCGCGCATGAACAGCAAGTCGGACTTTTCGGCCGCGGACAGGGTCGACAATGTGGTTTTGGCCGAGGGGGACGCTTTGGCGGCGTGCAGCGGCGTGCTGACGGCAAGGGCCAGGGCGAGCGAGATGGCAGAGAGTGATTGGGTAAGCATGCTGGCTTCCTGGGTTACGAAAAAATGAGGGCTCCTGCCGCAGCGCGGTCAGCGCCCTCGACCGCCGCGTCCCGCGCCGCCGCCGCGTTCGATTCGCGCAGGGGGCTGCATGGGCTGGGCGGCGTTCAGGTCATGGCCGGACGGATTGCGGGTATTCGCGTCGAGGCCGTGACGCGCGTCATAGCCGATGCCGTAACGGCTGGTGCTGCGCGGCTCATTGCGGAGGTCGGGAGGGCCGCCCGGCTGCGGATCGAGATTGAGCAAGCGCGGCCTGGCGGCAGGGGTGAACACGACCGAGCCCTCGCCATGCGCGGGCGGATCGTAGGCTGCTGCCTGAGCTGTCGTGATGAACAGCAAGGGCGTCAGCAGGAATAAGGGGGCGTTGAGCTTCATGGGGTCGATTCCATTACAAATGAGCGGTCATCCTGCACCGGGCCGGGGACGCGCTCAAGCGGCATGGCAGCTTTACTGCGCTGCGGGAACAACCGCATCAGTGGGCGCGCTCTGGCGGGTCTGGGTCTGCTGCTGGGTCATGGCGCGGTGTTGTGCCATGTCCTGCTGCATGTCCGGCGTGCCGCTCTGCGACTGCGTGCGGGTTTGGGTCTGTTCACGGGTCTGGGTGCGGGTGCGCGTCATGTCGCCCGAGCCCTGGCCTTTGTTCTGCTGCATCGAACCCTGGCCGCCCGACTGGCCCGAGCCCATGCCACCCCCTTTGCCGCCTGCCTGTGCGTCAAGGGTTGCACCCAGTGCGAGCAGGGCGGTGAAAATGGCTGCTGTGGATTGGCTTGCTTTCATGGTGTGGTTCCTTTGCGAGAGTAATGAGGGGTATTGCCGCCGCAGTTTCAACTCCGCCGGCAGTGGACGCAGTATCACGACCAGGCGTATCGGCGGTCTTACGCAGTCGCTACAGGTTGTTACAGGTTGTTACGCGGCGGCAGGCATGGCGTGTTGCCGCTAAAATCAACCCTTCCCGCATTCCGGGCAAGGGGGGAATCCAAATGGTCGAAGACGCAGCCGCGCAGCGCATTCTGGTGGTGGACGACGACGTTGCCTTGCGCGAACTGGTGACGTCGTATCTGGGCGCCAGCGGCTACCAGGTGAAAGGCGTGGGCGACGGCGCAGCATTCCGCGCCAGCATGGCGCAGCACGGCGCCGATCTGGTGGTGCTCGACCTGATGCTGCCGGGCGAGGATGGCCTGAGCCTGCTCAAATGGCTGCGCACCGACGGCGGCCCGCCGGTCATCATCGTCTCGGCGCGCGGCGAGGAAGTCGACCGCGTGGTGGGGCTGGAGGTCGGCGCCGACGACTATCTGGCCAAGCCCTTCGGCCCGCGCGAACTGCTCGCCCGCGTGCGCGCGGTGCTGCGGCGCGGCGGCGCCAATCCCGCTGCGCCGAAAGAAGCGGAGGCGCTGGCTTTTGGCCCGTTCCGGCTCGATGTCGCAAGCCATGTCCTGCTGCACGACGGCGCCGAAATTCCCCTGACTTCCGGCGAGTTCACCCTGCTGCGCATTTTTCTCGAACACCCCAACCAGGTGCTGACGCGGGATCACCTCATCACCCTGGTCAAGGGTTACGAGCGCGCGCCCTTCGACCGCAGCGTCGACGTGCGGGTGACGCGCCTGCGCCGCAAGATCGAGCCCAACCCCGAGGCGCCGGTCTTCCTGCGCACCAACTGGGGCGAGGGCTATCTGTTTTCGCCGCGCGGCGTGAGCGCAGCTGTCCGCAAGCCGTCCCGCTCGCTGTTCCGCCACACAGCGTTCACCATCGCGGCGGGTTTGCTGGTGTTTCAGCTCGCCTCGGGCGCGGCGATTTTTTTCAACCTCATGCGTCCGCTTGCCCAGCGCTCGGCCGACGACATGGCCGCCTTGCTGGTGTTGTCCGCGCGTACCTGGGTTGAGCTGCCGGCGGTGACGCGACCCGCTTTCGAGGCCGAGCTGCTGCTCAGTCACCACATGGAAATGAGTGCGGTCCAGGCGCCACTGGGCGACGAGGTCGGGCATCACCCTTACCTCAATTTCCTGCGCGAATCGCTCACGACCCGGCTCGATCCGGGTGCCAGCCTGCATGTGACCGAGTCCGCCGATGGCCGTTTTCATGCCGACATTCCGATGGCGGGCCGGGTGCTGCGCTTCAGCTTCGACAAGGCGCTGATCACGCCGCGGCCGTCGCTGGCGCTGGCCTGGAGCGCCGTCGCCGGCCTGTTGGTGACGCTGATCCTGGCCTGGCTGCTGGCGCGCCGCATCACCGCCCCGGTGGCGCGCCTGACCGAAGCGGCGCGCCAGATCGGCAGCGGCGAGCGCCCGCCCCGGCTGCCGGAGTCGGGCGAGCACGAACTGGCCGAACTGGCGCGCATCTTCAACCAGACCGCCGCCCAGTTGGCCGAGCGGCGCGAAAACCAGAGCACGCTGCTGGCCGGCGTCTCGCACGACCTGCGCACCCCGCTTGCCCGCCTGAAAATGGCGCTGGGGATGCTGGCCGAGGAACGCGAGTCGCCGTTGCTCGTCCGCATGGAGCGCGATGTCGGCGAAATGGAAACGCTGATCGGCGCGCAGCTGGAACTTGCCCGCGCCCAGGAGCGCGAAGCCGTGGAGTACTTCGACATCGATGCCATGTTGATCGACCTGATCGAGGCGACCGAGGCGCAATCGCCCGGCCAGACCCACCTGCGCGCAAGCGGGCCGGCGTGCCATGCGGCCGTCGCGCCGCTGGCGCTCAGGCGCATCCTCGGCAACCTGCTGGAAAACGCCCTGCGTTACGGCGGGCCGGGGCGGCTGGAGCTGGTGCGGCGGTGCTGCAAGGGCGCCATCCTGATCGGCGTGCGCGACCGCGGCCCGGGCATTCCCGCCGCGTTGCGCGATGCGGTGTTCCGCCCCTTTTTCCGTGTCGATCCTTCGCGCAACCGCAGCACCGGCGGCAGCGGCCTGGGCCTCGCCATCGCCCGCCAGCTGGCCGAAACCCAGGGCTGGAACGTCGCCCTCAAGCCGCGCGTCGGCGGTGGCACCAGCGCCTGGCTGGCGATTCCGCTTAATTGATCGCGAGCGAGCGCTGCAGCGCCTGCAATACCTGTGCGGCCAGCCAGTTCAGCTCGTCAGGCGTCACCGCGTACGGCGGCATCAGATAGACCGTGTTGCCGATCGGGCGGATGAACACCCCCAGCGCCAGCGCCGCAAGATGAAACCGGTTGGCGAAGTCGGGGCCGGTGTCGGCCACGTCGAACGCCCAGATCATCCCGCGCTGGCGAAAGTGGCGCACACGTTTGTGAGCGGCCACTTCCGCCAAGGCCTTTGTCATGGCGGACGACTTGAGCCGATTGTCGGCAAGGACCGGGTCGGACGCGAAGATGTCCAGCACCGCCAGCGCCGCCCGGCAGGCGAGCGGATTGCCGGTGTAGGAATGCGAATGCAGGAAGCCGCGCGCGGTGGCGTCGCCGTAGAACGCGGCGTAAACCGCATCGGTCGTCAGCACCGCCGACAGCGGCAAGTAGCCGCCGGTGAGGCCTTTTGACAGGCAGATGAAGTCGGGGCGGATACCGGGCGGGTGAGGCGGGAGCGCCGGCGCCTGCTCGATGGCGAACATCGTTCCGGTGCGGCCAAAACCGACGGCGATCTCGTCGGCGATCAGATGTACCTGGTACTGATCGCATAATTCCCGGGCCCGGGTGAGATAAATTGGGTGATACATCGCCATTCCCGCCGCGCCCTGCACCAGCGGTTCGAGGATGAAGGCGGCGGTGGTGGCGGCGTGTTCGGCCAGATGCGCCTCCAGCGCGGCGGCGCAGCGCAGCGCAAACGCGTCGGCGGATTCGCCGGGTTCGGCCTGGCGCGCGTCCGGCGTCGGCACCTGCACGCTGGGGCGCAGCAGCGGCGCGTAGGTGTCCTTGAAAAGCGGAATATCGGTCACCGACAACGCACCGACGGTTTCGCCGTGGTAGCCGTTTTGCAGGCTGATGAAGCCGTTCTTTTCCGCCTGGCCTGCGTTACGCCAGAAGTGAGCGCTCATTTTCAGCGCGATTTCGGTGGCCGAGGCGCCATCCGAACCGTAGAACGCGTGGCCGAGCCCGGTGAGTTTGCCCAGCCGCTCCGACAGCTCCACCACCGGCGCATGGGTCGCGCCCGCCAGCATCACGTGCTCGATCTTGCCGAGCTGGTCGGTGATCGCCGCGTTGATGCGTGGATTGCAGTGGCCGAACAGATTGACCCACCAGCTTGAAATGGCGTCGAAGTAGCGCCGCCCGTCGGTGTCGATCAGCCACGCGCCCTCGCCGCGCGCAATCGCCAGTGGCGGTAACGCCTCCAGCTGCTTCATCTGGGTACAGGGGTGCCAGACGGCGGCGCGGGTGCGCGTGACCAGGTCTTCTGCCCCGGATTTCTGCGTGCGTCCCGACATTTATATCGTCTCCACCCTTGAAATTGTCATCTTGCGCCCCTACTATTAGCACTCGTCGGCGATGAGTGCTAACAAACTCACTCGCCGCTATCTTTTTATATCGGCGGTCATTTGCCGCCCGTTACGCAACGCAATGGAGACTTTGTAATGAAAATCCGTCCTCTGCACGACCGAGTGATTGTCAAACGCATGGAAGAAGAGCGCAAGACCGCTTCCGGCATCGTGATTCCTGACGCCGCAACCGAAAAACCCGACCAGGGCGAAATCATCGCCGTCGGCACCGGCAAGAAAGACGACCAGGGCAAGCTGATTCCGCTGGACGTCAAGGTCGGCGACCGCGTGCTGTTCGGCAAATACGCCGGCCAGACCGTCAAGGTCGACGGCGACGAACTGCTGGTGATGCGCGAAGAAGACATCATGGGCGTGGTCGAAAAGTAATCGCTGCACCGCAGGCGAACACTCACTACACAGGCCTG
>NCCT01000070.1:0-10530 GCA_002279795.1 Hydrogenophilales bacterium 12-61-10
TCGCGTCGAACTGCAGGCACTCTCGGTCGAAGACTTCGAGCGCATCCTCACCGGCACCGACGCCTGCCTGACGCGCCAGTACGAAGCCCTGCTGGCGACCGAAGGCGTCGCCCTGAAATTCACCGACGACGGCATCCGCCGCCTCGCCGAGATCGCCTTCGAGGTCAACGAACGCACTGAAAACATCGGTGCGCGCCGCCTGCACACGGTGATGGAAAAGCTGCTGGAGGATATTTCCTTCGACGCCGGGAACGTCACCGGTGACTACGTGGTCGATGCCGCAGCCGTGTCCAGTCGCCTGGCTGCGCTGGCCGCGCGCGAAGACCTCGCACGCTACGTCCTGTAACCCCTTTCCTGCATCCTGTTTACCGCTCACCGCTCACCGCTCACCCCATCATGAAACCGCCCAATACCCAGCCCATCAGCACCAGCAACAAAGTTCTCTCTTCCGTCTTGTTCGGCAGCCGCTGGCTGCAGGTGCCGCTCTACCTCGGCCTGATCATCGCCCAGCTGGTCTATGTGGTGCACTTCATGGTCGAGCTGGAACACCTGGTGTTCGGCACGTTCTCGCTGACCGAAGAAAAAATCATGCTCATCGTGCTGGGCCTGATCGACGTAGTGATGATCTCCAACCTGCTCATCATGGTTATCGTCGGCGGCTATGAAACCTTCGTCTCGCGTCTCAACCTCGAAGGCCATCCCGACGAACCTGAGTGGCTGTCGCACGTCAACGCCAACGTGCTGAAGGTCAAGCTCGCGACCGCCATCATCGGCATTTCGTCGATTCACCTGCTGAAATCCTTCATCAACGCGCCGAACCTGACCAACGAAGTGCTGTTATGGCAAACCGTGATCCATATGGCGTTCATCGCATCCGCCGTGTCGATTGCCTACATCGACCGCCTGATGGTTCACCCGGCCAGGCATTGAACCAACCGGGTGAGGTGCGTTCGCGTCCCCGCCCGACACAGCCACTCCGCTCCCATGATCGTCTACCTGCACGGTTTCAATTCCTCGCCGGCTTCGAGCAAAGCCCGGCAACTGAACGCGTTCATGGCGCACAGCGGGCGCTTGGCCGACTACGCCTGCCCGGCCTTGCCCAACAGCCCGCGCGCGGCGATCGCGGCAATCGAGGCGGAGTTGGCGCACTCCGAGCCTGCCACGATCACGCTGGTCGGCAGTTCGCTGGGCGGTTTTTATGCGACCTGGCTGGCAGAAAAACACGGCTGCAAAGCGATTCTGGTCAACCCGGCGGTGCACGCGCACACCCTGCTGCGCAGCGCGCTCGGCCCGCAGAAAAACTGGCATAGCGGCGAGCAGTGGACGCTGACCGAGGCGCATCTTGACGAACTAGCCGCGCTCGATGTCGCGCGCATCAGCCGCCCCGAGCGCTATCTGTTGCTGGCGCAGACGGGCGACGAGGTGCTCGATTACCGCGACGCCGTGGCCTATTACGCCGGCGCAAATCAGATCATCGAAGACGGCGGCGACCACGGCTTTGCGGGGTTCGAGCGCCACTTTCAAACCCTCCTGGATTTCTGAGTTTCCATGCACCTGATTTTTGAAGAAGACGGCCACTTCAAGGCCGGTTCGATCCTGTCCGAATCCGACGCCACGGCGCAGGTGGAGACCGCTTCGGGCAAACGCAGCAAAATCAAGGCGGCCAATATCCTGCTGCGCTTTGCAACGCCCGCGCCGAGCGAAGTGATGACCGAAGCGGACACATTAATGGCCGAGCTCGACGCCGATTTTCTGTGGGAGGCCGCCGGCACCGATGAATTCGGTTTCGAGGCGCTGACGCAGGAGTACTACGGCCACGCACCGCGCCCGGCCGAGTCGGTTGCGCTGCTGATGAAGCTGCACACCTCACCGATTTATTTCCACAAAAAGGGCAAGGGGCGTTATCGCCCGGCCCCCGCCGAAACGCTGTCTGCAGCCAAGGCCGGGCTGGAGAAGAAACGCCTGGTCGCCGAGCGGCAGGCGCATCTGGCGGCCGAGCTCACAGCGTTTCGTCTGCCCCCTGAATTCGCCTCGCTGGTGCCGCGCATCCTCATCGCGCCGGACAAGAACACGCTCGAATACAAGGCGCTGGAAGACGCAGCCGCCGCCAGCGGTCTGTCGCCGTTACGCTTGATCGAGCGCTGCGGCGCGATTCCGTCCACGCTCAATTTCCACCTGGCGAGCTTCCTGCTGGAGCATTTTCCGCGCGGCACCGACTTTGCGCCGACGAGCGAACCGCTCGATCCCCCGGAACTGTCCAAGAGCCATGTGCGCGCGTTCTCGATGGACGACGAGGCCACCACCGAAATCGACGATGCGCTGTCGGTCGAGTGGCGCGACGATGGCAGCATCCGCGTCGGCATCCACATCGCCGCACCGGCGCTCGGCATCGCGCCGGGTTCCGAACTCGACAAGCTCGCGCGCGAGCGACTGTCGACCGTTTACTACCCCGGCGACAAGATCACCATGCTGCCGGAGGCGCTGATCCACCATTACACCCTGGGCGAAACCCACGATTGCCCGGCGCTGTCGCTGTATGTCGACGTCGCATCCGACCTGCGCGTGCTCGGCACCGAAACCAAACTGGAAATGGTGCACATCGCGGCCAACCTGCGCCACGAAACGCTGGAAACGCAATTCAACGACGACACCCTGCGCAATCCTGCGGTGCCCGATTACCCCTACCGCCGCGAGCTCGAATGGCTGCGCGATTTCGCCGCCGTACTCGAAGCCGGGCGCGGCAAGGCCGACACGGTCGACCGCGTCGACTACAACTTCAAGGTCGATGGCGAACGCATCAGCATCGTGCCGCGCAAACGCGGCAGCCCGATCGACAAGGTGGTGTCGGAACTGATGATTTTTGCCAACGCGTACTGGGGCGGCTGGCTGGCAGAGAACCGCATCCCCGGCATTTACCGGGCGCAATCGGGCGGCAAAACGCGCATGACCACCTCGCCCGACCCCCACGTCGGCCTCGGCGTCGATCAATACGCATGGTCATCGTCGCCGCTGCGGCGCTATGTCGATCTGGTCAACCAGCGCCAACTGATTTCGCTGGTGCAGCAGACCGACCCGGCCTATCCGCCGCGCAGCGAACAGCTGTTTTCAGTGGTCCGGGAATTCGAACTGGCCTACGACGCCTACAACGAATTCCAGCGCAAACTCGAACGCTACTGGATGCTGCGCTGGCTGCAGCAGGAAACCATCAGCGAAGCCACCGCCAGCGTGATCCGCGAAGACCTGGTGCGCTTCGACTGCCTACCGCTGGTGACGCGCGCGCCGTCCGTGATGGGCACTGCGCCCGG
Source organism: Hydrogenophilales bacterium 12-61-10 (assembly GCA_002279795.1). Taxonomy (GTDB): domain Bacteria; phylum Pseudomonadota; class Gammaproteobacteria; order Burkholderiales; family Thiobacillaceae; genus Thiobacillus. The sequence goes on from NCCT01000070.1 coordinate 3,306, forward strand.
CGCGAAAGTGCGGCTGGCGATTTCCAGCATCGACCTGCTCGACATCACGTTCCACGCCGAATTGCTGGAAGTGCTGACGCCCCCGGTCGCAACGCCCCCTGACAGCGACCCTGCCGTCTCGTAAAATCCAGTCAGTCCTCATTTCTGGTCCTCCCGGTGCCCAACCCTCCCCCATCCCTCGCCGCACCCTCCAGGCAAGGCACGCGCATGGCGCTGGCGATGCTGGCATCGGCTGCGGTGCATGGCATGGTGCTGTCGACCCAGTTCGTGCAGGTCAACCCGCGTCTGTTTGAAGACCCCAACCTGCCGATGGACGTGGTGCTGGTCAATGCCAAAAGCATGGAATCGCCGCTCAACCCGGATGCGCTAGCGCAAGTCAACTTGGCCGGTGGCGGCAATACCGACGCGGAGCGGCGGCTGAAAAGCCCGCTGCCGGCCAGTGCGCAAACCCAGACCGGAGCGGAAGAAACGGCCATGCAAACCCGCGTGGCCGATCTGGAACAGCAGGCCCGTGCGTTGCTCAGCCAACTAAAAACAGACGCCCGCCTGCAAGCCCGCGCGCCCTCCCCCGCGCCGCGCCCCGACCAGCCCGCCATCGACGCCAGCCAACTCAACCAGCAGGCACGCGAAATGGCGCAGTTGCAGGCCAGCATTTCGCAGCAGTGGGACACCTATCAAAAACGTCCGAAACGCACCTTTGTCGGCGCGAACGTCAAGGAATATGCGTTTGCACGCTATGTGGAAGACTGGGTCGCCAAGGTGGAGCGGGTCGGCAACGTCAATTACCCGGAAGCCGCGCGGCGCCAGGGAGTCTATGGCAGCCTCAAGCTCACGGTTTCGATTCGCACCGATGGCAGCTTGGAAGGCGTCGTCGTCGACAGTCCATCCGGCTCCAAAATCCTCGACGCTGCCGCAGTCAAGATTGTCGAACTTGCATCACCCTATGCGGCTTTTCCGGCAGACATGCGGAAAAAAACCGACATTTTGTCGATCACCCGCACCTGGACGTTTACCCGCTCCGACCAGCTGGTCGGCACCGATTAAGCCGACTCAAACTTAATATCCGTTTTGATTCAATAGGTTGCGATTTCATACGAAACGCATCCTGCGCCCGCACCCGCGCCGATCCCAACACCCTTCTGGCTCAAGGACATGGCCGCCTCCACCTGGAATGCAATTTGCAACGCTGGAAGCAAAGCCTTCCTGGCGTGCCTTCCACCCCTCTGGAGTCGTTATGTCCTTCACCCTGCGTTCCGTTCTACTCGCAACCGTCCTGTGCTCAACCCAGGCGGCTGCAACCGAATTTACCTTCGTCTCCGGCAACCCGGCAGACGCATTCGGCAACAGCTATAGCCAAACCCTGGATGGCCTGACCACCACCGCAACCGCCTGGTCGACCACGGGAAAAGGCGGCCGTTACGAAACCGCAGAACTGGAAATCTTCAGCGGCTTCGGCATGGGCGTGTGCAACCGCGACGAAGGGCTCAACTGCTCGAATGCGAACAACATGCACGCGCTCGACAACAGGGGCTCGACCGACCTCGTCCTGTTCAGCTTTTCCAACGCGGTGACGCTCGGCAACCTGAGCCTGCAGCAATTTGGCGGCGACTCCGACCTCAGCCTGTGGGCTGGCAGCGGCAGCCTTGTGCTTGCCGGGCAAAAATCGAACGATCTGGGTCGCGCCTTGACCGCAATCAACGTCAGCCGCATCGACACCCTCAAAACAGTGGATTTAGCCGCCTTTACCGGCACGTACGACTGGCTTGCCGTATCGGCACGACTGACGCAGGCCAACGATTTTGCCAAGCTGCGCACGCTTACGGTTCAGGCTGCCGTCACCCCGGTGCCCGAAGCCGACACCTGGACCATGCTGCTGGCGGGCCTGGGCCTGGTGGGGTTCGCCGTACATCGCCGCAGCGGACTGGCTTCGCGCCGCCGCGCCTGAGCGACGGCACAGCGCCGTCGAAACAGGCTGCGCCCAAACCCGCCTGCAAGGCGGGTTTTTCATGCCCGCCATTCCCGCGCTACCCGCAGCGATCGAGCGTCTTTATCACGTGATAAAATGTTTGATTACTCGAATATTTTTACTTATTTAGTCCTTTTGGAGATTGCCATGCATTCCGGTACCACCCTTACCCAGTTCATCATCGAAGAACAACGCCGCACCGCTGGCGCCACCGGCGATTTCACCTCGCTGCTAAACGACGTCGTCATCGCCTGCAAGGCCATTTCCAATGCGGTCAACAAAGGCGCGCTGCTGGGCGTGATGGGCTCGCTCGATTCCGAAAACGTGCAGGGCGAAACGCAGAAGAAGCTCGACGTCATCACCAACGAAATCATGATCGGCGCCAACGAATGGGCCGGTCACCTGGCCGGCATGGCGTCCGAAGAAATGGACGACTGCTACGCGATCCCCAGCCAGTACCCGCTCGGCAAATACCTGCTGGTGTTCGATCCGCTCGACGGTTCGAGCAACGTCGACGTGAACATCTCCGTCGGCACCATCTTCTCGATCCTGAAAGCGCCGGTCGCCGGCCGCGCCGCCACCACCGAAGACTTCCTGCAGCCTGGCGTCCAGCAAGTCTGTGCCGGCTATGCGATCTATGGATCGTCCACTATGCTGGTGCTGACCTTCGGCCACGGCACCAACGGCTTCACGCTCGACCGCGACATCGGCGAATTCGTGCTGACCCACCCCAGCATGAAAATCCCGACCGAAACCAAGGAATTCGCGATCAACGCGTCCAACCAGCGTTTCTGGGAAAAGCCCGTCCAGCGTTATGTGGACGAGTGCCTGGCTGGCAAGACCGGCCCGCGCGACAAAGACTTCAACATGCGCTGGGTCGCCTCGATGGTGGCCGAAGTGCACCGCATCCTGACCCGCGGCGGCATCTTCATGTACCCCAAGGACACCAAAGATCCCGCCAAGGCCGGCAAGCTGCGCCTGCTGTACGAAGCCAACCCGATGGCTTTCCTGGTCGAGCAGGCTGGCGGTGCCGCCACCACCGGCCGCGAGCGCATCCTCGACCTGTCGCCCGAAGGCCTGCACCAGCGCGTGCCGGTGATCCTCGGCTCCAAGACCGAAGTGGACATCGTGACCGGCTACCACCACGAAAAAGCCGCGTAAACAATCTTTCGCCACACAATAAAAAAGCCGGGTTCGCCCGGCTTTTTTATGGGTGTTCGTGATTTCGTGCGGGAAAGACGCTTACGGAGGAGCATCAAAGTCAAATTGAACATTGATGTGTATTACAGACCGGACAGCGAATCCATTTCGGCATGCGGGTTGAAAATCTGCTTTGCGGAAAGCATCCATAACACTTTGATCGAACACGCCGGGTGGCGTGGAGTTAATGGTACGAAGTCGCTGTACCTGGCCATTTTCATCCACGTTGATTTCCACCTTGACTGAGCCCGAGAGGCCGTTTTCGCTAGCTGCTTTCGGGTACTCAGGGGCAATTTTCGACATGACCCATGGGTGAACATCAAGCTGATTGGCAGGGTAGTAGGTGAGATCAGTTTCGCCAATGGGACATCGGGCAAGTGCGGGATTCGCTGGAAGCACTGGAAGCGCGCCTTCGCTTAGAAACGACAGGCTAATTCGGCGTTTGATCTCAGTATCATGCAGTTCACTCCACTCGACTGCTGCTTTCATGCTGTCGGTCTGCAGCAACGGTTCGACGTTCAGCTTCTTCTTTCCCAGCGGCGACGCATGAAAACCGTTAACGTCGAAAGAATCCTGACCGGGCTGGAAAAAGTTAATCAATCCCCGGATTTCCTGGGGGCTGTAGTACTTGCCATAGATGGGAATCAGGAGATCAACAACCCCGCCGGGCGCCAGCATCATTTCAACCATGATCGCGGTTGCTTTTGGGTTCACGCGTATGAGTTTCTTTTTCTGAACATTCGCAGCATGTTCAGATTTCGGCGCTCCGTGACGTTTCAGCTCTGCGGACAGCAGCGCTTCAGCCAGGTTTTGTACTCCCACCAATTCAACAAGGGTTTGGATGTCGTGTGTGTTTTCAGGCGAGATTTCGCTGGCATGGACGGGGGCGGCAAAGAGGATTAATGCCATGACAAACGCCAGATTTACTTCTTTGAACATGCCTGATGCCCTTGATTGGGTGAACGGGTTTGCATAAGACCTGGAGCGTGATCCTCGACTGTTCCATCAGTAACCATTAATAGCACCCCAATAGCAATTGGGCTGTGGAGGCTTATTCCTTATCTGCGGGAACAGTGATTGACTCAAGCCCGGTTACAGCCGCTTTAAAAAACGCCAACGCCCGCCCCCGCTGCACAGCGTGGTCAACGATGGGCGCGGGATAGTCCTGCCCGATCACGCACCCCAGCCGCTTTTGTTCCGCGTCCGGCAAAAGCCACGGCGCATGGACAAACTTGTCGGGCACGCGGGCGAGTTCGGGCAGATAGCGGCGAATGAAGCGGCCCTGCGGGTCGAAGCGCTCGGACTGCGTCACCGGGTTGAAAATGCGGAACCACGGCTGCGCATCGCAGCCGACCGATGCCGCCCATTGCCAGCCGCCACTATTGGCGGCGAGGTCGAAATCGATCAGCTTGTCGGCGAAATAGCGCTCGCCCAGCCGCCAGTCGACCAGCAGGTCCTTGGTCAGGAAGCTCGCGACCACCATGCGCAGCCGGTTGTGCATGTAGCCGGTCTGATTCAACTGCCGCATTGCGGCGTCGACCAGCGGATACCCGGTGCGCGCTTCGCACCATGCATCAAAATGACCGGGAGGATTGGGCCACGGCAGGTCGTCGAATTGCCGCTTGAACGCATGGCCGGCCGCGACGTCGGGACGATGCCACAGGATCTGGTGGTAAAAATCGCGCCAGATCAGCTCGGACAGCCAGGTTTGCGCACCGCGGCCGCCGTGCTGGTACGCCGCAGCGGCAAGCTGGCGGATGGATACCGTGCCGAAGCGCAGGTGCACCGACAGGTAGGACACGCCCTTCACCGCCGGGAAATCACGCGCTTCCTGATAGCGTTCGATGCGCTGCAAAAAATCCTCGAACAGCTGTGCGCCGCCTGTCATGCCGGTGGGCAATTTCAATTCGCGCAGATTGGTCTGCGCAAACCCCATGTCGGCCAAGGCGGGAAGAGGCGTAGACATGGGCATCAGCCGCTCGACATGGGCATCGACCGGATAAGCGCGCAGGAAAAACGGCGTCAGGGTCTTGAGCCAGGCGTTTTTATACGGCGTGAACACGCTGAAAGGGGTCTTGCCGAGGGTAAGCACTTCCTCGCGCTCGAAAACCACGGCATCCTTGTAATGGTGGACGGCGATATTGCGCTCCTGCAGCGCGGCATCGACGGCCGCATCGCGCGCCTGCGCGGCGGGATCATCGTCGTGGTTGAAAAATACGGCGTCGACCTGAAATTCGGCAGCCAAGCGCACGATTTCGTCGCGTGCAGCGCCATGCCCAACCACCAGGCCGCCGCCCTGCGCCTGCAGCGCCTGCTGCAATTCGCCGACGCTGGCATGGATGAACTCGACGCGGCGGTCGGCCGGGTCGGGCAGCGCGTCGAGGATGTCACGGTCGAAAACAAAGGCGCAAACCACTTCGCGCGCCTGTTTCAGCGCATGGTAAAGCGCGGCATGATCGTAGTTGCGCAGGTCGCGGCGAAACCAGACGAGGGCGCGGGCGTATTCAGGCATGGGGCGTGCGGGTCGCTATAGTCAGTAAAGGGGATGCAAAAAGAGGTGCTTGCCGGATTTGAGGCAGATTACAATGGAGACGCCATGATGGAAACCGTCAATCTCACCCACCATTTTCTGATCGCCATGCCCAATATGGTCGATCCAAATTTTCACGGCTCGCTGACCTACATCTGCGAGCACAGCGATCAGGGTGCCCTGGGCGTCGTTGTCAACCGCCCGATCGAACTCGATTTATCCACCCTGTTCGAGCAGATCGGCCTGCCGCTGCCCGAGCGGCTTCACAGCGACATCGTGTATTTCGGCGGCCCGGTGCAAACCGAGCGCGGGTTTGTCCTGCACACGCCCCCGCTGACGTTCAGCTCGACGCTGACGGTCAAGGACGCCATCAGCCTGACGACGTCGAAGGATGTGCTCGAAGCCGTCAGCAAGGGCGAAGGTCCGGAAAAATTCATGGTGTCGCTGGGTTATGCCGGCTGGTCGCCCGGCCAGCTTGAAGAAGAAATCAAGCAAAATGCCTGGCTGTCGGTCGCTGCCGATCCGCAGGTGATTTTCGACCTGGCGCCTGAAGCCCGCCTGGATGCCGCGATGAAATTGCTCGGCATCGACTTCGCCAGCCTGTCCGACGAAGCCGGGCACGCCTGAATCGGCAGTGGAATACGCAGACACCCACGGCACGGTCCTGGCCTTCGATCTGGGCCTGAAGCGCACCGGCGTGGCCTCGGGCGAGCTGTCGATCGGCGTGGCGCATCCGCTCACCGTGATCCAGGCTGAGTCCACCGATGCCCGGATCGCTGCCATCGGCAAGCTTATTGCCGAGTGGCAACCCGTCTTGCTGGTACTGGGCTTGCCAACCCATGTCGACGGCAGCGAGCATGAAATGACGCGGGTGGCGCGAAACTTTGGGCGCAAACTGGAATCCTCTTTCAAGCTGCCGCTGTTCTGGATCGACGAGCGCCACACCAGCACGGCGGCCGAATCCGAACTCCATGCCCGCGGCATCCACGGCAAAAAAAACAAGGCATTGGTTGACGCTGTTGCCGCCCAACTCATTCTGCAAGGTTTTTTCGATGCACGACTCATTGCCTGACGCCCACACGCTCATTACCCGCCTTGCCGACGCCATCGCGCCGACGCTCACGCCCGAAACCTACATCGTCGGCATCCATACCGGTGGCGTGTGGGTGGCCGAATGCCTGCATGCGCTGCTGAAAAGCACCCAGCCGCTGGGCACGCTCGACATCTCGTTTTATCGCGACGATTTTTCGCGCATCGGCCTGCACCCGCAGGTCAAGCCATCCAACCTGCCGTTCGACCTGGAAGGCCGCGACATCCTGCTGGTGGACGACGTGCTGCACAGCGGCCGTACAGTACGCGCTGCGATGAACGAGTTGTTCGACTACGGCCGCCCGGCGACCATCCGCCTCGCGGTGCTGATCGATCGCGGTGACCATGAGCTGCCGATCCGCCCGGATTTCGTCGGCCTCACGCGCAACGTGCCCAAACATCAGAACATCAACCTTTCCCGCCTCGACGACGGCCACCTC
>NCCT01000070.1:10543-20576 GCA_002279795.1 Hydrogenophilales bacterium 12-61-10
GACCATGAGCTGCCGATCCGCCCGGATTTCGTCGGCCTCACGCGCAACGTGCCCAAACATCAGAACATCAACCTTTCCCGCCTCGACGACGGCCACCTCACGCTCTCACTTGCATGAACCCACAACTGACTGAAGACGGCAAACTGCATCACCTCCTCACCCTTGATGGCCTGCCCCGCGCCATCCTGACGCAAATTCTCGATACCGCCGAGTCGTTCATGGATGTCGGCGAGCGCGAAGTCAAAAAAGTCCCGCTGCTGCGTGGAAAAAGTATTTTCAACCTGTTCTTCGAGCCGTCGACGCGCACCCGCACCACGTTTGAAATCGCTGCCAAGCGCCTGTCCGCCGATGTGGTCAATCTGAATATTTCCACCTCCAGCCAGAGCAAGGGCGAGGCAATCCTCGACACCGTCGACAACCTGTCGGCGATGCATGCCGACATGTTCATCGTTCGCCACAGCCAGTCGGGGGCGGCACACTTCATCGCGCGCCACGTGGCGCCGTACATATCGGTGGTCAACGCCGGCGACGGCCGCCACGCGCATCCTACGCAGGGCCTGCTCGACATGTTCACCATCCGCCGCTACAAGGGCGCGTTCCACAACCTGCGCGTGGCCATCGTCGGCGATGTACTGCACTCGCGCGTCGCCCGCTCGCAGATCCATGCGCTGACCACGCTGGGCGTACCCGAGGTCCGCGTGATCGGCCCCAAAACCCTGCTGCCGGTTGGAATCGAGCAAATGGGCGTCAAGGTTTTCCACACCATGGAAGCCGGACTCAAGGATTGCGATGTCGTCATCATGCTGCGCCTGCAAAACGAGCGCATGAAGAGCGCACGGCTGCCTTCCGCGCAGGAGTATTTCAAGTTCTTTGGCCTGACGCCGGAAAAACTCGCGCTGGCCAAACCGGATGCCATCGTGATGCACCCCGGACCGATGAATCGCGGCGTCGAAATCGATTCTGCCGTGGCCGACGGCCCGCAGTCGGTAATCCTGCCGCAGGTGACCTATGGCATCGCGGTGCGGATGGCAGTCATGGCTTTGCTCGCAGGTAACTGAACGCATGAAAATCCATATCCAGAACGGCCGCGTGATCGACCCGATGAACGCGCGCGACGAAGTCACCGACCTCTTCATCGCCGCCGGAAAAATTGTCGCCATCGGCCAGCCGCCTGCCGATTTCCATGCCAACCGCACGATCGACGCCAGTGGCCTGATCGTCTGCCCTGGGCTTATCGACCTGTCGGTGCGGCTGCGCGAACCCGGCTACGAATACCGCGCCACGCTCGAATCGGAAATGCTCGCCGCGGCAGCAGGCGGCGTCACCTCGCTGGCCTGCCCGCCCGATACCGACCCGCCGCTGGACGAGCCAGGCCTGGTCGAAATGCTGAAATTCCGCGCCCGCAATTTGCCGGGGCCGCGCGTCTATCCGCTCGGCGCGCTGACGCAAAAGCTCGACGGCAAACAGATCACCGAAATGGCCGAGCTGACGGAAGCCGGCTGCCGCGCCTTTACCCAGGCCGACGCCCCGATCGCCGATACCCACGTGTTGTTGCGCGCAATGGAATACGCCGCCAGTTTTGGTTTCAGCCTGTGGCTGCGGCCGCAGGACATGTCGCTGGCGCAGGATGGCGTGGCCCACGATGGCGCCGTCGCCACGCGCCTCGGTTTGCCCGGTATTCCCGCACTGGCCGAAACGGTGGCGCTCGCTACCATTCTGCAGCTGGCGCGCGAAACCGGCGCCCGCGTTCACCTGATGCGCCTGTCCACCCGCGACGGCATCGCGATGGTGCGCGCGGCCAAGGCGCAGGGGCTGGCGGTCAGCTGCGATGTCGCCGCCACCCACGTCCACCTGTCGGAAAACGACCTCGTCGGCTACGATTCCAATCTGCACTTGTGCCCGCCCCTGCGCGGCCTGCGCGACCGCGACGCCATCCGCGAGGCACTGCGCGACGGCTCCATCGATGCCCTCTGTTCGGACCACACGCCGGTCGATGAGGACGAAAAGCAGGTCCCCTTCGGCGAGTCTTCGCCCGGCGCATCCGGTGTCGAACTGTTGTTGCCGCTGACCCTGAAATGGGCGCGCGAAATGGGCGTACCGCTGGCCCGGGCGCTGGACCTGATTTCGTGGAAACCGGCCCAGATCCTCGGCGTGCCGGGCGGGCATCTGTCGGTCGGCAGCAGCGCGGATATCTGCGTGTTCGACGAGCATGCCGACTGGGTGGTCACGTCCCGCTCGCTATTCAGCCAGAGCACCAACACGCCCTTCCTCAATCATCCGATGCAGGGCCGGGTGCGCTACACCGTGATCGATGGCCATATCGATTTTGAGTCGGGTCATTGATCAATCCCGCGCCAGCCGTGGCGGGTAGGCTTCCCGCCTTGCGCTGCGCATCCTGCCTGGCGTTGCTTGCCAGCCTGTTTGCCGGCGCCCTCGCCGTCGGCGGCTTTGCCCCGTTCAATATCTGGCCGCTGCCGCTGTTGAGTCTGGCCGTGCTGTTTACCCTGCTGCTGCGAACGTCGTCGCGGCGCGCCGGATTCCGCGTCGGGTTCGCCTGGGGACTCGGATTTTTCCTCACCGGCGTCAGCTGGATTTACATCAGCCTGTCGGTCTACGGCGGCATGTCGATGGGACTGGCAGGACTTGCTACGCTGGTGTTTTGCGGCTTGATGGCGCTGCTGCCGGCGCTCGTCGGCGCGCTGCAGGCGCCGGCTTCAGGCGCCAAGTGCGGGCCGGCTTCGGCGACCCTTCGACTGCTGCTCGGGATCCCGCTTTTGTGGGGCATGTCGGAATGGGTTCGGGGCTGGATCTTCACCGGATTTCCCTGGCTCACCTTGGGCTATTCGCAAGTGCCGGCCAGCCCGCTGGCCGGCTATGCGCCGGTGCTCGGGGTCTATGGCGTGTCGTTTGTCATGGCCCTGATCGCGGCCCTGCTGGCGTGGGGCCTCGCCCTGCGTCGGCTGCCTGCACTGCGTGTCTGGGCCCTTGTCGCCGTGCTGGTGCTGGGCATCACGGGTCAGCTGTTGCGCGGCGTCGTCTGGACCACTCCGCTGGGCGCACCAACATCGGTTGCGCTGCTGCAAGGCAATGTTCCGCAAGACATGAAATGGCAACCCGGCAAAACACGCGCCACGCTGGATAGCTACGCACGCCTCGCCGCCGCCTCGCCCGCGCAGCTCATCGTGCTGCCCGAAACCGCCTTGCCGCTGTTTGAATCCAAGTTGCCCGCCGCGGATCGCGCCCGGCTCGCAGCGATTGGTCGGGCAAATGGTGGCGACCTGCTTGCCGGCCTGCCGACCGGGTCACTCGATGGGGCGTATTACAACAGCGTGATCAGCCTCGGCAGCGCGCCCAGCCAGCGGTATCACAAAACGCATCTGGTGCCATTCGGCGAATACATTCCGCTGAAAGCCGTATGGGGCTGGGTGATTACGGTGCTGCACATTCCGCTGTCCGACTTTGCACGCGGCGACCCTGACCAGCGCCCGCTTGCCGTGGGTGGCCAGCAGGTGGCACTCAATATTTGTTACGAAGATGCGTTTGGCGAGGAGATCATCCGCCAGCTCCCTGCTGCAACGGTGCTGGTGAACGTCAGCAATCTGGCCTGGTTCGGCGACTCGCTCGCGCCCTGGCAGCATGCGCAGATGTCGCAAATGCGCGCGCTGGAAACCGGCCGCATGATGCTGCGCGCCACCAACACCGGACTCACCGCCATCATCGACACGCGGGGACGGTTGCTGGCCAGTTTGCCGCCCTTCACCCAGGGCAGCCTCAGCGGGACGATCCAGGGCTATACCGGCAGCACGCCTTATGCGCGCTGGGGCAACGCCACCGTGCTCGGAATATGGGCCGTGCTTGCGGCAGTACTCGGACTGCTGCTCGCCCGCTTCAAGCCACGGCCTTGATTCGCGTCACATTGCGGCCGCCGCGCTTGGCTTCAAGCAAGGCGGCATCCGCCCGCGCCAGCGCCTCGTTTTCCTCCTTGTCGTCGCGGCTGTATTCCGACAGCCCGCCACTCCAGGACAGCCGCTGCGTCACGCCCTTGATCAGTTCGACGTTTTCCGGCATTTTGGAACGCAGCCGCTCGGCCAGTTCCTGCGCGCGGTCCAGCGGCGTAAAGGGGAACAGCACGCAAAATTCGTCGCCACCCAGACGCGCAATGAAGTCGCTGTTGCGCAGGGTGACTTTCAGCGCCTCGCCGAACTTGATGATCAGCTGATCGCCGGCTTCGTGACCGAAGGTGTCGTTGACCTGCTTGAAGTTGTCGATGTCCATGATCAGCAAGCTGTGCGACCAGCCCTCTTTCATGCTGGCAAACAGCTCTTTCTGCTTCTCGTCGAAACTGCGCCGGTTGTGGACTTGCGACAGGTGATCGACGCGCGCCTGCGAACTTACTTCCTTCTGCTTGCCGAGCATGATCTTGCCAATTTTCAGCATGGTTTCGATCGGTGAGGAAAACTCTTCCAGCGTGACCGGGTAATCCGCGCGCAGCCGCTGCTGGCGCAAATCATTGGTAAAGCGAACCATCATGCGCAAACTGTCGCCCACCCGGTTGCGTACCGTCAGCGTGAACGCCATCACCATTACTGCGATCAGCAGGCTGGCCAGCAGCCAACCAAGAAAATAGGGGGCCAGCCGTTCAATCAACGGCTTTTCGTAGCGCCACACGGCAATCGTCCACGGCGTGCCGTCCAGGGCGATCCAGTTGGGCGCATTGCGTAACTTGATGGCCTGATTGCCGCGCCGCATCAGGACGCTGACCGCGCCTTCGCCCTGCTTTTGCTGCAGTTCGGCGTAGGCGGCAGCATCCGGCAGCGGCAGGGTATCGAACAGCGCCTGCAGTTGCGGCATGCTTTGCTCGACAATGACGACCCCCAGGCGCTGACCTGCGGCGTTCTTCACCGGATGCGAAATCGACAGGCTGAAACTGGCCGATGCGCTTTCACCACCGCGTCCGGCACTGGCGATCAGACGCCGCGTGTCACCCGGCAAAAAACCCGGCAGCAACTGGTTCTGGCCAGCGGTGACGAACAGCACGGTCGCGTCCTGGTTCAAGGCATGCAGATTGGCCGCCTGCGCCTGGCACACGTCCGGCGCCGCTGTGGCAAAACATTCCAGGGTTTGCGGATGGCTGGCAATCAAGGCCGCGCTGCGCTGCATTGCCGCAGCGAGAAATTCGATTTGCGTGGCCATGACCGGCGTATCGATCTCGTCCGCCACCGTCTGGGCCTGCGGCCGCGACAGGTAAATCGCAGCCGTAACCAGCCCTGTCAGCAGCACGAGTGCCGAGATCAGGGTGAGGCCAAACCGCAATATGGACGAAGGGGGCATAGGGTGTAAGCCAGCAAGCTCTGGAATAAATGTTCCGCGTAATTCAGGCATACCGGGTGCGAAATGCCTGTGAGCCCTGAGTACAGCAAATTCCATGCCCCGATATGAACACACCCGGCAGGCTAGCCTGTCGGGTGTGTCGAGGGTGCACTGTAAAAAAATCCGACTTTATTGACGGCCTGTGCTGCCGAAACCGCTTTCGCCGCGCTGGCTGGCTGAAAACGCCTCCACCAGATTGAACTCGGCCTGCACCACCGGCACGATGACCAATTGCGCCAGCCGCTCCAGGGGCGCCAGTTCGAACGCTTGCTGGCTTCGATTCCAGGCCGACACCATCAGCTGCCCCTGATAATCCGAATCGATCAGCCCCACCAGATTGCCCAGCACGATGCCGTGTTTATGGCCCAGACCCGAGCGCGGCAGGATCAGCGCTGCATAGCCGGGATCGGCCAGATGAATGGCCATGCCGGTCGGAATCAGCCGGGTTTCGCCCGGCGCTAGTACGATTGGACTATCGATACACGCGCGCAAATCGAGACCGGCCGAGCCTGCGGTTGCGTATTGCAGCTGCATATCGCGCAGCCGGGTGTCGAGAATCATCACATCCATCTTCATGTTCGTCGGTTTCTCATCAGTTCAACAGCGTCAATAAGTGGTGAATCACGGCACGTGCCTGGGTCAGCTTGTCGGCCCGGGGCAACGGATGCCGGCCCTGGGCGTCGAACAACACCAGCTCGGCGGTGTCCTGCCCCAGCGTGTCCTGCGCCAGGTTGCCGACCAGCAGGGGCAGGTTTTTGCGCAAGCGCTTGGCTTCGGCATAGTCATCCAGCCGCTCGGTTTCAGCGGCGAAGCCGACGCAAAACGGCGCATCGGGCAAGGCCGCCACTTCAGCCAGGATGTCGGGGTTAGCGATCAATTGCAGGGTCAGCGGGGCGGAACTCTTCTTGATTTTTTGCGTGGCGGCGGCATCCACCCGGTAATCGGCCACGGCGGCCACCGCAATGAATACTTCGCACGGCAATTCGGCCAGCACCGCTGCACGCATCTCGGCGGCGCTTTGCACGTCGATACGACGTACCCCCGCGGGCGGCGCAAGACACGTCGGCCCCGAGACCAGACAGACCGTAGCACCGGCCTCGGCCGCCGCCTGCGCCACCGCATAGCCCATCTTGCCAGAACTGCGGTTGGTCAGCCCGCGCACCGGGTCGATCGCCTCGAACGTCGGGCCGGCGGTGATCAGGACGCGCTTGCCCGCCAGCGGCCCGGCTGCCAGCAAAGCGCCCAACGCCAAAGCAATTTCGCTGGCTTCCAGCATGCGGCCCAAGCCGATTTCGCCACAGGCCTGTTCGCCCGCGGCCGGGCCCAGCACGTTCACGTCGTCTGCGTGGAGTTGTTCGAGATTGCGCCGGGTGGACGCAGCCGCCCACATTTCATGGTTCATCGCGGGCGCCACCGCGAGCGGGCAGGTACGCGCCAGGCACAGCGTGGAAAGCAGATCGTCCGCCCGCCCGTGCGCGAGCTTGGCCAGAAAGTCAGCGGAAGCCGGTGCAACCAGCAACAGGTCAGCCATCCGCGACAGGTGAATATGTTCCATGCCGTCACCGCTGGCGGCCTCCCACAGCGAGGTCAGCACCGGCTGGCCGGACAAGGCCTGAAAGGTCAGCGGCGTCACAAACTGCTGCGCCGCCGCAGTCATCACCACCCGCACCTCCGCCCCCGCCTTGACCAGCAGGCGGCACAACTCTGCCACCTTGTAGGCGGCGATTCCGCCGGTCACGCCCAAAATGATTTTTTTATGTGTCAATGACACGATTTCGTTTCCCGGCACACGTTTCCATGACAATGCCGACATTCTAACAGGGGGAAATATGGCGATTTGCGACTGGCCTCTGGACGCGCGTCCACGCGAGAAACTACTGAAACAGGGCGCGGCGGCGCTCACGGACGCGGAACTGGTGGCGGTTTTTCTGCGTACCGGCGTGGTCGGCAAAAGCGCCGTCGACCTGGGACGCGAACTGATCGAACGCTTTGGCGGCCTGGGCGGCCTGTGCCGCGCCGACAAGCAGTCGGCGTGTTCGGCGCCCGGCGTGGGCGAGGCCAAATACGCCCTGTTGCAGGCCGTCATGGAAATGGCACGGCGCACGCTGGCGGAAGATATGCAGAAAGGCGACGCGCTGGAATCGCCGCACGCCGTGCGCGACTACCTGCGGCTGATTCTGCGCGGCAAGGAATACGAAGTGTTCTGCTGCGTCTTCCTCGACGCGCAAAACCGGGTGATCGCAGTCGAGGAGCTGTTTCGCGGCACGCTGACACAGACCAGCGTCTATCCGCGCGAAATCATCAAGCGTGCGCTGGCACTCAACGCGGCTGCATTGATCCTGGCGCACAACCATCCCAGTGGCGTGGCCGAACCCAGCCAGGCCGACCGCGTGCTCACCCGAAAACTGGCGGAAGCACTGGCTCTGGTGGACGTCCGGGTGCTGGACCACTTCATCGTCGCCGGCGCGTCATCACTGTCGTTCATGGAGTCCGGACACCTTTGAACGCACTCCGGGCTTGCCTCATTCTTGCAGGCTATGGTATAAATCGCGGTTCTCGGGTTGGCCGCTACAGGCTGATCCCAACCAGTTAACCCTCAATTTTGGAGCAGCATCATGGCTCGCGTATGTGTCGTAACGGGCAAGAAGCCCATGGTTGGAAACAACGTTTCCCACGCCAACAATAGAACCAAGCGTCGTTTCCTGCCGAACCTGCAACAGCACCGGTTCTGGGTCGAGGCCGAAAATCGCTGGGTTCGCCTGCGTCTGTCCACTGCTGCATTGCGCACCATCGACAAGAACGGCATTGAATCTGTCCTCGCTGACCTGCGCGCCAACGGCGTTTCGGTCTAAGGAGGTCCACCATGGCTAAAGGCGGACGCGAAAAAATCAAGCTGGAGTCCACTGCGGGCACTGGCCATTTCTACACCACGACCAAGAACAAGAAAACCATGCCGGAAAAAATGGAGATCAGCAAATTCGATCCCAAAGCCCGCAAGCATGTGATGTACAAGGAAACCAAACTTAAATAAGCCAGGTTTCCGGCCCATAAAAAACCCGCCAACCGGCGGGTTTTTTATGGGCGGCGCTGTGCGGAAAAAGACGCTAGGTCAGAAAGGCCGCCTTCGGGCAGGCCTTTCAAGATCAGGCATAGCAGCGCAAGCGCACCGAGAAATCCTTGAGCGACTGCACGCCGCTCTCTTCGGCGCGTTTGCACCAGGCTTGCAGCTGCTCCAGCAGCTGTTCACGGCTGGCGGTCGAGCGTCCCCAGATCGCAGATAGTTCCTGGCGCATGCGATAAACCGTTTGCAGGCGCTCGCTCTTGCCCAGCAGCTTGTCCAGTTCAGCCTTGTCGGCTGCGGCAAGTTCACTAGGCTCTTTGTACAGCCAGCCGCGAAAACTTTCGAGGCTCCAGTTTTGCGCCACGTTCGAGCCGGCTTTCAGCTTGGCGATTTCGGCCGCGCTGTCGTCACGCACGCTCTTCACGAACCGCGTCATCACATCGTAACGATGGGTGATGACGGCCTGCAGCGTATCCAGATCGCACAGCGGCTTGGCCGGCTGCCATTTCACCGTCGGCGCCACCTTGCGAACCGTGGCCAGGCCGACATAGGACATCAATTTGATATACAGCCAGCCGATATCGAATTCATACCATTTGTTAGACAGACGTGCCGACGTGCCGTAGGCATGGTGGTTGTTATGCAGCTCTTCGCCGCCGATCAGGATGCCCCACGGCAGGATATTGGTGCTCGCGTCTTCGCAAGCGAAATTGCGGTAACCCCAATAGTGGCCGATGCCATTAATGATGCCGGCAGCGGTAATCGGGGTCCACGCCATTTGCACCGCCCAGATAGTCAGGCCGATCGGTCCGAACAAGGCGATGTTGATAATCATCAGCAGGCTGACACCCATGGCCGAGTGACGGCTGTAGACATTGCGCTCCACCCAGTCGTCAGGCGTGCCGTGGCCGTACTTTTCCAGCGTGGCAGCCACCTTGGCCTCGGCGCGATACAGTTCGGAGCCTTCCAGCAGGACCTTCCAGATACCGCGCGTCTGCGGGCTGTGCGGGTCTTCGACGGTTTCGCATTTAGCGTGGTGCTTGCGGTGAACCGCAACCCATTCCTTGGTCACCATGCCGGAGGTGAGCCACAGCCAGAAGCGGAAAAAATGACTGACGATGGGGTGCAGGTCGACGGCCCGGTGGGCCTGTGAGCGATGCAGGAAAATGGTAATGGCTGCGATGGAGATATGGGTCAGCGCCAGGGTGATCAGTACATACTGCCACCACTGCAGGTTCCAACCCGGTAAAGCCAACAGGCTTGTGAGCATGGTCTTGTGTTCCTAATAAGACAAATTAGTCCGGAATTATACGGATAATTTCCATAAAAATCAATGGCCGCCTGTCGCAGGGCTGACGATTTCCTTCAGGTGAACCACCCGCTGCGGGAACGGGATTTCGATCCCGGCTGCCTTGAATCCGCGCCAGATCGCCCAGTTGATATCCGACCGCAGGTTACCCTGGCCTTCGCTGGCGTCGCGGATCCACACACTCAATTCCATTTGAATGCCATTGTCCGCAAACTCCCGCAGAAACACCTTGGGACCATTCTCCTCCTCGTCCTGAATCACGCGCGCATGGCCACGCGCAGCGTCCAGCATCA
>NCCT01000070.1:20684-23650 GCA_002279795.1 Hydrogenophilales bacterium 12-61-10
ATCCTCACCGAGCGGTCGAGCAAAATGATGAAGCCGGAAATGTAGTTGCTGGCGACTTTTTGCAAGCCGAAGCCGATGCCCACGCCGATCGCGCCGCCCAGCACCGACAGCACGGTGAGGTCGATTCCCACTGCCGGCAAGGCGACCAGCACCGCCACCACCAGCAAAATGGTGCGCGTGGCTTTCGACAGCGCCATCCGCAGGGACAGATTCATCTCGGTGAGATTCATCAGATGACGCTCGACCAGCCGCGCCGACGCCAGCGCCAGCAGCACGGTGAGGACGATCACGAACGCTGCCTGCACCAGCAGCCACAGCGAGAAACGATGGCTGCCGGACTGAAACGACAGCGCTTCCATGGCGGCATGGATGCGCGGCAGCAAGCCGGTGAGATGCAGCGCGAACGCGCCCCAGACCAGCCAGGCCACCGTGCGCTCCCAGGTTTTGAGCGACTCGCGCGGCCCGAACACAAAGCGCAGGCTGTACACCACGCCGCGCACCAACACCAGCGCAAGCAACAGGGGAACCGCCACATCCAGCAAGGGCGTCGCGTGCAGGGCCAGGTTTGCGACTTCGCGCCCGATCAGCACGGCCAGCAACATCAGCAGGGGAAAACCGATGCGCCGCATCCCTTCTCGTCCGGTCGACTGGGCATACGCGGAAGCATCGAGCCATGAGCGCAACGGCCGCCGCACCAGCCACGCCACCAGCGCACACAGCACCAGCACGCCGATTTGCCACATCAGTCTGGTGTTCTGGCTGTCGGCGATCAGCCGGGTGATCAGATTGTCGAAGGGAACGGATTCCAGCATGGTCAGAAATTCAGGGTCAGCTGTGCCGAGAGGACATCGACCGCGCTTTCGTACTCGCCGCTCAATTTGACCGCACCCTCGGAGATGCGCGCATCGTCGATGAAGATATGCACGTAGCCGACATCGATGAGGCTTGTGGGCGACAGGCGGTATTGCGCGCCGAATGCGACCCAGGTGCGGTTTTCATCGGGAATGCGCGCGGTGCGAAAGGCATCGGACACCGGTGTTTCGTCATAGGCCACGCCGCCGCGCAGGGTCAGCTGCTCATTCAGATGATAGTTGGCGCCCACTGAATAACGATAGGCGTCTTCCCAGTTTTCCGGCGTGACCAGCGGCGCGCCGATCGCTCTTACGATGCGCAATTCCTCGAAATCGCTCCAGCCCGTCCAGGTGACATCAGCCAGCCAATCCCAGCGCGCGTTCAGCGTGTGGAAAACGCTCAACGAAGCCGAGTCCGGCAACGTGACGTCGGCCGTCACGGGGATCACGGCAGACGATGCGCTGAACGTAAGATCGCCTTTCAGCGATTGATCGATTTCGGAACGATAGGCTAGGCCAACGCGCGTGGCTGCGTTCACCTGCCACAAGGCACCCAGATTGAAGCCCCAGCCGTAGTCATCGCCCTTCACCGTGCCTGTGCCACTGGCTGTCGCTGTGGCGTTGCTGAGGGTCGCCTCGACATATTGCAGGTTCAAGCCCGCACCGAGCGAGAACGCCTCGCTGAGTTTCCACGCGACGGCAGGATTGAGATTGACCGTCTTCAGGTCGGATTCGATCGCCTGGGTGCTGCCCGCCCAGGTACTGTCGTATTCGGTTTTAAGGCCGAAGGGCGCATTCATGCCCACGCCCAGATGAATGGACGGCGAGACCCGATACGCGAGGTAAGCGTTGGGCAAAAAAGCCAGGCTCCCCGCATCCCCACCGTCGCCACCGGTATTCACGCCAGGGATGGAAACACCGTTGCCACCGGAAAACTCAGCCGATGATTTGATCAAATGACCCGCCACGACCAGCTGCCGGTCGGGCAGCAGCGTCATACCCGCCGGATTGAAGAAAATCGTGCTGGCGTCCTGCGCGCTGGCGGCCTGGCCGGCATAGGCATTGCCGAGGCCGCTGGCATTCTGCTCGACCAGCGCGAAGCCTGCCGCGTGCGCCAGACTGCTGCAGCCTGCCAGAGCCAGGCCCAGCGCCTGGCGGTTGAACCGCGTTGTCATGTAAGTCTCCTTGGGTAGGGTGGGATCAGGCTCGGGCGAAATCAGCGTACAGGGCCTCGATGGCCGCGCGATAACGCTCAAAAATGAGATTGCGCTTGATTTTAAGCGTGGGGGTCAGCAAGCCGTTTTCGACGGTCCACAGCGCGAGTTCAGGATGCACGCGGCGTATCTGCGCGTAGCCTGGAAAATGCTTGAGATGACTGGCCATGCGCCGCATCAGGGCCTTGAGCACGCGCGGATCGGTCAGGCTATCCGGCTGACCGGGGTCCACTCCCAGCTCTGCGGCAAACGTCTGCCAGTGTTCCGCGTTCAGCACGGTCAAGGCGGCCAGATAGGGTTTGCCTTCGCCCACCAGCATCACCTGTTCAAACAGGGGGTCGAGCAAAATGGCGGACTCCACCTCGGAAGGCGGCACTTTCTCGCCATTGCTCAGGACGATGATGTCCTTGATCCGGCCGATGATGCTGTAGTGACCGCTTGCATCGACGCTCGCCTTGTCGCCGCTGTGCAGCCAGCCATCGGCATCGATGATGGCGCGCGTGGCGGCGTCGTCTTTCCAGTAGCCGCGCATCACGCATCGGCTGCGCGTAAGCAGTTCATCGTTGTCGCCGATCTTCACCTCGACCCCGGGCATGGGCTGGCCGATGCTGGCCGGCACGTTGGATTCGGGTCGATTGACGCACACCACCGGACTGGTCTCCGTCAGGCCGTAGCCTTGATACAGCGGCACCCCGAGCCCAATGAACACGCGCGCGATCTCCGGCGTCAGCGCCGCGCCGCCGGACACCGCGACCGTGAGCCGGCCGCCCAGCTTGTCGATGACGGTGCGCGCCACCAGCCGGTCGAGCAGCGGCCACAGCAGCAGCTCGGGATGCCAGCCGGCGCGCCCCTGCGCGCGTTCGAAGCGCCGCCAGCCCACCTGCACCGCCAGATCGAACAG
>NCCT01000071.1:0-10425 GCA_002279795.1 Hydrogenophilales bacterium 12-61-10
AGCGCATCCAGCAGAACCACCGAATCGAGCCCGCCCGACAGGGCGAGGGTCAGCCGCGCACGCGGCGCAACATGGCGGGCCAGCACGTCCGCCACGACCTCCGCAAGCGCCTTACTTGGCAGGAGTTTCCTTGAAGCTGCCATACGCCCGCAAGCGTTTGTAACGCGCGTCGAGCAGCGCGTCCAGCGGCTGTTTGCGCAACTCGCCGAGGGTATCGGTCAGCGCGCGGCGCATGGACTGGAACAGCGCGTCCCAGTCGCGTTGCGCGCCGCCCACGGGCTCTTCGACGATGCGATCGACCAGGCCATTGGCTTTCAGACGGTCAGCCGTGATCGCCAGCGTTTCGGCGGCTACCGACGCCTTGTCCGCACTTTTCCACAAAATAGACGCGCAGCCTTCCGGCGAAATCACCGAATAGGTTGAATATTGCAGGATCAGCATGCGGTCGCCGACACCAATCGCCAGCGCGCCGCCCGAACCGCCTTCGCCGACGATGCTGCAGATGACCGGCGTACGCAGTTCGGCCATCACGTACAGATTGCGTGCGATGGCTTCGGACTGGCCGCGCTCTTCTGCGCCGATGCCGGGATAGGCGCCCGGCGTATCGATGAAGGTAAAAACCGGCATGCCGAACTTTTCCGCCAGCCGCATCAAGCGCAAGGCCTTGCGATAGCCCTCGGGGCGCGGCATGCCGAAATTGCGATGGATTTTTTCCTTGGTGTCGCGGCCTTTTTGATGGCCGATCACCATCACCGGCTCGCCATTGAAGCGCGCCATGCCGCCGACAATCGCTGCATCGTCGGCATAGGCACGGTCGCCATGCAATTCGGAAAACTCGGTAAACAGCCCTGCCACGTAATCCAGTGTGTAGGGGCGCTGCGGATGCCGCGCCACCTGAGAGACCTGCCAGGCGTTGAGTTTGGCGTAAACATCCTTGGTCAGCGTCTGGCTCTTTTTTTGCAGGCGACGGATTTCTTCCGAAATATCCAGTGCCGAGTCGTCTTGCACAAAGCGCAGCTCTTCAATCTTGGACTCTAGCTCCGCGATTGGCTGTTCAAAATCGAGAAAGGTCGTTTTCATTGATAGCCTGGGTCAAACCGTCACAGAGAACAGGTAGCCGGGCATTTTAACAGCCCGGCCGTATTTCTCTTAATGGCTATCAATGATGGTGATGACCGTGCGCGCCATGAGCATGGCGGTGCGAAATCTCGTCTGAAGTTGCCGCACGCACGTCGGACACCACGCATTCAAAATGTACAGCCTGTCCGGCGAAGGGGTGGTTACCGTCAACCACGACTTTGTCTTCTGCGATATCGGTCACGGTGTACAGCATTTCCTCGCCGCCATTGTCGGGCGAGCCTACAAACTGCATGCCGACTTCGATGTCATCGGGAAAGCCCTCACGCGGCTCGATCCGCACCAGGCTTTCGTCGAATTCGCCAAAGGCGTCGGCTGGCTGCAACTTCATTTCCACCTTTTCGCCGGTGGTTTTTCCATCGAGCGCACGCTCGACCAGCGGGAAAATATTGTCATAGTCGCCATGCAGATAGCTGACAGGCTCGTTGCTTTCTTCCAGCAGGTTGCCGTCCGCGTCCTTGACGATATAGGTGAGCGTGACAACGGTGTTTTTTACAATATCCATTTGAAATCCTTCAAGATTGATGCGTTCGGCATTGCGGATTGACAGGGTGTGACTCGCGCCCAAAACCCGGGGCACCCACACATTTTCCGGCAGCATTCTAACAGGGTGCTTACGATGGCATCGTTATAATTGCAGCCATGACCCAGACCCTGCTCGGGGGCTTAAGCCCCACCCGCTTCCTGCGCGATTACTGGCACAAGCGCCCGCTGCTGATCCGCAACGCCGTTCCGGGCTTTGACGGGCTGCTGTCGCCCTTAGCCATGCAGGAGCTGGCGACCCGTGATGAGATCGAGTCCCGCCTGATTCAGGGCAGCGGCAACGACTGGCAGTTCGACCACGGCCCCTTTAAAAAAGCCGATTTCAAGCGCCGCCCCAAAACCGACTGGACCCTGCTGGTGCAATCGCTCAACCATGTGCTGCCCGCAGCGGATGCCTTGCTGGCGCGCTTCAATTTCATCCCGCATGCCCGGCTGGACGATTTGATGGTGAGCTACGCCGTGCCTGGCGGCAGCGTGGGTCCGCATTTCGACTCGTATGATGTGTTTCTGTTGCAGGGCCAGGGACATCGCCGCTGGCAGATCAGCGAACAAACCGACCTTTCCATTCTGGACGATGTGCCGATCAAGATCCTGCGCCACTTCAAGCCAGAAGAAGAATGGCTGCTCGGCCCTGGCGACATGCTCTACCTGCCGCCGCATGTGGCGCACTACGGTGTCGCCGAGGATGCCTGCATGACGTATTCGATCGGATTTCGCGCCCCCACAACCGACGAACTGGGGCAGGGTTTCCTGATGCACCTTCAGGACAGTGTTGCCCTTGAAGGCCGTTACGCCGATCCCGACCTGCGCCTGCAAGCGCATCCCGGCGAAATCAGTCGCGCCATGCTGGCCCAGATCGAAAGCATGATTGCCCGCATTCGATGGGACAAACGCGACATCGCGGAGTTTGCCGGGCGCTACTTATCCGAGCCCAAGCCGAACGTGTTTTTCGCCCCCCCGGAAGCGCCCCTCAGCTTCTCGGTCTTTAAAAAGCACGCCAGCAAATCGGGGGTTGTGCTTAACCCCAAATCCCGTCTGTTGTTCATTGGCGGACGCTTTTTCATCAACGGCGAAGCCTTTGACAGCGCAGCAGATGAAACCGCCGCCCTGCGCCAGCTTGCCGACCAACATCGCCTCACCACCATCCCTGCGGCGCTGCGCGAGCGTTTTTATGACTGGTATGAATCCGGCTGGCTGGAGATTGATCCCGTATGACGCAATTAGAAACACCCTCGGAACTGCACGTAGCCTTCGACGCTTTGTTGGCACGCGCCCATCGACAACTCCGCCTGTACGACCATGACCTGAGCCTGCTCGCTCTCGACCAGCCGCAGCGCCATGCCGCCTTGCGCGCGCTATGCGTGGCCGGTGCCGGACACCGCATCGAACTGCTGCTCGATGACATCCATCACATCGCGCGCGATTGCCCGCGCCTGATGCAGTTGGTGCGCGATTTCAGCCATGTCATCGAAATTCGCCAGGCCGACCCGGATGCGCCTCGCCCCGAACAGGCGTTTGTTGTGGCCGATGATCACAGCGCACTCATTCGTGCCGACAAGGCTGCATTGCGCGGCGTGCTTCATCTGGACGACGCCAGCCGCACCGTCAACCTGCATCGAAGCTTTGAATCGATGTGGCAGCGCTCACAAACCCACATCTCAGCCACGACCCTGGGGCTGTAACTACAGCCGGCTCAACCAGTCCAGCTCGGGCTGGCTGAAGCCCGCCTTGCGGCGCGCTTCCAGATTGAATGGCGGCTTCAGCGGCGGTGCATCGTAATCGACCAGCAGTTGCCGAAACGTCGCCTCGGGCTCAAGCCCGCGCGCGCGGCACAAATAGTCGAACCAGTGACTGCCGATGGCGACATGGCCGATTTCGTCGCGCTCGATCACGCCCAGAATCTCCACCATGCGCAGGTCCTGCGCAGCTTTGAGTTTGCTCACGATGAGCGGCGCGGCATCGAGTCCGCGCGCTTCCAGCACGCGCGGCACCAAAGCCATGCGCACCAGCGGATCGTGGGCGGTTTTTAGTGCCATTTCCCACAAGCCGTTGTGCGCGGAGAAATCTCCATAGGTATGGCCGAGCGTGGCCAGATGCGCATTCAACAACTCGAAATGCAGGGCTTCCTCGTCCGCCACCTGCAGCCAGTCGGCGTAGTACGCCAGTGGCAAACCGGCAAAGCGATGCGCGGCATCGAGCGCCAGATTGATCGCGTTGAATTCGATATGCGCCAGCGCATGAATCAGCGCGACGCGGCCGACCAGGGTGTCGGCACGGCGGCGCGGCACCTGCTGTGGCGGAATCAGTTCGGGACAGTCAGGTTGCCCGGGGGCATCAATGGGCGCGCGAATGACTTCAACGTCGGCTGCCACGCGGCCGGTCAGCCAGTCTGCCTGCAAGGCATGCACATACGCCACCTTGTCGGCTGGCTGGCGCGCGTGCAAGCACTCGGCCAGCCGTTGCGGCAGGCCCATTAACGTTTATCCACCCAGCGAATACCGAGCAGGGCGATCGTCAAAAAAATCAGCAGTGGCACCGTCGCCACCGCCACCGCCGGCCAGTCGTTCAACAAGCCGAGATGGCCGAACAGGCGACTCAGCAGATGAAAGCCCAGCCCGGCCAGAATCCCCATGAATATCTTGCCGCTGGTGCCGCCCGAACGCGGCCCCTGAATGGCAAACGGCATCACGATCAGCATCATGATCGGAATCACGAACGGGCTGATGAATTTTGTCCACAGCGCAAGTTCGTAACGCGTGGCTTTCTGACCGTTTTCCTTGAGATGCGCCACATAGCGCCAGAGCGTGCGTGCCGACATTTTTTCCGGCGCAATCAGCAATACGCTGAGGATGTCGGGCGACAGCACCGACTGCCACTCCTGACTGACGCGACGGCTGGCCTGGATGCCATCGGCACTGAAGCGCGTCTCCACCACGTGTCGCAAAGTCCAAGTCTGGTTGCCACGCCAGCTTGCCGTCTCGGCCACCCGCGTCCAGTCAAGTCGACCGTCCGCGTCAAAACCGTAAATCTCGATGCCGCGCAGGGTACTGTCAGGCATCACATCCCGCACGTTGATAAAACGGGAGCCGTCCTTCACCCACAAGCCCGAGCGGAATTGCTGCGCCACCACCGAATGGGTCGCCAGCAGCTTGTAGCGCTGCGCCGCCTGTTCCGACCACGGCGCAACATACTCGCCCAGCACCAGCAGCAGCAAGGACAGCATCACCCCGATCATGCCGAAATATCCCGCCACCCGCCAGGTAGACAAACCCGACACGCGCATCACTGCAAATTCGGAATTGCCCACCAGACGCGACAAGGCCAGCAAGGTGCCGATCAGCACTGCCACCGGCATGATTTCGTACAGATGGCCGGGGACATTCAGCAGCACGACCACAGCGGCCTGGCCCAATCCGTAGTTGTTGCGCCCCACGCCCCCGATTTCGTCGATCACGTCAAAAAACATGAACAGCAGGAGCAGGCCCAGCAGCACCAAGGCTGATGCGGCCAGCACCTGACTCGTCAAGTAACGGGCAAGCAGCTTCATGCCCGTTTACCGCGAAGTTGATGCTGCCGCGAACGCAGGTAGAACAGTGCGGCCGCAACGCCCCCCATCAGCAGATGCGCCGCCAGCATGCCCACCCAGGGATTGAGCTTGTCTTGCGCCACCCAGGCTTGCGACAGCGACAACAGGTTGTTGTAAACAAAATAAAGCAGCAGCGCGATCAGCAGTCCATACGAACGGCGCGAACGCATGTTGACGTAACTGATCGGGATGGCCATGATCGCGAGAATCAGGGCTGAGACCGGCACCCCGAGCCGCCACAACAGTTCGGCGCGCGCGGGCGGCGACGCATCATGAATGAGCGCGCCCGGCTTTGCCTGGCGGACACCCGGTTCAATTGCACTCACATCCACCGGATCGAGCCGCATCCAGTAACGTTCAAACTGCACGATGCGGTAATCGAGCTGCCCGGGAATGCCTTCGTAACGCCGTCCGTTCTTGAACACCAGATAGCGCGAGCCGTCGAACAGCTCGGTGTGATAGCCCTCGCGCGCCACCACCAGACCCAACTGGCCATCGATGCGCGATTGCATGAATACATTGCGCACGATCCCGGTCAAGGGATTGAGCGACTCAACGTAATAGACGCGCTGACCGGCATCCGATTCGGCAAACAGCCCGGGAGCGATCAGCGAACTTTCGCTGCGGCTGCGCAAATCCTGGCGATACTCTGCTTTCTTGGTTTGCATCCAGGGATTCAACACCAGCGTCAGCAACAGGATGACCAGGGAAAACGGCACCGCAAAAGCCAGCACCGGTCGCAGCCATTGCGACAGCGACACGCCGGCAGTGGACCAGACCACCATTTCACTATCGCGCCACATGCGTGACAAAGGCAGCAGCACCCCGGCAAACAGCGCAATCGTCATCAAAACCGGCAGAAAATACAGCAGTGAAAATCCCAGAAAGGTAAACACGGCCTCGTTGGCCAGTTCGCCCCGCGCGACATCGCCCAGCAGGCGGATGAACAGGATCACCAGGGCAATCGCCATCAGCACCGTAAGTACGGCACCCGTGGTCAGAGCCAGTTCACGCGTCAGCGCACGGCGATAAAGCATGAAAAGTTCCGGAGATCATTTGCGACACGAATGGGGTTTTGACTTTCCGCAGTGCCTGCGCCAATAATCGAGCAGGTGTAAAACGACGCTTGACCAACAACTGCAATTTATTGGGCACAGACATGGAAAACAAGGAAATCGAACTTGAATTTAGCATAAAAAGCGGTGCGCCCGAAAAGCAGCGCAGCGCCTGTGTAGTGGTCGGCGTGTTCGACAACCGCAAGCTGTCAGACCCGGCTGTCGACATCGACCGCGCCAGCGATGGCTACCTGTCTGAAATCCTGCGCGGCGGCGACATGGACGGCAAAGCCGGCAGCACCCTGCTGCTGCACAAAGTGCCCAACGTGCTGGCCGAGCGCATCCTGCTGGTGGGTTTGGGCAAGGAGCGGGACTTCCACGAAAAAGCCTATCGCGACGCCATCGCCAGCGCAGTCAAAACCTTGCGCGACACCGGCTCGATGGAAGCGGCCCTCACCCTCTCTGAAATTCCGGTCAAAAAGCGCGATATCGCGTGGAACATCGAGCAGGCCGTCATCACCACACACGACACGCTGTATCGCTTCGACCATCATAAAAGCAAGCCGAACGAAGTCCGCCGCCCGCTCAAGCGCATCATTTTCTCGGTGTCGCGGCGCGGCGAACTGAAGCAGGGCGATGCCGGACGGGTACGCGGCCTGGCGATTGCCCACGGCATCAATCTTGCCAAGGACCTGGGCAATACGCCGTCCAATATCTGCACTCCCGAGTACCTGGCCAGCGAAGCGAAGAAAGTTGCCAAAGCCCACGGCTTCGGCTGCGAAATTCTCGACTACGCGGCTTGCGACAAACTCGGCATGGGCTCCTTCCTGTCGGTTGGCAAGGGCAGCGACAAGCCGCCGCGCTTCATTGTGTTGAAGCATGAAGGCGGCGCCAAAAATACCAAACCGGTGGTACTGGTGGGCAAGGCCGTCACTTTCGACGCGGGCGGCATATCGCTCAAACCACCGGCCGAAATGGACGAAATGAATTACGACATGAGCGGCGGCGGCGCGGTCATTGGTGCATTCCGCGCCATTGGTGAACTCGGACTCAAGCTCAACGTCGTCGGCCTGATCCCGGCGTGCGAAAACATGCCCGACGCCAAGGCCAACAAGCCGGGTGACATCGTCACCTCGATGTCCGGCCAGACCATCGAAATCCTCAACACCGATGCCGAAGGCCGCCTGATTCTGTGCGATGCCCTGACCTACGCCGAACGCTTCGAGCCCGAAGCGGTGGTCGATCTGGCGACGCTCACCGGCGCCTGCGTCATCGCGCTCGGCGCGCATCCCAGCGCGCTTTACAGCAACCACGACCCGCTGGCACGCGAAATCGAACACGCCGCAGACCACGCCTGGGATCGCGTCTGGCGCATGCCCTTGTGGGACGACTATCAGGACCAGCTGAAAAGCAGCCTCGCGGACATGGCCAATATCGGCGGCCGTCCCGGCGGCTCGATTACCGCGGCCTGCTTCCTCTGGCGCTTCGCCAAGAAGTATCACTGGGCACACCTCGACATCGCCGGTACCGCATGGAAAGGCGGACGCGAAAAAGGCTCGACCGGTCGCCCGGTGTCGCTGCTGGTGCACTGGCTGATCAATCGCGCAGCAAAGTGACCGAAATCACGTTCTACACGTTTGCCGACAACCCGCTCGACGTCGCTCGCCGCGTCGCGGTCAAGGCACACGGTCAGGGCAAACAGGTGATGATTTATGCGCCAGACGCAGCGGTAGCCGATGCCATCGACCGGCTGTTGTGGACGACGCCGGCGCTTGGCTTCGTCCCGCATTGCCGTGACAGCGACACGCTGGCGAACGAAACGCCGGTGCTGATCGGCGCCGACGCCGATGCATTGCGTACGGCTGACGTCATGATCAATCTGCACACCGAGCAGCCCGCCGCATTTGCCCGCTTCGAGCGCGTGGTCGAAATCATCGGCCAGGACGACGTCGGCCGCGAACAGGGCCGGGCGCGTTATCGCTTTTACCAGGCGCGCGGTTATGCACTCAAAACGCACGACCTGCGCCAAACCGGGTAAACCCAGCCATGAGCGACAATCCCCTCTTGAACAAAATGGACGCGCTGCTTAAAAAGCATCGTGGCGGCAGCGAAGAGGCTGGCAACGCCAATGCCCCCCTCCCGGCGTCCGGCAATCCGTCCAACATGGCCGCCAGCCCGCCTCCCAATGCGTGGCTACCGGTGTTGACCGATCTGATCGAGCGCGGCACGCCACCAGCCATACCCCAGGCTGCCGCCGCACCTGTTCCACCCGCCGAGCCTGCAATATTGCCCGCTGAAGCGCCTCCCAGCGACGCGATCAACGACACCCTGACCGAACAGTTGATGAGTGAACTGGCACCACGCCTGTCTGAAGTGATGGAACAACAAGTCTCAGCCGAATTACGCAAGAGCCTCGACCAGACCGTCGCCAACCTGTTGAGTCAGTTTGATGTCAGCGTGCGCGAAATCGTACGCGAGGCAATTACCGAAAAACTCAAGCCACCACGCGACCCATCGAGTTGATCCCACATCCGGGGTGACGTTTTTGACGTGTCCCGGGCTTTTTTGGGACGTGTCCCGAGCTTTTTTGGGATAATGCCGCTTTTGCGCGCACGCCATGGAACTCGCCAAATCGTTTGAACCAGCCGACATCGAAAAACGCTGGTACGCCCACTGGGAAAGCGCCGGCTATTTCAAGGCAGGCGATGCGCCCGCCGCCCCCGCCTACTGCATCATGCTACCGCCGCCGAACGTCACCGGCACGCTGCACATGGGCCACGCCTTCCAGCACACGCTGATGGACGCGCTCACCCGCTACCACCGCATGTCGGGCGACAACACGCTGTGGCAACCCGGCACCGACCACGCGGGCATCGCCACCCAGATCGTGGTGGAACGCCAGCTCGACGCCCAAGGCATTTCGCGTCACGAACTGGGGCGCGAAAAATTCCTCGACAAGGTCTGGGAGTGGAAGGATCAGTCCGGTTCCACCATCACCCACCAGATGCGCCGGCTCGGCACCAGCCCCGACTGGAGCCGCGAACGCTTCACCATGGACGCCGGGCTGTCCAAAGCCGTCACCGAAGTCTTCGTGCGCCTGTATCGCGAAGGCCTGATTTATCGCGGCAAACGGCTGGTGAACTGGGATCCGGTATTGGGCACCGCGGTATCCGACCTCGAAGTCGTCAGCACCGAAGAAGACGGCTTCATCTGGGAAATCAACTACCCGCTGGAAGACGGCTCCGGCTTTATGACCGTCGCCACCACCCGCCCCGAAACCCTGCTCGGCGACACCGCGGTGGCGGTGCATCCGGAAGACGAGCGTTACGCCCACCTGATCGGCAAGCAGGTGCGGCTGCCGATTGCCGAGCGCAGCATCCCCATCATTGCCGACGATTATGTCGATCGCGAATTTGGCACCGGCGTGGTCAAGATCACCCCCGCACACGACTTCAACGACTGGCAAATCGGCCAGCGCCACAAGCTGGTGGCCATCAGCGTGCTCACGCTCGACGCCAAAATGAATGATCTTTGCCCGACTGAATACCAGGGACTGGATCGCTACGTCGCGCGGCAGCAGCTGCTCGACGACCTGCAGGCGAAAGGTCTGCTGGTGTCGGCCAAGCCGCACAAGCTGATGATCCCGCGCGGCGACCGCACCCACGCGGTGATCGAACCGATGCTCACCGACCAGTGGTTCATGAGTATGGAAGGTCTGGCCAAACAGGGACTGGAAGCGGTCGAGTCGGGCGAGCTGAAATTCGTGCCGGAAAACTGGACCACCACTTACCGCCAGTGGCTGGAAAACATCCAGGACTGGTGCGTGTCGCGCCAGTTGTGGTGGGGACATCGCATCCCGGCCTGGTACGACGAGGATGGCAATTTCTACGTCGCCGCCAACGAGGCCGACGCCGTCAAGCAGGCCGGCGGCAAACCGCTCACGCAGGACAACGACGTGCTCGACACCTGGTTCTCCAGCGCGCTGTGGCCGTTTTCCACGCTGGGTTGGCCCGAGCAGACACCCGAACTCGAACGCTATCTGCCGACCTCGGTGCTGGTCACCGGCTTCGACATCATCTTCTTCTGGGTCGCGCGCATGGTGAT
>NCCT01000071.1:10560-14215 GCA_002279795.1 Hydrogenophilales bacterium 12-61-10
CACCGGCCTGGTGCGTGACTCAGAAGGCCACAAGATGAGCAAATCGAAAGGCAACGTGCTCGATCCGATCGACCTGATCGACGGCATCGCCATCGACGAACTGGTCGCGAAGCGCACCACCGGGTTGATGGATCCCCGCAAGGCACCCAGCATCGAAAAGCGCACCCGCAAGGAATTCCCTGCTGGCATCGCCGCCTACGGCACCGATGCCCTGCGCTTTACCTTCGCCAGCCTTGCCACGCATGGACGCGACATCAAATTCGACCTGCAGCGCGCCGAGGGCTATCGCAATTTCTGCAACAAACTGTGGAACGCCACCCGCTTCGCCCTGATGAATCTGGAAGGCCACGACTGTGGGCAGGATGCCAGCCAGCCGATGGACTTTTCGCACGCCGACCGCTGGATCACCGCGCGCTTGCAGCAGGCCATCGCCGAAGTCCACGATGCCTTCGCCGCCTATCGCTTCGACCAGGCCGCACGTGCGATCTACGAATTCGTCTGGGACGAATTCTGCGACTGGTATCTCGAACTCGCCAAGGTGCAGCTGAACACCGGCACGCCCGAACAGCAGCGCGCCACCCGCCGCACCCTCGCCAGCGTGCTCGAAGCCACGCTGCGTCTCGCTCACCCCATCATTCCCTTCATCACCGAAGAGTTGTGGCAAAAAGTCGCGCCGCTCGCCGGCGTGGCCAACGACAGCATCATGCTCGCCGCCTATCCGCAGCTCGATGCTGCGCAGACCTGGCCTGACAGCGTCGCCCGCATTCAATTGTTGAAAGAACTGGTCAACGCCTGCCGCACGCTGCGCGGTGAAATGAACCTGTCGCCCGCGCTGCGAGTGCCGCTGGTGATCGAAGGCGACGCCGCCGTAATCAACGCGCTGGCACCCTACATCAGCGCGCTCGGCAAGCTCAGCGAAGTCAGCGCCGCCGCCACCCTGCCCGAGGCCGACGCGCCGGTGCAACTGATCGGCGCCATGCGGCTGATGCTGGTGGTCGAAATCAATAAGGACGAAGAACGCGCGCGGCTAGCCAAGGAAATCACCCGGATTCAGGGTGAAATCAGCAAGGCGCAAGGCAAGCTCGCCAACGCCAGCTTCGTCGACAGGGCCCCCGCCGCCGTGGTGCAGCAGGAGCAGGCGCGACTGGCGGACTTTGTGGGTATGCTGCAAAAACTGGAGGCGCAGCACTCAAGGCTGGGCTGATTACGGCTGTCAACGCCCACTAAAAAACGCGGCTCGAAGCCGCGCTTTTTTTGTTTCTCGGCCATTCGACAGGATTGCTGCCGAATCGAACGAATGAAAAAAAGCCGGGGTCTTGCGACCCCGGCCTTCAATCAGTTCAAGTACTGCTGAAATCACATCTTCCAGCTGTATTGGATACCCAGCAAATTCTGGTCCATTTCAATAGTCTCAGTGCCAGACGGGGGCTGCGTACCACCACTGGCCATCACCGGCAAGATGGAGGCGCCGCTGACGTCGTTGCTGAAAGCGTGCATGTAGCTCATGGTCAGCTCATTACCCGATGCCAGGGTGTACGTGAAACCAAGGGTCAGATGGTCCTCGATCACGCCGGGGGCCAGGATGTTAAAGGTCACATTGGCTGGCGTAATGGGGTTGTCGCCATGGTTCCAGCCGGCGCGCAGGGTCAGCTGCTGGCTGTACTTGTACTCCGCACCCAGCTTCCACACGTCGATGTCCTGCCAGCCAAAACCGGGGCCATTGTCGGCGCCCAAAGGGAACGGAACCAGGCTTTGGTTGGCAATTGAATTGACGTCGCTGTAGCTGATGCGCTGGTAATCCAGCGCCAGTTTGAAGGCAGGAGTCGCTTGCCACGCCACGCCAAGGCTGTAGTTTTCGGGAATGTCGAAGCCACCCTGCTCTGCGAACAGTCCGGCGTACTCGTCGAACTCCTCGAACTTCATCTTGGACGCGTAAGCTGCACCAATCGTCACGGTCGGGGTGATCTGGCCCATGTAGCCGATGCGGACGCCGAAACCCCAAGCGCTATCATGTCCGTTGTTGGTAAGCTGGGTCGGGGCAGAAGAATTTCCGCTAAAAGCCTGAAGGCCCTTTGCCTCGAACATCTGATAGCCGATCAACGGGGAAATACCGATGGAATGGTTGGGGGCGACCTTGTACGCGATGGTCGGGGCAACGACGAGCTGCATCAGGTCAACCCCCAAGTCGCCCTGACCGCACAGCATGTTGCTGGCAGGTGCGCCAGGACCACACACGCCCGCTGCGATCTGTCCACCCGCATAGTCCGAATTCATCCCGCCATTGCCATAAACCGTGACACCCAGAGCCAATTGCGAGGACATCTGCTTGGTCATGCCGAACTCGGGCATGACGAAGTATTCGCTGTCGCTATCCACGCTCATGTCCAGGGGACCCAAGCCGGTGCGGGAGGCGCTACGGTTGGGGTTGAACAGAGAGGCGCCCAAATCGATACGGTCGCCGGCAAAAGCCATGGAGGCGGGGTTGTTGGCGCCGCCAAAGGCGTCGTCCGAGCTGGCCGTAGCAGCGCCGCCCATGCCCATGGCCTTCATACCGTAGCCGTGCGAAAAGTAACCGTTGGTTGCATAGGCGCTGCCAGCCAGACCAGCCAGCGCCATGAATGCGAATACGCGTGTAAATTTCATTTATGTCTCCTTGTGGATAAATTTTTTCAGCCATGTTTTCGATGACCTGACGCGGATACTACGCCCACACCTGAAACCTATATCGGCAAGGAATGGTAATTGCTTGAGTAATTCTTGAACGATGTTGCAGAAACAACAC
Organism: Hydrogenophilales bacterium 12-61-10; assembly: GCA_002279795.1. GTDB lineage: Bacteria > Pseudomonadota > Gammaproteobacteria > Burkholderiales > Thiobacillaceae > Thiobacillus. Next base: position 13,343 of record NCCT01000071.1, read on the forward strand.
ATAAAAAAAGAGCCGAATAAATCGGCTCTTTTTCATCGGGCTGCAATCAGCCCATCGGATACTGCTTAGATAAACAGGCAGATATCCGTATCACCTGCAAACTCGAAGAATGTAGCTGCGCCACCATACTCGATGCCGTCAATAAAGTCCGAATGCTCGAAACCAAACAATTCAACCGTCATCTGGCAAGCGAGGAATTTGACTTCAGCTTCCTGACACAGGCTGCGCAGATCGGAGATGGTAGCCACGCCGCAATTGGCAATGGTCATTTTCATCAGACCGGTGGCGACGCTTTCATAACCGGGAACCAGCGATTGAATCGCGTTCGGGATATTCCAGTTGATGCCCTTGAACCATTTGGGGCCAAACGGCATTTTCATCGGCATACCGGGATTACCCAGCGGGCTGATTTTAAGGCCGGACAAGTCCTTGCGAACCATTTGCAAGCCATAGAACGTGAAGAAAATCTGAACTTCATAACCCAGCGCGGCAGCCGTCGAAGCCAGAATGAACGGGGGATAAGCCCAATCCAACGTGCCTTTGGTGGCGATAATGCCCATTTTTTTGGTATCCATGCTCTGTCTCTCTCCTTAGGTTCCAGTTAAAAAAAACAGCGCCGTGTGTTCCAGGAACAGACGGCGCTTGTTTGATTTTCTTGCTTACTTTTTCTTCATGAAGAAGGTGAACTCACCACCGGCTTCGGCTGTGGACAACAGTTCGTTGCCGGTCTGCTTGGCGAAAGCAGCGAAGTCCTTGACCGAGCCAGGATCGGTGGACAGAATCTTCAGTACTTGACCGCTTTCAACTTCAGCCAGGGATTTCTTGGCGCGCAGAATAGGCAAGGGACAGTTCAGGCCACGTGCATCGAGTTCT
>NCCT01000147.1 GCA_002279795.1 Hydrogenophilales bacterium 12-61-10
GGCCCCTTCTTCGCTGCGAGCTCGGTATTGCTCGCCCTGCTGGCCGTCATGTTCGCCGGCCACGGCGTCGCCGCGCTCCAGGAAGCGGGCTGGTTGCCGCTGGATCCGGTGAATTTCTTCCAGGTGCCCGCCTTGGGCATGTATGCCAACCAGCAAGCCTTGTGGCTGCAAGGCATCCTGCTCGCCGCCGTGACCGCCGGCTTTGCCTGGGGTTACGCGCGCCGCCGGCCCGAAACCATCCCACAGAATGAAACCCGATGATGCATTCCGGCAGGGAGAATGACATGAACGCCGCTCTCAAGCCCGACCGGGTGGTGGCTGCCGCCGCACCGCCGTCGCCTGTGCGCCTGGACAGCCGCGAACTATTCCGTAACGGCAACGAGGTGGTCATTGTGCACAAGGGCGAGGAATACCGCCTGCGCATTACCCGTAACGAGAAACTCATCCTCACCAAATAAAACAACCCGCTCCGCCAGCCAGCCTTTCAAGCTAGCCAGCCAGAAACCCCTGCAACTGTATCCGGAGGCTGTATGAACAAGAAACTGCTGGCTGTGCTGATGATTCCCCTGGCGTGTTCCGCCCAGGCGCAAGAGACGAACCAACTCGAAGAAGTAACAGTGAGTGCCGACTGGCTTGGCGCGCCCACGCCGCAAGCGGCGAAGAAACACCCTGGAGCGCGGACGGTTGTCACCTCTCAAGAGCTGACCGAATCCGGTGCACGCACCGTTGAGGACGCGCTGCGTACCGTGCCCGGCGTGCGGGTACTGGATGAAAGCGGCACGGGCATTCTGCCGAACATCGGTGTCCGCGGCCTCAATCCCTTGCGCAGCGAACAGGTACTGGTATTGGTGGACGGCATGCCGATTTCATTGGCGCCCTACGGCCAGACCGGTCTGTCGCTATTTCCGTTGACCATCAATTCGATCGAAGCGATCGACGTGGCGCGCGGCGGGGTCGCTGTTCACTACGGCCCGAACAACGTCGGTGGCGTGATCAATTTCGTGACCAAGCGTATCCCGCGCAAGCCGTCCTTTACTGCCAAGGAAACATTGTCGGTTGCGGGCAACGGCCGCGTGCTGAGCGACACTTACGTGCGTGCCGGCGGTTTCGTGAATGACCGGCTCGGCCTGCAGGCGCAGGCCAATGTCATCGAAGGCAATGCAGAACGCGACCACTCGGCGACCACCGTCAACAATCTGATGCTTGATGCGGACTGGTTCGTCACCGACAACACCGATATCAAGGCCGGCCTGCAGTATTACAAAACCAAAAACGAAATGCCCGGCGCCCTGACACCGCAGTCCTATGAACAGGACCGCGACCAGTCCACCCGGCCACTCGACCGTTTTGACGGCGACACCCTGCGGGGGCACCTCGTCTACAACCAGTACTTCGATAATGGCGCTGAACTGCGCTGGGCCAATTTCGCCCATCACAGCAACCGCGAATTTTTCTTCGGCAACTCGAGCAATGCCGACACCCCGTCGACGCTCGAAATGTCGTCGCCGCGGGCGTTCTGGGTCTACGGCAGCGAGCCCCGCTTCACGTTCGACATCGACAGCGGTGTCAAGCAAAAAATTGCAGTCGGCGCGCGTTACATGCGCGAAGAAGTCGACTATCTGGTCAACTCGCGCAACGTCGCGACCAACGCCTTTACCGTCGCACGCGACTGGCGCTTCGAGAACAATGCGGTTGCTGCCTACGTGAGCGACACTTTGTCCCTGCTCGACGACAAGCTCAAGCTCACCCCGGGCATCCGTTACGAGCAGATCGACTCCTACCGCCGGGACAACAAGAACGGGCTGGAAGGGACCAACACCACCCGTGACTGGCTGCCCGGCGTGGACGTCGGCTATCAGGCAAGCGACGCGCTGTTCCTATTCGCCAATTTCCACAAGTCCCTTCGACCCGTGCAGTTCACGCAAGTCACCTACGGCGGCGAAAATCTCGCTGCCGAGCGCGCGAAAAACTATGAAGCAGGCGTGCGCCTGAACCCGACGCGGAATGTCGATGTCGGGCTCACCGCGTTTCGTTTCGACTTCGACAACAAGCTCGAGTATGTTGCCGCCGTTGGCGCTTTCCGCAACCTCGGCGAAGCGCGCCACCAAGGCATCGAAGCAGAACTCGCGTGGCGCCCGGCGCGTGTCCGCGGGCTGGAATTCAAGTCCGCCTACACCTATGTCGACACCGAGCAGCTTTCCGGCCAGTTCAAGGGCAACGAACTGCCCCTGGCGCCCCAGCATCAGATCAACCTGCAGACCAAT
>NCCT01000072.1 GCA_002279795.1 Hydrogenophilales bacterium 12-61-10
TTGTTCGGCGGCCTCACCATGGTCAGCAATTTCCGGTATTACAGCGGCAAGGAAATCAATCTGCGCAAAAGCGTGCCGTTCTTCGTCATTTTGCTGGTCGTACTTGCATTCGTCCTGATTTCGACCAGTCCACCCGAGGTGTTGTTCGGCATTTTTGTGCTGTATGGCCTGTCTGGATATGGCGAGTCAGTCATGCGCTTTTTACGCAAGCGAAAGCTGGCGAAGACACCCACGGTTCTGAATCGCGACAACGAACCGATGTGATACGACGCATTCCCATGAATCAAACTCCCACCTTCTTTTTCCCTGCCTGATGCTCGTGGACGCTGCCATGAAAGATCGTTTGTTCGTATTCGACACCACCTTGCGCGACGGCGAGCAAAGCCCCGGCGCGTCGATGACCAAGGATGAAAAACTACGCATTGCGCGCCAGCTGGAAAAACTCGGCGTCGATGTAATCGAAGCCGGATTCGCCGTCGCCAGCCCGGGTGATGCCGATGCCATTCATGCCATTGCTGGAGCGATCAAGGAATCGACCGTGTGTTCGCTGGCGCGCGCCAACGAGCGTGACATCCATGCAGCAGGTGGCGCGATCAAGCCCGCCAAGTCGGGCCGTATCCATACCTTCATCGCCACCTCGCCCATCCACATGGAAAAGAAGCTGCGAATGCAGCCGGACCAGGTCGTCGAGGCAGCGATCAAGGCGGTGAAACTCGCGCTCGAATATACCGACGATGTCGAATTCTCGGCCGAGGATGCGGTGCGTTCGGAAATGGATTTTCTGGTGCGCATTTTCGACGAAGTGATCAAGGCTGGCGCCAGGACCATCAACGTGCCCGACACCGTCGGCTACAGCATTCCAGCCTTGTGGGGCGAGCGCATGAAGCAGTTGATCGAGCGTGTACCGAACTCCGACAAGGTCATCTGGTCGACCCACTGCCACAACGACCTCGGCATGGCGGTTGCCAACTCGCTGGCTGCGGTGATGAACGGCGCGCGCCAGGTCGAGTGCACCATCAACGGCTTGGGCGAACGCGCCGGCAATGCCTCGCTGGAAGAAATTGTCATGGCGGTGCGCACCCGCAAGGACGTGTTCCCCTGCGATACCCGCATCGATGCAACGCAGATCGTGCCCGCGTCCAAGCTGGTGTCGACCATTACGGGTTATCCCGTGCAGCCGAACAAGGCCATCGTCGGCGCCAATGCTTTTGCCCATGAATCCGGCATCCATCAGGACGGCGTGCTCAAGCACCGCGAAACCTATGAAATCATGCGCGCAGAAGACGTCGGCTGGAACGCCAACCGCTTGACCCTGGGCAAGCTTTCCGGGCGCAACGCGTTCAAAACCAAGCTAGGCGAACTGGGCATCCTGATCGACAGCGAAGAAGCGCTCAACGCAGCCTTTGCCCGCTTCAAGGAACTCGCCGACAAGAAGCGCGAAATTTTCGACGAAGACTTGCAGGCATTGGTCAGCAGCGAAGGCTATGCCGCCGAGCACGAGCGCTACAAGCTGGTGTCGTTGCGGGTCTGCTCCGAGACGGGCGAAATTCCGAACGCGCAGCTGGTGTTTACCGATAATGGGGCCGAGCGGCGGGCAGAAGGCTCAGGCTCGGGGCCGGTCGACGCCACGTTCAAGGCGCTGGAGTCGGTGGTGGCCAGCGAAGCCGACTTGCTGCTGTACTCGGTCAACAACATCACCAGTGGAACCGATGCGCAAGGCGAGGTAACCGTGCGCCTGGCCAAAGAGGGGCGCGTGGTGAACGGTCAGGGCGCCGATACGGATATCGTCGTGGCCTCGGCCAAGGCCTATCTGCACGCGTTGAACAAGCTGGACTCGAAAATGGAGCGGGCGCATCCGCAGGTGTGAAGTGGGCGGGGTCTGATAGACAGGATGCATCTGCAAATGCAGGGTAACGCAGCCTGAACTCTTGCCGATCATCCTCCCCCGCCAGACCCGTAAATCCGTTAAAATCCACGTAGTTATCTCATCCCTGACCGGGCACGGAAACGTGCCCGTTTTGCTGTGTCGCAGAACCTGATCCGCAATTTCTCCATCATCGCCCACATTGACCACGGCAAGTCCACGCTTGCCGACCGCCTGATCCAGTATTGCGGTGGATTGTCGGAGCGTGAAATGGAAGCGCAAGTGCTTGATTCGATGGATCTCGAAAAAGAGCGCGGCATCACGATCAAGGCGCAAACCGCTGCCTTGAGCTACAAGGCGCAGGATGGGCTGACGTACAAGCTGAACCTGATTGATACCCCCGGTCACGTCGACTTTTCCTACGAGGTGTCGCGCTCCCTGTCGGCATGCGAAGGTGCGTTGCTGGTGGTCGATGCCTCACAGGGGGTGGAAGCGCAGACAGTGGCCAACTGCTACACGGCGATTGATCTCGGCGTCGAAGTCATCCCGGTTCTGAACAAGATCGACTTGCCCGCAGCCGACCCGGATCGGGTGGCCGAGGAGATCGAGGACATCGTGGGCCTGGATGCCAGCGAGGCCGTCCGGGCTTCGGCCAAAACGGGCATCGGCATTGCCGAAATTCTCGAAGTGGTGGTCAAGCAAGTTCCGCCCCCCCGTGGCAATCAGGACGCGCCGCTGAAAGCGCTGATCATCGACTCCTGGTTCGATAACTACGTCGGCGTGGTGATGTTGGTGCGGGTGGTGGACGGGGTGCTCAAGCCCAAGGACAAAATTCGCTTCATGGCGAGCGGCGCGCAGCATTTGACCGAGCACGTCGGGGTGTTCACGCCAAAGTCGGTGGATCGTCCCCAGCTGGCGGCAGGAGAAGTCGGCTTCGTCATCGCCGGCATCAAGGAACTGAAATCGGCGCAGGTGGGCGACACCATTACCCTGCTCGACAATCCCGCGAGCGAGCCGCTGGCCGGATTCAAGAAGGTGCAGTCGCAGGTGTTCGCCGGCCTGTACCCGATCGAGTCACATGACTTTGAAAACTTGCGCGATGCGCTGACCAAGCTGCAACTGAACGACGCGGCCCTGCAATTCGAACCGGAAGTCAGCCAGGCGCTCGGATTCGGTTTCCGCTGTGGTTTTCTTGGCCTGCTGCACATGGATATCGTGCAGGAACGGCTCGAGCGCGAATACAACATGGACCTCATCACCACCGCGCCGACGGTGGTGTACGAGGTACTGATGAAAGACGGCACGATGATCAACGTCGAGAACCCGTTCAAGCTGCCCGAGTTGTCGAAAATCGAGGAAATCCGCGAGCCGATCATCACCGCGACGATTTTTGTGCCGGAAGAATACGTCGGCAACGTCATCACCCTGTGCAACCAGAAGCGCGGCATGCAGGTCAACATGCAGTACCACGGCCGCCAGGTCATGCTGGTGTACGACCTGCCGATGAACGAAGTGGTGATGGACTTCTTCGACAAGCTGAAATCGACCAGCCGCGGTTACGCCTCGCTCGACTACGAGTTCAAGGAATACCGCGCAGGCGATCTGGTCAAGCTCGATATTCTGGTCAACACCGAAAAGGTCGACGCGCTGTCACTGATTGTTCACCGCGCCACCAGCGTGTATCGCGGGCGCGAGCTGGCGTCGAAGATGCGCGAAATGATTCCGCGCCAGATGTTCGACGTGGCGGTGCAGGCGGCGATCGGCGCCAACGTGATCGCACGTGAGAATGTCAAGGCGCTGCGGAAGAACGTGCTGGCCAAATGCTACGGCGGCGACATCAGCCGCAAGAAAAAGCTGCTCGAAAAGCAGAAAGCCGGCAAACGCCGCATGAAGCAGGTCGGCAACGTCGAAATCCCGCAGGAAGCCTTTCTTGCGATTCTCCAGGTCTCGGACAAGTAACCCTCATGAACTTCGCCCTCATACTCTTTAGTGCGCTGGTAATCACCGGCGGCATCTGGCTGCTCGACGCATTGTTGCTCAAACGTAGCCGTGACCCGGGCGCCCGGGAGCCGATGCTGGTCGAATATGCCAAGAGTTTTTTTCCGGTCATTCTGGTCGTGTTCGGCTTGCGTTCGTTTCTGGTGGAGCCGTTCAAGATCCCGTCCGGCTCAATGATGCCGACGCTGCTGATCGGTGACTTCATCCTGGTCAACAAATACACCTACGGCATCCGCCTGCCGGTGATCAATCAAAAAATCGTGCAACTGAACAACCCCGAGCGCGGCGATGTCATGGTGTTTCGGTATCCGGCCGATCCCGGACTCGATTACATCAAGCGCGTCATCGGCGTGCCGGGTGATGTGGTGGCCTACCGCAACAAGAAACTGACGATCAACGGCAAGCCCGTGCCCACCGCTGAATCCGGTGTCTACAGTTACGTCGGCAACGGGCTCAATTACATCAGCGCAACGGTGTTCAGCGAATCGCTCAAGGCCGAGCCCCATGCCATGATGACCGAGGCAGACAAACCCTCCGTGTTTCCGCCACAAGTGGCGGACTTCCCCTATCGTGAAAACTGCTCCTACAATGTCGACGGCGAAGGCTTCAGCTGCACGGTGCCGGCAGGCCAGTATTTCATGATGGGCGACAACCGCGATGCCAGTAACGACAGCCGCTACTGGGGGTTTGTGCCGGACAAGAACATTGTCGGCAAGGCCTTTTTCATCTGGATGAGTTTCGACGATTTCAGCCGCATCGGCACCCGCATCAAATAAACCAAGAATCCAGGAGAAATCATGCGTAATTTGACCCCCATGCAGCATCGGCAACGTGGTTTGACCATGTTCGGCTTTTTGTTTGTTGCAGTGATTTTTATCGCACTCGCCATGCTGGCGATGAAGCTGGTGCCGGCTTACATCGAGTTTTTCTCGGTCAAGAAGATCCTGGCAACCATGGGCCAGGAGTCCGACCTCAAGGACAAAAGCAACGCCGATATTCGCAGCGACTTTGCGAAGCGCGCCAGCGTCGGCTATGTCACGGTGGTCAAGCCGGAAGACATCAACGTCGAGCGTCAGGCTGGCGTGCCAGTGATTTCCGTCGATTACGCATTCCGTACCAAGCTGGTCGGCAACGTCAGTCTGGTCGTCGATTTTAGCACCAGTTCAGACCCTGACGCGGCGCCCATCGAGGTTGAATAACCCCATACTCATCCAGCGCCTGCAACAGGCGTTGGGCTACACCTTCATTCGCGCCGAGCTGTTGACGCAGGCGTTGACACACCGCAGTTATGGCTCGATCAACAACGAGCGGCTCGAATTCCTCGGCGACTCCGTCCTGAACTGCACGGTTGCCCGTGCGCTTTACGATGTCTTCCCCGGCTTGCCCGAAGGCAGCTTGTCGCGCCTGCGTGCCAATCTGGTGCGCCAGGAAACCCTTGCCGACATCGCCATCACCCTGCGTTTGGGGGAGACCTTGCGATTGGGGGAGGGCGAACTCAAAAGTGGCGGCTTCCGTCGACCTTCGATTCTGGCCGATGCGCTGGAGTCGCTGTTCGGCGCGGTTTTCCTGGAAGCGGGGTTCGATCAGGCAGCGGCTGTCGTGCGCCGCCTGTTCGATCCGCTGCTTGCGCAGATCGACCCCAAGGCATCGGGCAAGGATGCCAAGACGCAGTTGCAGGAATGGTTGCAATCGCACCGCCAGCCATTGCCGGAATACCGTTTGGTCGGCACCGAAGGCGAAGCGCATGATCAGAATTTCATCGTGGAGTGCGTGCTAGGCAAGCTCGCGCTCCTCACCCGCGGCGTCGGCAAGAGCCGCCGTGCAGCCGAACAGGAGGCCGCACGCCAGGCGTGTGAGGCATTGCAAAAATGAACCAGTCAGTCGAATCCACTCCGTTCAAATGTGGCCTCGTCGCCATCGTGGGGCGCCCCAACGTCGGCAAGTCGACCTTGCTCAACCGCATCGTCGGGCAGAAAGTCAGTATCACCTCGAAAAAGGCGCAAACCACGCGCCATCGGGTGATGGGCATCCATACCACCGAAGCAGCACAATTCGTGTTCGTCGATACTCCTGGATTCCAGACCCGCTATACCGGCACCATGAACCGCACGATGAACAAGCGGGTGCGCGAAACGCTGTCGGACACCGACGTGGTGATGCTGCTGGTGGAAGCCGGTCGCCTGAAAAACGAAGACCGTCAGGTGATCGAGTTGCTGCCGACGGATCGTCCGGTCATCCTGGTGGTCAACAAGATCGACCACGTGTCGGATCGTGGCGAGTTGATGGCTTATTTGCAGGAAGCGGCTGCCGCGTTTCCATTCACCGAAATCGTTCCGGTATCGGCCAAGCAGTCCAAAAACCTGGACGAACTGCTGAAAACCCTGCAGACCTATCTGCCCGAAAATGCGCCGCTGTTTGGCGAGGACGACGTCACCGATCAAACCGAGCGTCAACTGGCCGCCGAATTGATCCGCGAAAAGGTCTTTCGCCTGTGCGGCGAGGAAATCCCCTATGCGGTGGCCGTACAGATCGACAAGTTCGAGGAAGAGGGCAACCTGCGCCGCATCTTCGCCACCATCCTGGTCGATCGCGAAAGCCACAAGCCGATCCTCATCGGCAAGGGGGGCGAAAAGCTCAAGACCATTTCCACCCAGGCGCGCCTCGACATGGAGCATGCCTTCGACAGCAAGGTGTATCTGGAAGTCTGGGTCAAGGTCAAAGGCGGCTGGGCGGACGACGTGCGGATGCTGAAATCGCTGGGGCTGGATTAAAACCTTTATCCGCGAAGTACGCGAAGAAGCGCGAAGAAAACCAAAACCAGGCATGTCGTGTGCATTGAGCAATTTTCTAAATTCGATGTTCTTCTTCGCGTCCCTTCGCGTACTTCGCGGATAAAAAATGTCTTCTGACGCCCGCATCAACAACGAACCCGGCTTCATCCTCCACACCTATCCGTTCAAAGAAACCAGCGTGGTGGCTGAGGTCTTTACCCGCAGCCACGGCCGCATTGCTCTGATTGCACGTGGCGCGCGCCGGCCGACTTCCGCGCTGCGCGGCCTGATGCAGCCATTCACGCCGTTGCTGCTGTCCTGGTTTGGCAAGTCGGACCTCAAAACCCTGCACGCAGCCGAATGGCACGGCGGCATTGCGCCGCCGCAGGGCCGTGCCCTGATGTGCGGGTTTTATCTCAATGAACTGCTGTTGCGCCTGTTGGCGCGCGGCGATGCGCATGAAACGCTTTACGCGCATTACGTTGGCACGCTGGGTCAACTGGCAGGTGAAGTCGAGACCCCGGATTTCGAACGCATTCTGCGCCGCTTTGAAAAACAGCTGCTTGGCGAAATTGGCTATGGTGCCACCTTCGACATTGAGGCTGGCAGCGGGGCGCCCATTCATGCCGACCGTCGCTATGTGTTCCAGCCCGAGCTCGGTGCGCTGCGCGCGAGCGGCCAACCGGGCTGCCCGGTATCCGGCCAGACGCTGCTCGACCTGGCGGCCGACAGCTTCGAGCGGCCAGCGACGCTGAGCGAATCAAAGTCCCTGATGCGCACGCTCATCAACCACACGCTCGGCACCAAGCCACTTTATACTCGCCAGCTGTTGCGCGACCTCACCGAACTGACCCCCTCGAACTGAACCCATCAGGCTGAATCCATGAGCATTTACCTCGGCGTCAACATCGACCACATCGCCACCCTGCGCCAGGCGCGAAAAACCCGTTATCCCAGTCCGGTCGAAGCCGCATTGATGGCCGAAACCGCTGGTGCCGATTCGATCACCCTGCACCTGCGAGAAGACCGACGCCACATCCAGGATGCCGACGTCGCCATCCTGCGCCAGGTGCTGAAAACCAGAATGAATCTCGAAATGGCGGTCACCGAAGAAATGCTCGGGATCGCCATCGCCACCCGACCGCAGGACGTTTGCATGGTGCCGGAAAAGCGCGAGGAGCTCACCACCGAAGGCGGCCTCGAGGTCAAAGGCCAAGTGCCAAAAATAGCCGACGCCTGCAAGCGGCTGGCCGATGCCGGCATCCGCGTCTCGCTTTTCATCGACCCCGATTTTGCCCAGCTCGACGCCGCCCGCCAGTGCGGTGCACCGGTCGTGGAAATCCACACCGGCGCTTACGCCGATGCCCCCACAGATGAGGTGCGTACAGCAGAATTTGAGCGCATCCGCACGGCCGTTGCCTACGGCCAGAGTATCGGCCTGAAGGTCAATGCCGGGCATGGACTGACTTATCACAACGTCCAGCCGATTGCCGCGCTGCCCGGCATCCATGAACTCAATATCGGCCATGCGATCGTTGCGCAGGCGCTGTTCGTTGGGTGGAAGGAAGCGGTGGCGGAGATGAAGCGGTTGATGGTGGAAGTGGCGGGATAACTACTGATAGGGCAGGCCGGCCAGAAGCGGAAGTCCAGTCTGAGTGGCACGACCGGCTCTTGTTCGGTGTTATGTGAAGCTTTACATAGCACCGATTACCGGGCAGATGAAGCGGTCTGCCTGGCAGACAGAATCGGGTCGAATACCGCCCAAAGAAATCTCAACGCCGTTTCTGCCACCACACGTAGCCGCCAATAATCAGCGCGACAAACACGATCACGCCCGCTGTGATGTGGTGCTGGTATTCCTTGATGAGCGCTTCATTGCCGCCGAGGAAATAGCCGAAAAGGGTGAGAATCAGCGACCACAGGCCGGCGCCGAGGCAGGTATAGAGCGCGAAGGCTCCGGGGTTCATGCGGGTGAGTCCGGCCGGGATCGAGATCAGGTGGCGGATGCCGGGGATGAGGCGGCCGGTGAAGGTGGAGACAGCGCCGTGCTTCGCGAAGAAGGCATCGGTCTTGTGCAGCAGTTCGGGACGCACAAAAAAGTAGCGGCCCCAGCGTTCGAGGAAAGGGCGCCCCAGCCACATCGACACCACGTAATTCACCGACGCGCCAACCAGGCTTCCCAAGGTTGAGGCCAGCACGATCAGTCCAAAATTCATTTGTCCCTGGTGTGCCAGATAGCCTGCGGGGATCAGCACAAGTTCGCTGGGCACTGGCAGCACGGTCGATTCCAGCGCCATCAGGATGAAGATGCCGGTGTAGCCCCAGTCGTGAACCGTGGCGAGAATCCAGTCGATGAAGGTGTGGAGCATTTTGGGTGAGCGGTGAGCGGTGAGCGGTGAGCAGTTACCGTTTCCGGTTCACCGCTTGCCGCTCACCCGCTTACACAACCGCTTCTTCCTTCTTTTCGACGGGCTTGATGAAATGCTCGCGCTTGACGCCGAGCATCAGCAGCAGCGGGGAGGCAACGAGAACCGATGAATAGATGCCGAACATGATGCCGATGGTGAGTGCCAGCGCGAAGTTGTGCAGCGCCTCGCCACCAAAGAACAGCATGGCCAAAACCATGATCTGGGTGGAGCCGTGGGTGATGATGGTGCGGCTCATGGTGCGGGTGATGGCGTCGTCGATGATCTCCGGGATGGTGGCGCCGCGCATCTTGCGGATGTTTTCGCGAATCCGGTCGAACACGACGACCGACTCGTTGACCGAGTAACCCAGGACAGCCAGCACGCCCGCCAGCACGGTGAGGGTGAACTCCCACTGAAAGAACGCGAACACGCCCAGGATGATGACGATGTCGTGCATGTTGGCGAGCATGCCGGATACCGCGAAGCGCCATTCGAAGCGAATCGCCAGATAGGCCATGATGCCGAAGGCGACCACGAGCAGCGCCAGCGCACCGCTGTCGTACAGTTCCTTGCCCACCTGCGGGCCGACGAAGTCGACGCGCTTGAGCTCGACCGTGCTGTCGGCGGCTTGAAGGGCGGCCATCACGCGATTGCTGGTTTCGGCAGCATTGCTCTGGCCCTTGTTGGGCAGACGGATCAGCACATCGTGGCTGGTGCCGAAATTTTGCACCGAGATTTCCGGCAGGCCGGTTTTTTCCAGCGTACTGCGAACTGCCGGTAGGTTGGCGGCCTGGCTGTAGCGCACTTCGATCACGGTGCCGCCCGTGAAGTCGACGCCAAAGTTGAGTCCCTTGTCCCACAGCGCCCATATCGAGAACAGAAAGGTGAGCAGGGAAATGGCCGTAGTCGCCTTGCCCCAGCTCATGAAGGGGATGGTTTTTCTGAAGGGGAAAAATTCCAGCATGGGGGATCCTTAGATCGAAACTTTGGACAGCCGCGCCTGGCGGCCGTAGGTGAGGTTGACCATGGCGCGCGACACGGTGACGGCGCTGAACATGGAGGTGAGGATGCCCAGACACAGCACCACGGCGAAGCCGCGCACCGGGCCGGAGCCGAGCCAGAACAGCGCAACACCGGCGATCAGCGTGGTCAGATTGGAGTCGAGAATGGTGCCCCAGGCGCGGTCATAGCCGGCATGGATGGCAGCCTGTGGCGTGGAGCCGTTGCGCAGTTCCTCACGGATGCGCTCATTGATCAGCACGTTGGCGTCGATCGCCATGCCGAGCGTCAG
>NCCT01000073.1 GCA_002279795.1 Hydrogenophilales bacterium 12-61-10
TCTTCCTGCCCCGGATGCATGCGGATCGACTCGGCCAGATACTGGTAGCTGCCGGCATCCTGCGCCACCAGCTTGCCCATCAGCGGCAGCAGTTTGAACGAATACAAGTCGTAGGCCGGCTCCAGCGGCTTCCACACCTTGGAAAACTCCAGCACCAGCAGCCGTCCGCCGGGTTTCAGCACGCGGTTCATTTCGGCCAGCGCCTGATCCTTGTGCGTCATGTTTCTGAGGCCGAACGCCACCGACACGCAGTCGAAGTAATTGGATGGGAAGGGCAGCCGTTCGCCATCGCACTGCACCGCGGGCGGGGTCTTGCCTTCGTTCAGCATGCGGTCGCGGCCTTCGCGCAGCATTGAAAAATTGATGTCGGTCAGCAGCACGGTGCCGGCAGCGCCGACTTCCTTCAGAAACAGCCGGGTGAGGTCGGCGGTGCCGCCGGCGACGTCAAGCACTTTCATTCCCGGCCGCAAGCCCGCCTGCGCCACGGCAAAGCGTTTCCACAGGCGGTGCATGCCGGCCGACATCAGGTCGTTCATGAGGTCGTACTGCGCAGCGACGGAGTGGAAGACTTCAGCGACCTTGGCGGCTTTGTCGGACTCGGCCACCTGCTGGTAGCCGAAATGGGTGGTTTTATCCATGGCAGACGGGCTCAACGAATCAGGCCGGAATTCTAACAGCGCGCAGGCAGGCGCGGGTTTGACGCGGGCACTCAGCTGTCATGAATCAGTCATATTCCTGTCATAGTATGGCTGTCTTTGAAACAGGGCTGGAGTCAGCATGGCTGCCAATATTTTGCTGGTTGAAGACGAACCGGGTATTCAGGAATTACTGAAATTTAATCTGGCGCAAGCCGGCCATTCCGTGACGGTGACCGGGGACGCTGAAAATGCGCTGAAATTTCTTAAAAGCAGCCTGCCGGACGTGATTCTGCTCGACTGGATGCTGCCTGGCATGTCGGGCATCGACCTGTGCAAGCGGCTGCGCGCGGACGAACGCTACCAGCCCATTCCCATCATTATGCTGACCGCGCGCGGCGAAGAGCGCGACAAGGTGCTGGGACTCGATACTGGCGCCGACGATTACATCACCAAGCCGTTTTCGCCGCGCGAACTGGTATCGCGCATTAAGGCCGTGCTGCGCCGCCGCGCGCCACAAATGACCGACGAGCCGGTGGAGGTCAATGGCCTGCGGCTCGACCCGACCAGCCACCGGGTGGTCGGCAAAGGCCAGCCGCTGGATCTGGGGCCGACCGAGTTCCGCCTGCTGCATTTCTTCATGACCCACACCGAGCGGGTTTATTCACGCGCCCAGTTGCTGGATCAGGTGTGGGGTGACGACGTGTTTGTCGAGGAGCGCACGGTCGACGTACATATCCGCCGCCTGCGCCTGGCGCTTGAGCCTTCCGGTCATTCCGAGCTGATCCAGACGGTGCGCGGCTCGGGTTATCGCTTTTCCGCCGACGTGGGATAATGCGCCCCCTGCGGTTCAAGAGGTGATCGACATGGGGTTCTGGTGGCGTCCGCTCAGCGTACTGGCTGGCGTCTTGCTGGTGGCGTTGATGCTGTGGGCAGGGGCTGGCGCGGTCGCCGCGCTGATGTTCCTGACGGGCATTCAGGCCGTGGTGATGCTGCGGCGGCTGTGGCAGGAATACCGCCTGTCGCGCTGGCTGGAACACCCCGATGAAGTGACCCCGCCCAATGCCATGGGCACTTGGGGCGATATTTTCTACCGCCTCGAAAAGCTCCAGCGCCGTCAGCGCGCCAGCCGTAGTGAACTGACCAACGCGCTGGAGCAGTTCGAGCACGCGGCCACGGCCGTGCCCGACGGCATGGTCATCCTCAATGGCAACGACCAGATCGACTGGTGCAACCCGGCCTCGCGCAAATACATGGGGCTTGATTGCGAGCGCGACCGCGGCCAGTTCATCCGTTATCTGCTGCGGCAGGCACATTTTCTCGAGTTTCTCGATGCGGCTGACTACTCACGCCGTCTGGTGTGCAAATCGCCGCTGAATCGGGAAGTCACCCTGTCCATACAACTGGTGCCGTTTGGCGAAGGCAAAAAACTGCTGGTTGCGCGCGACATCACCGAGCTGGAACGCGTGGACGCCATCCGTCGCGACTTCATTGCCAATGTCTCGCACGAGTTGCGCACACCGCTCACCGTTGTAGGTGGCTTCGTTGAAACCCTGGCTGATGCGCCGACGCTGCCCGCCAGCGAGTCGCGCCGCTATTTTGATCTGATGCTCGACAACACCCGGCGCATGCAACATCTGCTGGACGATCTGCTCACGCTGTCGCGGCTGGAAAGTGCCGACCACAACCTGAAGGATGAAGTGGTCAGCGTGCCCGAACTGGCGCGGGTGCTGGCGGCCGAAGCCGAATCGCTGAGTGGCGGCCGCCACCGTATCAGCCTCGACATCACCTGCGATGCCAATGTACGCGGCAGTCTGCAGGAAATCCGCAGTGCGCTGGGTAATCTTGTTTCCAATGCCGTGCGCTACACGCCCGAGGACGGCGACATCACCCTTGCCTGGTCACTGCGCAATGGGGAAGGCGTTTTTGCCGTGGTCGACACTGGCGAAGGCATCGCTGCCGAGCATATTCCGCGCCTCACCGAGCGGTTTTATCGCGTGGACCGCAGCCGTTCGCGCGAAACCGGCGGCACCGGATTGGGCCTCGCCATCGTCAAGCATGTGCTCACGCGTCACGGTGCGCATCTTGAAATCCGCTCCACGCCGGGCAAGGGCAGCACCTTTGCGGCAGTCTTCCCCGAGTCGCGCCTGATTATTGCGCAGCCTTCCGCGACGGTGATTCCGTTTCCGGCGCTGGAGCAAGCCGCCGGGTAAGCGCCTGCACCAGTTGTGCCCGCCTGCTATCGGGCTGAAGCGCAGCGTGGCGTTTTCCGTGCGCGGTTTTTGAGCCCCACACCGGGTTGGGAAAATGCGGATCGTCGGCAAAGCGCGGAATCACATGCCAGTGCAGATGCGGCACCACGTTGCCGAGCGAGGCGAGGTTGATCTTGTCGGGCTGCATCACCTCGCGAAGCGCCGCTTCGGCTGCAAACACCACGTGCATCAACGCCGCCTGATCGGCCGGCGGCAGGTCGGTCATTTCCTTGACGTGGGCATTCAATATCACGCGCAGAAAACCGGGGTAGTCCGGCTCGTCAGCGAGGACGACGCGGCAGAGGGCGTCACGCCATAAGGCGCCGCCGCCGTCGGTGAGGCAGAGCGGGCAATCGGGTTTGTTCATGGGGCATCCTTGCTTTTTGCTTGCGTGCGAGTCCAGTGAAAGGGTGCCTTGAGGATGGCGGCGAGGCCACGCCATAGCAGTTTTCCGGAACCCTGCGCCGAGGTGCGGGTGGCGCGCAGCGCCAGATAAAACGCCAGCGAAAAGCTGACCGTGAGATTGACCATGCCAATCAGGAACACCCCCGCGATGGAAACCAGCACCACGGACATCGGCAACTGCCAGTCGTACGCCTGCCAGGCGTAGCCGAGATTGGCAGCGGAAAAGGCGATGTGGCGGATGTCGAGCGGCAAGCCAGACAGGTAGCCAAAGGCGCTGGTGAGGCCGAGGTAGAAGCCGAAGAACAGGTTGCCCATGACGCCACCGAGATGCTCGCGCAGGTAATCGACGATGCGCTGCCAACTGCGCGCGCCGAGCAAACGCGGCGGCCGGGTCAGGTTTGCCAGCCGCTCGGGAATGCGCTGATAAATCGTTTTGTTGTCGTAATAGCCGCTGACGATGCCGGACAGGAACAGCCCGACGCCGGCGACGGCGGCATAAAACAGTGCGGCGCTGCGGCCGGGGTCGATTTCGGCCAGCAGTTCGGCGGCCTTGTCCGTGCCGATCGTGGCCTGGCCTGTTGCAGCCAGGGCCAGCGCGATCAGTGCAGCGGTGGCGAGGGCAAACAGCATGTTGCCGAAAATGGCCGCAGCCTGTGAGCGCCACACCTTGTCGGCAAATTCGGCGATCAGTTTTTGCTGTGCCTGATGGCTGCGCACTTCGGCCAGGGTGTGGGCGAACAGGCTTGCAGTCATGGCGGGTTGCTTGGTGGCAATGGTCAGGTGCAGCAGATAAATCAGCACGAACCCCAGCGCGTAATTGAGGCTGACCAGAAAGGCTTCCTGCAGCGGCGCCAGGTGAAGGTCGACCAGGCGCGATTTAAACAAGGCCATGGCGGCGATGACGATGCCCGCACCGCTGGCCGACCAGAACAGTTTGTTGAGGGCCGCACGGCTGTCGGCCACGTAATGCTCGCCGGTCTGGCTGGCAAACAGGCTGATCTGGCGGGCGAGGCGGCCGCCGGTGTCGCGGATCAGGCTGCTGATGCGATAGCGCTCTGCGCTGGCTTCGATCAGTTCGATGAACAGCCTGACCAGTGGCGCGTAGGGGGATTCGGCCACCGGTTCGGCGTCCGGGTGCGGGCGGGTCGAATCGTCGATCAAGCGAATCAGCGTGCGCATGCGCCGCATCTGCTGCATCAGGCGATTCGATTGCAAAGTGAGTTCGATACTGGTGCCTACTTCGTTTTTGCGGCGGTTCACGCGCTCGAGTGCCGCTTCGCATTGCTCGAACAGGACATCGATCTGCCGGGTATCGCCGACCTGATCGCGCAGCCAGCTATCCACTTCATGATGCAGGGCGAGAAACGGCGAGTCGTACTCTTCCAGAACGGGATCGATCCGCAGCAGTTCGGGGTCGAGTCCGCCTGCAGCGATGCGGTGCGCGAGCGAACTGATTGCATTGGTGAGCACACCCGGTGGGTCGCGCCTGAACAGGGCGCGAACCTGCAGCCGTTCGCACAGTTGTTGCCAGACGGCGGGGTCGGATTCGCAGATCCATTCGTGGTCACGCGGGGTGATGAGCGTGTCGAGCCAGTCGCGCAAATGGCTGGGGTCGTGTTCCGGCGGCAGCAGCTTGTAGCCGATCCGGCGTTTGAGTTCCGATGCAAACGAGCGGTAAGGCAGCAAGCCCGCTTCGGTCAGCAGGCGGATGGATTTTTTGGCGGAAAACAAAGCCGCCAGATGATCGCGCAATGCGGCGGCATAGGCCGGATGTCTGGCCAGCAGGGCGGCCAGGGTGTCGAGCCGGGCGTGCGCGACCGCGACCGGCTGATTGGCGTGCGGGCGCAGGTGAAACCACAGCCGTGCCAGCAGATCGATATTGGCGGGCTGCGCCTCCTGCATGCGCGCCAGCGCCTGTTCCATGAACGCGCCGTCAGGGTCGAGGGCGCCGTTGCCAGGCGTGAGGGCGTTCGGTTCCGGGGTGGCCATGCCTTACAGCAGCACGCGCTCGATTCCGCCGTTGCCTACGCGTGTCAAATAATTCGCCATCCAGTTTTCGCCCAGCAGCTGCTTCGCCAGTTCGATCACGATGTAATCGGTGGTGGTGCCGGTGTCGTCGCTGTAGCGCGCCAGCCCCTGCACGCAGGACGGGCAGGAGGTGAGGATTTTTACTGGCTGATTGCCCGCTCCCAGCTTGGCGAGATCGGCACGGATTTCTTCTTCCTTGCGGAAGCGGATCTGGGTCGAGATGTCGGGGCGCGTGACGGCCAGCGTGCCGGATTCGCCGCAGCAGCGGTCGGATAAAGTCACGCCGCCGCCGAGCAGTGCGTTGGCGACTTTCATCGGCGCGTGCGTCTTCATCGGCGTGTGGCAGGGGTCATGATAGAGGTATTTCTCCCCCGCGACGCCGTCGAGCTTCACGCCCTTTTCCATCAGGTATTCATGGATGTCGAGCAGGCGGCAGCCGGGGAAGATCTTCTCGAATTCGTATTTCAGCAACTGGTCCATGCAGGTACCGCACGACACCAGCACGGTCTTGATGTCGAGATAGTTCAGCGTGTTGGCGACGCGGTGGAACAGTACACGGTTGGCTGCCGTAATCGCCTCGCCCTTGTCGGCCTGGCCGCCTGCCGTCTGCGGATAGCCGCAGCATAAATAGCCTGGCGGCAGCACCGTTTGTGTCCCAAGTTCGAACAGCATCGCCTGTGTGGCGAGGCCGACCTGGGAAAACAGCCGTTCGGAGCCGCAACCGGGGAAGTAAAACACGGCATCGGCGTCATCCGACAGCTTGGCCGGGTTGCGCAGCACCGGCACGATCGACGGATCTTCCAGCCCCAGCAGGGCGCGCGAGGTTTTTTTCGGCAGCCCGCCGGGCATCGGCTTGTTAACCAGATGGATCACCTGCGCCACCAGCTTGGGCTTGCCCAATGAGGCCGGCGGGTTTTTGGTCTGCGCCTGAATCAGCCCCATGCGCTTGAACAGCTGGTGTCCCAGACGCTGGCCGGCGTAGCCCCATTCGATCAGCGGTTTTCTGATCGCCTTGATGGTGGTGGGATCGGTCGCGTTGAGAAAGGTCATCGATGCCCAGGTGCCGGGATTGAATTTCTTCTTGCCCTGCTTGCGCAGCAGGTTGCGCATGGCGATCGAGACGTCGCCGAAATCGATGTCGACCGGGCAGGGGTTTTTGCACTTGTGGCACACCGTGCAATGGTCGGCCACGTCACTGAACTCGTCGAAGTGCTTGATCGACACCCCGCGCCGCGTCTGCTCCTCGTACAGGAAAGCCTCGATCAGCAGCGAGGTGGCGAGGATCTTGTTGCGCGGGCTGTACAAAAGATTGGCGCGCGGAATGTGGGTGTTGCACACCGGCTTGCACTTGCCGCAGCGCAGGCAATCCTTGATCGAGTCGGCGATGGCCTTGGTTTCGGACGCTTCGAGGATGATCGACTCGGCTTCGAGCAGGCCGAACGACGGCGTATAGGCGTTGCGCAGATCGGCGCCGTGCAGCAGCTTGCCCTTGTTGAAGCGGCCTTGCGGGTCGACCTTCTTTTTGTAGTCGGCGAAGATCGAGATAGCGGCGTCGTCGAGGAACTCCAGCTTGGTCAGGCCGATGCCGTGTTCACCGGAAATGACCCCGCCCAGATCCGTCGCCAGCGCCATGATGCGGGCCACGGCAGCGTTGGCGGCGGCAAGCATGACGTAGTCGTCGGAGTTGACCGGGATATTGGTGTGCACGTTGCCGTCGCCCGCGTGCATGTGCAGCGCGACGAAGACGCGGCTTTTCAGCACCTCCTTGTGGAGGCGGTCGCAGGCTTCGAGGATGCGGGTGTATTCGCGGCCGACGAACAGCTGGTGCAGCTCGCGCCGCACTTCGCGTTTCCACGACACGCGGATGTGCTTGTCGCGCAGGGCGGTGAAAACCGTGAGGGGTGAGGGGTGAGCGGTGAGGGGGGTATGCGGCGCATCGAGATTGCCCAGATAGTCCGCCCAGCGCTGGCGCACAGTGGCGATCAGCGCCTGCGCCTGCGCCTGCTTTTCCGCGACTTTGTCCGGGTCGGCGATGGTGTCTTCGTCTTCCAGCAAGGGCAGCGGCGCAGCGAAGAAGCCATCCAGTGCGTCGAGCAGCTTCAGCTTGTTGCTGATCGACAGCTCGATGTTGATGCGCTCGATGCCGTCGGTGTAATCGCCCAGTCGCGGCAGCGGAATTACCACGTCCTCGTTGATCTTGAAGGCGTTGGTGTGCGCCGCGATGGCGGCGGTGCGGGCGCGGTCGAGCCAGAACTTCTTGCGCGTCTCGGCGGATACCGCAATGAAGCCTTCGCCGCCGCGCACGTTTGCGAGCTGGACGATTTTTGAGGCGGCAGCGCCGACCGCGACTTCGTTGTCCGACACCACGTCGATCAGCAGCACCATGTTGGGCCGCGTGGTGCGCGGCGCCTTGGTGGCGTAGCCCACGGCTTTTACATAGCGCGCATCGAGATGCTCCAGTCCGGCGAGCAGGATGTCGGGATGGGCGTCGCAGTAGTTCTTGATTTCGACGATGGCGGGCGTGGCGTCCGCTGCGCTGCCGAAAAATTCCAGGCACACGGTACGGCCATACGCCGGCAGCCGGTGCAGGATGAAACGCGCCGACGTGATGAGGCCGTCGCAGCCTTCCTTCTGGATGCCGGGCAGCCCGGATAGAAACTTGTCGGTGACGTCCTTGCCGAGCCCGGTTTTGCGGAAGCGGCTGCCGGGAATGATGAGGATTTCCGGCGAGCCCTTCGGCGTCTTGCCATCGGCGGTGAAGCGGCGGACTTCGAAGGTGGCCGAGACGGCATCATGGATTTTGCCGAGGTTGTGGTCGAGGCGGCTGACCTCGATCCAGTCGGCGTCCGGCGTCACCATCTTCCACGACACCAGGTTGTCGAGCGCAGTGCCCCACAGCACTGCCTTCTTGCCGCCGGCGTTCATCGACACGTTGCCGCCAATGGTCGAGGCGTCGGCCGAGGTCGGGTCGACCGCGAACACGCGGCCGGCGGCGTCGGCCGCTTCCATCACCCGCTTGGTGACCACGCCAGCGCCGCAGTGAATGGTGGCGACTTCGAACTCGCAGCCAGGCAGATGCTGCATTTCCACCGCGCTCATGAATTCGAGCTTTTCGGTGTTGATGACGGCCGCGCGCGCGGTCAGCGGAATCGCGCCGCCGGTGTAGCCGGTGCCGCCGCCGCGCGGGATGATGGTGAGATCGAGCTCGACCAGCCCGGCCACCAGCGCGGCCATTTCGGCTTCGGTGTCGGGCGTCAGCACCACAAAGGGATATTCGACGCGCCAGTCGGTGGCATCGGTGACGTGCGAGACGCGCGCCAGGCCGTCGAAGCTGACGTTGTCTTTGCGTGTGACGCCGGCCAGGCGGCGCTGGATGCGCGTGCGCAGGTCGGCGGTGTCGGCGAACCAGGCCTCGAATTCCCGCACCGCGCGTCCGGCCGCGTCGAGCAGCTGGCCGACCAGCGGGTTGCCCTGACGGCGGGCCTCGATCGCGTGCAAGCGATGGCGCAAGGCCTCCACCAGCATCTGCCGCCGCTTGGGATTGGCCAGCAGGTCGTCTTCGAGATAAGGATTGCGCCGCACCACCCAGATGTCGCCCAGCACCTCGAACAGCATGCGCGCCGAGCGACCGGTCTTGCGCTCGTCGCGCAGCGTGTTGAGCGTGCCCCAGGCATCCGTACCGAGCAGGCGAACGACAATTTCGCGATCGGAAAACGAGGTGTAGTTGTAGGGGATTTCGCGCAGGCGTGCAGTCATGCTGGGCTGTGTCCGGCAGCGCACAGGCGAGGCCGGATCAATCTGCTTCAAAGTCGGTATTTTACGGGATAAGACGTGAGGCGTGCAGTGAAGGACGGTTGCCAGTAGGGGGATTGCGGCAGCCGTTTGAATGCCTGCCAGACTTGCTCTGCGGCCAGGTCAGCCGCCCCACAGGGGCCGTTGCGGCACGCGGGGAGCGGATCGGTTCAGGGTGCGCCGTACAGCGCGACGAGCTTGGTCATCTGCTCCTTGCTCAGCGTTTTGGTCACGTAATCACGACAGGCGAGCTTGGCGACCACGAGCTTCATTTCCTTGCGCTGCAAAGATTTGACCAGGGTTTGCACGGCGAGGTTGCTCTTGCCGTCGAGCACCGCCTGATTGACGGCCAGACGGTCGGCGATGACGGATTTTTCCATTTCAACGCGCTTCGGCTGGGCGACTTTGCGCCACTCGGCGAGTTTGGCTTGCTGCTCGGCCGTCAGGCCGATTGCATCGGCCTGCTTGACCAGAATGGGCATCAGCGAGGGGGCAGGCGAAACATAGGTTTCAAGCGACTGGCGTTCACCGGCGTGCGCAACTGCTGAGCTCAGCAGAACCAGGGACAGGGCAAGCGTGCGAAGGATTTTCATGGGGATTTTTCGGAGAGGGGAAAGTCATATTAGATATTTCTAATATTCGTGCGGCAAGTGACAAATTGCCGCACCCCCGCTATTTCTTCCCCAGCACGCGCTTGCCCAGGCTGACCACCCCCAGCACCAGCGCGCCGGTCGCGATGCCCGCGATCGCATCGATCAGCAAGGGCGTGAGGACGGCCAGCACGCCGCCGATAGCGGGCAGCGTCGCGACGGCGTGGGTCGCCACATCGACCGGGTGATGCGCTGCCGGCACGCCGTGCACCAGAATCCCGCCGCCGACCAGGAACATGGCGGCGGTGCCCAGCACGGTCAAGAGCTTCATCAGCTTGGGCGCGGCGGCGAGCAGCAGACGGCCGAAGCCGCGCGCGGCTGCGCTGGCGCGCTGGCTCAGATACAGCCCGGCGTCGTCGAGCTTGACGATGCCGGCGACCAGTCCATAGACGCCGACGGTCATGATGAGGCCGATGCCGGCCAGCACCGCGACCTGTTTGCCGAACGAGGCGGCGGCCACGGTGCCGAGGGTGATGACGATGATTTCGGCAGAGAGGATGAAGTCGGTGCGGATGGCGCTGCGTCAGCTCGGCATGGTGGGCGTTGTCTTCGGCCGCGCTGTGCAGATATTTGTGGGCCAGCTTCTCGAAGCCTTCGAAGCACAGAAACGCGCCGCCCAGCATCAGCAGGGGCGTGACCAGCCAGGGCGCAAACGCGCTGATGGCGAGCGCGGCGGGAACCAGAATCGCCTTGTTGATGAACGAGCCCTTGGCGACCGCCCACACCACCGGCAGTTCGCGTTCGGCCCTGACGCCGGAAACCTGCT
The DNA here is from genome assembly GCA_002279795.1 of Hydrogenophilales bacterium 12-61-10. GTDB lineage: Bacteria > Pseudomonadota > Gammaproteobacteria > Burkholderiales > Thiobacillaceae > Thiobacillus. Next base: position 10,529 of record NCCT01000073.1, read on the forward strand.
GGGCGTTGAGCGCAAGGTCGTCGCCCAGCACGCCGGCGGTTTTCTTGGCGGCGACCTGCGTCATCACCGACACATCGTCGAGGATGGTGGCAATGTCGTCGAGCAGTGCAAGCAAGCTGGCTCCAGCCATGGTTCAGTCCCCGAGTTGGATGCGGCCGGATTTTTCGGCGGTGGCAAAGTCCAGCATGCGCTGGGTCGACAATAGCGCTTTGGCGCGGATGCCTTCTTCGATATGAATCTCGTTTGCGACGGGCTGGCCTGCCGTAGCCGATTCCAGCACGCTGGCCAGATTGCGCAGACCGTTCATCGCCATCCACGGACAGTGCGCGCACGACTGGCAGGTCGCGCCTTCGCCTGCGGTCGGCGCTTCGATCAGGACTTTGCCGGGGGCGGCGGCACGCATCTTGTGGAAGATGCCGTTGTCGGTGGCGACAATAAATTCGGGATTCGGCAGGTCTTTGACCGCAGCGATTAGCTGCGTTGTCGAGCCCACCACATCGGCTTGCGCGATCACCGCTGCGGGCGATTCGGGATGCACCAGCACGGCGGCGGCCGGATGCTCGGCGCGCAGTGTCTTCAGCGCGTCGGCCTTGAAGGCTTCGTGCACCACGCACGAGCCCTGCCACAGCAGCATGTCGGCGCCCGTGACGCGCTGTACGTAGTCGCCGAGATGGCGATCCGGCGCCCACAACAGCTTGTGGCCTTGCTGGTGCAGGTATTTGACGATCTTGACCGCTATGCCGGAGGTGACGACCCAGTCGGCGCGCGCTTTGACGGCCGCGCTGGTGTTGGCGTAGACGACCGACAGGCGATCCGGATGGGCATCGCAAAAGGCCGCGAACTCATCCGCCGGGCAGGCCAGATCGAGCGAGCAGTCGGCATCGAGGTCGGGCATCAGCACGCGCTTTTCCGGATTGAGGATCTTGGCCGTTTCGCCCATGAATTTGACCCCGGCGACAATCAGCGTCTTGGCCGGGTGGGCGTGGCCGAAGCGCGCCATTTCCAGTGAGTCCGACACGCAACCGCCGGTCTCTTCGGCCAGATCCTGCAGGTCGGCCGAGGTGTAGTAGTGCGCCACCAGCACCGCATCCTGCTGTTTCATCAGCGCCTTGATGCGGGATTTGAGCGACGCGCGCTCATCGTCGCCGAGCACTTCTTCCACCATGGGCGGCGGCTGGATGACGGGTCGGACAGGCAGGGGGAAAGGGGCAATCATCGACAAACTTTCAGCACGGCGGATCAAGACCCGAAAGTATAGCCGCGCAAACCGCTGGCTTGCGACCACACGCTAGAATCCCGGGACACCCGCAAACAAGCAAGTGAGTAGCGATGGCGATTACCTGGGGCGAACTCTATGGCGCGAGCGAGTGGGCGATCCGTCTGGCGATGCTGTTTTATGTGCCTTATCGGCGCGATGCGGCGGCGGCACGCGGCTGGCTGCTGCTGATTTTCTTTTTGCCCTGGCTGGGACTGCTTCTTTACGCCATGTTTGGCCGCGCGTATCTGCCGCAGTGGCGACTGTCCCGGCAGTCGCGGGTGAGAGAGGCCATCGACGGGGTCTATCGGCATGCACCGGTATCCGGTTTCCGTCAGGCCGCACCCGCACAGTTATGGCCTGCGCTCGATCTGACGCGGGCGTTGTCGGATTTCCCCGTGGTTGGCGGCAACCGCTTCGAGCTTATTCATGACTCCCCGCGCGCGCTCGACTGCCTGATTGCAGGCATCGACGGGGCCAATCAGTATGTTCACCTGATGGTCTACATCTATGCCGACGATGCGGTGGGTCGCCGGGTGAGCGAGGCGCTGCTGCGCGCGCGGCAGCGTGGCGTGGCGGTGCGCGTGCTGATGGATGCGATCGGCGCACGCAAGGGACTGAAGGCGTTTGCCCCGGCGCTGCGCGCAGCAGGGGCCGAAGTGATCGCGCTGCTGCCGTTTCGCCTGTTCAAACGCGAACGCATGCGGCCGGACTTGCGCAACCACCGCAAGATCACGGTGATCGACGGCACGGTGGCGTTCTTCGGTTCGCAGAATGTCGTCAGCCCGACTGCCAACAAAGGGCGCATCAATGAGGAAATGCTGGTGCGTGCCGAAGGCGCAGTGGTGCGTCAGCTGCATGCGGTTCTGCTCGGCGACCGCTATCTGGAAACCGGCAATCTGCCGCCCGAAATGGAGACGGTCGATGCAGCATTCGCGGTCGATCATCAACCTGCCTACGCCCAGGTGTTGCCAAGCGGGCCGGGGTTTCGGACCGACACCACTGAAAACGTGATGGTGGGGCTGATGTATGCAGCCCTGTCACGGATTGTGCTGACCACGCCCTATTTCATTCCCTCGCCGCAATTCGTCAGCGCCATGTGCAACGCGGCGCGGCGCGGCGTGGCGGTGCACCTGGTCGTTGACCAGGCATCCAACCGGCCATTCGTCCAGCTTGCCCAGGAATCCTATTACGACACGCTGCTGGAAGCCGGGGTGAATGTTCATGGCTATCACGGCAATTTCCTGCACGCCAAGCTGATGAGCGTGGACGAAAACGTGGCGCTGGTCGGCTCGTCCAACCTCGATCGGCGCTCGTTCGAACTCAACGAGGAAGTCACCGTGCTGATCTATGACCCGGTGGTGGCCGCCGAGCTGTGGGTGATCGAGCAGGGCTATCTGGCTCAATCCCATGTCGTTGATCCGGCCGCCTGGGTCCGGCGCCCGGCCGCGAAACGCCTGCTGCAAAACGTCGCCCGCCTGTTCGATGCCCTGATGTAGCCGGGCTGTGGCGCGAAGGGGTTTGGATCGCTTATCCTCTCGGCCCCATGCGACAACTCCTGCTCGATATTCGCCCGCCCGCTCGCCCCGACCTCGCCCGCTTTGTCGCAGGGCGCAATGTCGAACTGATGGCGCAGCTCAATGCGATGCTGGACGGCACAGCGACCGAGCGCATGGTCTACGTGTGGGGCGCGCCGGGAAGCGGCAAGAGCTACCTTCTGGCAGCCTGGGCGGCGGCGTGCGAAACCCGCGGACGCAGTGTGCAGTGGGGCGGGGTGGAGGCGGGCGAAATCGTCGTTGCAGACGCGGTGGAAAGCTGGAATGAGGCCCGGCAACTGGCGGGATTTGCCGCGTACAACCAGGTGCGCGAACGTAGCGGGTTATGGCTGGCGGCGGGCAGCGTGGCACCAGCCGAGCTGCCCTTGATGCCCGAGTTGAAGACCCGGTTTGGCTGGGGGCTGGTGTTTCAGATGCAGCCGTTGAACGATGCCGAAAAGCAGACTGCGCTACGGCAGCATGCGGAAAGTCTGGGTTTTCAGCTTGATCCGCAGGTGGCGGATTACCTCCTGACCCGTGCCGCGCGTGACATGCAAAGCTTGCTGGCGGTGCTCGAAGCGCTGGATCGGGTCAGTCTGGAAACGCGCCGCCCGATCACCCTGCCGCTGGCGCGGCAGCTGCTCAATCAGTCGGTCTGAGGCTCAAGCCTGAGGCTGTGTCTGCTGCTCGGCGATGTCCTTGTGGACTTGCGCCATGTCCAGCCCCATGACCTGTTCGATCAAGCCGTCGAGCGCGTGGGCGGGCAGCGAGCCGGATTCGGAATACAGGATGACCTGCTCGCGGAACACCATCAGGGTGGGAATCGAACGAATCTGGAAAAAGCCGGCGAGCTCCTGCTCGACTTCGGTATTGACCTTGGCAAACACGATGTTGGCGTGCTTCTCTGCAGCAGCTTCGAAAATGGGCGCAAAACCGCGGCACGGGCCACACCAGGGCGCCCAGAAATCGACGACGACGACATCGTTGTTCTGGATGGTGGTTTCGAAATTTGCCTGAGTAAGTTCGATGACGGCCATGCTGAATTCCTGAAGATGGATAAAAGAAATGGCGCAAGGACGAGTCCTTGCGCCTTAGTGCGCCACCCTATCATGGATGCCGCGCCACCGCCAATGCGGGGCTCATCGTAAGGTAAACAGACCTGGCTGCCTGCTACCTGGGTGCGACCGAAGCCGGTCGCCCTGAAAAGTGTGAGTCGCTCAGACGTGGAAAAAACCGTGGCGGGTGGTTTGCTGTTGCCCGCTGCGCACCATGTTCTGGCTGTGCTTGAGGTTGTTGCGCACCTCGGCACGGTTGACGGCCATGATGAGTTCGGTCGCCAGCACGCGCGCCTGGTGCGGGGTCAGGCTGAGTTCGCAGGCCTGGGCAGCGATAGCGAGAATGACGTTGTCCTGACCTTTGGTGTCTTCCTTGAGAGAGACATCCAGAGTGCCGCCTTGGTTGAGGTCAATCATGTTTTCTGCTCCTTGCGTTGTGTATGCCAAGGTATATGCAGTGTCCATGCCAGTCTCCTGTTCGTGATCAATCGGTTGAAAAACCGCATTAAATCAGGGCGGTTTGACAAGCTGATGAATCACGCGCGCTGGATTCCTGACGAGGCTTCGTCAGACCAAGTGGCGAATTCATCATTTCTGTGGCTGGAGGGCGGATACCGGGGTCGCAGCGCGGGCCTTGCGGCCGGGGTCGGCCGTGGCGCGGACAAACAAGCCGGGCTTGCGTTTCCCCTTCGGGTTGGCGATGCGCGCGCCCATCCGCACGTGGCGGCGGGCCGGGTCGGCCACCAGGTCGATGGTGTGCATGGTGCCGCTGAACGTCTGTCCGGGCAGCGCATCGATGGCCAGGGTGATCGGCAGACCGATGCGCACCAGCGGCAGATCGCGATAAAAATGCGCAGGGTGAGGGTGCCGAAATGATGGCAAGCCGGATTGGAGAACGGATGAACCATTCGACATGTCAGGCAACCGATCCTTTTGACTGGGGCGTGCTTCCGGCTTGAACCTGTTATGAAAAAAATCGGGAATGCGGGAATAAGTTTGCGCTTGGCACTGTATATGCCATGACACGGACGCTTTAAGTGTCTTCTCTGAAAACCTTGCTTGCTCAACCCGGAGCCCTACATGAACGAACAACGACGCGACTTCCTCAAAGCGACCGCCGCCCTTGCCGCCACAGCCGGCCTTGCCCGGGCAGGCAGTGCGCAGTCCCAGGCGTCGCCGCAGTCTGATGCCCTGATTCAGGCACAGGATCGGGTTTTCATTACCAACGAGGATTCCAACACCCTGGTGGTGATCGACCCGCGCACCAATACAGTCGAAACCACCATCAACCTCACCAGTTTCGATGAAGACGCCCGCCCGCCTTTCCGCTTCGTCACGGCGGGGGTGGCGCCGACGCACGCGGCGATGATCCACAAACCGCTGTATCACGGCTGCATCGACGCGCACGGGGCGGTGCCTTCGCCCGACGGGCGGCTGCTCGCGACCAGCGGACGCGGATCGAGCAACATCTATCTCATCGACGCGGTCAACAAGCGCGTCGTCGGCAATACGCCGAATCCCCTGGCCAGTCCGGCAACCAATCCCGAACGCCTGACGAGCGGCATCCTGGTGGGGCGCGAGCCGCATGAACCCACGTTCACGCGGAACGGCCGCGAACTTTGGGTGACCTTGCGCGGAGAAGACCGGATCGTGATTCTGGACGTCGAGCGCGCGCTCAAGCAGATGGGCGGAACCGGCACTGACGCAATTTTGCGTTATGTGCCGACAATCAACGGCCCGGCGCAAGTGTGGTTCAACGCCCAGGGAACGATGGCATTCGTGGCCAGCCAGAAAATACCCCGGGTCGACGTGTTCAAGGTCAATGCCGATGCGTCCGGGCATTCGCGCCCCGAGCGCATCGCCACCCTGGATATTTCGGCGCAGGATAAACCCGGTTTCACCCCGTTCCTGAAAACCAGCCCGGACGGCAGCGAG
>NCCT01000074.1 GCA_002279795.1 Hydrogenophilales bacterium 12-61-10
TGCTGCTGGTGTTGTTCTACTGGAGCAGTTTTCGCACCCGGGTGCCGCTTTACCTATCCGACCGCAAGGCATGGCGAGCCATCATGCCGCTGTTGCCAGCGACGTCCCCGTTTCGCTTTATCGATCTGGGTAGCGGGTTCGGCGATGTGCCGTTTTATCTGGAGCCGCGCTTTCCGCGCGCCGAGTTTTTCGGCACCGAAATCGCTCCGGCTCCCTGGCTCATCAGCCGCGTTCGCGCCTGGATCAAACGCAGCCGGGTCATCTTCATGCGCCGCGATTATGCCGTGCTCGATCTGGCCCGCTTTGACGTGGTATTTGCCTATCTATCGCCGGCTGCGATGCCGGATGTGTGGCAGCAGGCACAGACCCAGATGCGCAAGGGCAGTTTGCTCATCAGTCTGTCGTTCGATGTGCAGGCGCGGCAACCGGACCATGTGATCACGCTGGCAGAAGGGGCGCGCCATACGCTGTACGCGTGGCGAATGTGAGTTGTGCCGCAATTCTTCGTGGGCGTGCCATCAAGTTTCAGGCAATCCTGTCGAAACTTCATGGGTGGATCGGGGTTGCGCACGAGGGTGCCCAAGACCGTGAGTCAATCAATAAGGATGGACGCTTGTGCTAGTCATCGTTGGATATGTTGTCGTGGTGCTTGCGGTGTTCGGCGGCTTTGCGCTGGCCGGCGGGCATCTGGCCGCCCTGTTTCAGCCGCTGGAGCTGCTGATGATCGGCGGCGGTGCGGGCGGCGCGTTCCTGGTGGGCAACAATGCCAAGGCCATCAAGGCGACCATGAAAGCCTTGCCGACCATCTTCAAGGGATCGAAGTACAGCAAGCATGAAAGCCTTGCCGACCATCTTCAAGGGATCGAAGTACAGCAAGGCGCTGTACATGGACATGCTCGCGCTGTTGTTCGAACTGCTGACAAAAATCCGCAAGGAAGGCCTGATGTCGGTGGAAAGCGATGTCGATTCGCCAGAAAACAGCCCGCTGTTTTCCAAATACCCGACCATCATGGCCGACCATCACATTGTTGAATTCCTCACCGACTATCTTCGCCTGATGGTGAGCGGCAGCATGAATGCCTTCGAAATCGAAAACCTGATGGACAACGAAATTGAAACCCATCATCACGAGGGCGAGTTGCCGGTTCACGTCGTCGCCAAGCTGGGCGATGGTTTGCCCGCGTTCGGCATCGTGGCGGCGGTGATGGGGGTGGTGCATACCATGGAATCCGTGCACCTGCCGCCGGCCGAGCTCGGGATCCTGATCGCTCACGCGCTGGTCGGTACCTTCCTGGGTATTTTGCTGGCCTATGGTTTTGTCGGACCGCTGTCGGGGTTGCTCGAGCAGAAGCTGCACGAGTCGTCCAAGATGTTCCAGACCGTCAAGGTCACCCTGCTGGCCAGCATCAATGGATATGCCCCGGCGATTGCGGTCGAGTTTGGCCGCAAGGTGCTGTTTTCGACCGAGCGTCCATCTTTCAGCGAGCTGGAAGAGCACGTCAAGGGCGCCAAGTCGCGCTGATTTTTATCCATCTGACTTTTCCATGATCGGCGTGCATCCGTGAGCGAACAAAAAGCGCCCATCATCGTCAAGCGCATCAAAAAAGTGGCCGGCGGCCACCATGGTGGGGCGTGGAAAATCGCCTACGCCGACTTCGTGACGGCGATGATGGCGTTCTTTTTGCTGATGTGGTTGCTGGGTTCGACCGCCAAGGGCGACCTCAATGGCATTGCCGAATATTTCAAGACGCCGCTTAAAGTTGCCATGCAGGGCGGCTCAGGCAGCGGCGACAGCTCCAGCGTCATCAAGGGCGGCGGTACCGACCTGTCACGCAAGAGCGGCCAGGTCAAAAAGGGCGAGACGGTCAAGGAAAAAAACTCCTACAACCTCGAAGCGGCAAAAGCCGAGCTGGAGCGGCTTGAAGCGGCCAAGCTCAAATTGCTGAAAGGGCGCCTGGAAGCGGAAATCGACGCCAACCCCACGCTCAAGCAGTTCAAGCGCCAGTTGCTGCTCGACATCACGACCGAGGGGCTGCGCATCCAGATTGTGGATGAGCAGAACCGGCCGATGTTCAAACTGGCGGGTGCGGAGTTGCAGCCCTATACCAAGATCATTTTGCGGGAAATCGGCAAGGTGCTGAACGACGTGCAAAACCGCATCAGCCTGTCGGGCCATACCGATGCCACGCCGTATTCCAACGCGGGTCGCGGCTACAGCAATTGGGAACTCTCGGCGGACCGGGCCAATGCGTCGCGCCGCGAGCTGGTCGTGGGGGGCATGGACGAAACGAAAATGCTGCGCGTGGTCGGCCTGGCCTCGTCGGTAGCGTTCAATCAGGCCGAACCATTCGATCCGGTCAATCGGCGCATCAGCATCATCGTGATGAACAAGCGCACCGAAGATGCGATCACCATGCAAACTAGCCTGCTGCGCCGTCTGGCGCTAAATAGCAGGCTAAAACCCACTGTATTCCCCTGATTGCCCAGCCCGGGCATGGCCAATAATTCAACCTAAGAAAGCCCGTCTCGATCCAGGTGACGCGACGGGCATCCTCTACAGGTGAATCAGGGATGGCTGAAGAAAGCGATCAGGAAAAGACCGAAGCCCCGTCGCAACAGCGACTGGACAAAGCGCGCGAAGACGGCCAGGTGCCGCAGTCGCGTGAGCTGGCTACGTTCATCGTCCTGATGGCGGGCGGCTCGGGCATGTGGATGATGGCCAGCGGCATGGGCCAGACCTTGTCCGGGATTGTTCGCGGCGGCCTGCAGTTCGAGCCCGCCATCGCGCGTGACAGTGCGTATGCGATGGATCAGCTGTCGAGCCAGTTCTTTGAGGCGGTGCTGGCATTGGCACCGTTTTTTGCGTTGATCGTGGTCGCCACGCTGGTCGGGCCGTTCATGTTGCACGGCTGGTTGTTCAGTTCCAAGGCGCTGGCGCCGAAGTTCAGCCGCCTCAATCCCCTGTCCGGCATCAAGCGCATTCTGTCTTCGCAGGGCCTGGTCGAACTGCTCAAGTCGATCGGCAAGGTCGGCCTGCTGGGCGTGGTGGCGACCTGGCTGATCTGGGCCAACGTCGATGCCATTTTGTCGCTGAGCCTGGAAACGCCGACAACCGCCATCCGCCACATGGGCGACCTGATCGGCAAGGTGTTTCTGCTGGCGTCGGGCGCGATGATTTTCATCGTCGTGCTGGACTTGCCCTTTCAGCTGTGGAGCCATAACAACAAACTCAAAATGACCAAGGAGGAGTTGCGGCAGGAAGCCAAGGAATCGGAAGGCGATCCGCTGCTCAAGGCACGCATCCGTGCCCAGCAGCGTGAGATTTCGCGCCGCCGCATGATGAGTGAAGTGCCGATGGCCGATGTGGTGGTGACCAACCCGACCCATTACGCCGTTGCGCTCAAATACACCGAAGGCAAGATGGGCGCGCCGCGCGTGGTGGCCAAAGGTGCCGACGCCGTCGCTGCCAAGATTCGCGAACTGGCCGCCGAGAACAATGTACCGCTGCTGGAAGCGCCGCCGCTGGCGCGGGCGCTGTTCCGCCACACCGAAATCGGCGACGAAATCCCCGCCACGCTCTACACCGCGGTGGCGGAAGTGCTGGCCTACGTGTTCCAGTTGCGTCATTTCCAGAAAGCAGGCGGGGCTTATCCGAACGCGCCGACGACCTTGCCGGTTCCCCCTGAACTTGATCCGTTGCAGGCAGGCGCATGAACGGGCTGAATTTATCCAAGCTGTTTAACGTCGCCCAGATGCGTTCCATGGCGGCACCGATTTTCATCGTGCTCATTCTGGCGATGTTGGTGCTGCCGTTGCCCACGTTCATGCTGGATATGCTGTTCACCTTCAACATCGCGCTGTCCATCATGGTGTTGCTGGTGAGCCTGTCGACCAAGAAGGCGCTTGATTTTGCCGCTTTCCCCACCGTATTGCTGCTGTCGACCCTGCTGCGCCTGTCGCTCAACGTCGCGTCGACCCGCGTCGTGCTGCTCGAAGGCCATACCGGGCCGGACGCCGCCGGCAAGGTGATCGAAGCGTTCGGCCATTTCCTGGTCGGCGGCGACTACACGGTGGGCATCATCGTGTTCGTGATTCTGGTGGTGATCAACTTCATCGTGATTACCAAGGGCGCCGGGCGCATTGCCGAGGTCAGCGCACGCTTCACGCTGGACGCCATGCCCGGCAAGCAGATGGCGATTGATGCCGACCTCAACGCCGGCCTGATCGACGAAGACGAAGCCCGCCGTCGCCGCGCCGAGGTATCGCAGGAAGCCGACTTTTTCGGTTCGATGGACGGTGCCTCGAAGTTTGTGCGCGGCGACGCCATCGCCGGCATCCTGATTCTGGTGATCAACATCGTCGGCGGTCTCATCATCGGTTTGATGGAACACGACATGACGCTGGCCGACGCCGCGCGCAACTACACGCTGCTGGCGATTGGCGACGGCCTGGTGGCGCAGATTCCGGCGCTGGTGATTTCCATCGCCGCGGGCCTGATCGTCAGCCGGGTCAGCACCGATGAAGACATTGCCGGTCAGGTGCTGTCGAACATCTTCAACAAGACCCAGGCGCTGTACATCACTGCCGCGATCATCGGCACGATGGGATTGATTCCCGGCATGCCGCACTTTTCGTTCCTGCTGCTGGCCGGTGGCATGGTGTGGATGGCTTACAAAGGCAGCCACAAAAAAGAGGCGGCGCCGGAAGAGTTGCAGACCGCGCCCCTTGCCAGCGTCGAGTCACAGGAAGCCAGCTGGGAAGACGTGGCGCCGATCGACACGCTCGGGCTGGAAGTCGGCTATCGCCTGATTCCGCTGGTGGACAGCGCCGCCGACGGCGAACTGGTGCGCCGCATCAAGGGCATCCGCAAAAAATTCGCGCGTGAAATCGGCTTCCTGCCGCCTGCCGTGCATATTCGGGACAACCTGGAAATCAGTCCCAACAGCTACCGCATCACGCTCAAGGGCGTGGAAATCGGCAGCGGCGAAGTGCGCACCGGGCTGTTTCTGGCGATCGATCCGGGCAACATCACGGCGACTTTGCCGGGCGTGGCCACCCGCGATCCCGCATTCGGCCTGCCAGCGGTGTGGATCGAGGGCGAGTTGCGCGACCAGGCGCAGGCACTGGGCTACACCGTGGTCGATCCCGGTACCGTGATTGCCACCCACCTGAACCATCTGGTGACGCAGCATGCCGCCGAACTGCTGGGACGCCAGGAAACGCAGGCGCTGCTCGACCATCTGGGCAAGAGCGCACCCAAGCTGGTCGAAGACCTGGTGCCCAAGCTGCTGTCGCTTTCCACCGTGCAAAAAGTGCTGCAAAACCTGTTGATCGAAGGCGTGGCCATCCGCGACATGCGCAGCATCATCGACACCCTGCTGGAAGAAGCCGCCCGCGTACAGGATCCGGGCGAGCTCACCGCACTGGTGCGGGTGGCGCTGGGGCGCTCGATCGTGCAGCAGATTTACGGCTCGGTCGGCGAACTGCCGGTGATTGCACTTGACCAGAGCCTGGAGCGCTTGCTGATGCAGACCCTGCAGGGCGGCAATGACGCGGCAGCAATGGAACCCGGCCTTGCCGATGCCTTGCTTGAGCGCACCCAGACGTCGACCCAGCGCCAGGAAGCCCTGGGTCATCCCCCCGTATTGCTGACGCCGGTTGCCCTGCGTCCCTTGCTCGCCCGTTTTCTGCGGCGCACCGTGCCGCAACTCAAAGTGCTTTCGCACGCTGAAGTACCCGAAGGCAAACACATCAAAGTCACTTCCCTTGTAGGAGGAGCAGCATGAACGTCAAACGTATCGTCGCCAAAACATCCCGTGAGGCCATGCGCCAGTTGCGCGAAGTCCTCGGGGTCGCGGTGGCGGAGATGCAGGGCGAGCCGAATCCCGAGGTGTCGTTCAAACGCCGTTTGGTTGAGCGCGTCGCTCTGCCGAGTCATGACGGCGCCCAGCTGGCCAAGAGCGTGATCAGCGAAATCAAGATGATGCAGTCGCGGCTGGAAAACCAGCTGGCCGATCTGGCCTGGCGCGACCTGCCCGGGCGCGACCCATCGGGTGCCACGTTGATGCGCGACATGCTGGCAGCAGGCTTCAGCGCCACGCTGGCGCGCGAGCTGCTGGACACCCTGCCGCGCGGCGAAGAACGCAGCGATGCCGAACAGGCGCAGGTATGGATGCGCAATACCCTGATGAAACGCCTGCAGGTGATGCAGAACGAAACCGACATGCTCGACGGCGGTGGCGTATTCGCCCTCATGGGGCCGACCGGCGCCGGCAAGACCACTACTACCGCCAAGCTGGCCGCGCGCTTTGTGGTGCGCCACGGCGCCGCCAAGCTGGCGCTGCTGACCACCGACAGCTACCGGATCGGCGGCCACGAGCAACTGCGCATTTACGGCAAGATTCTCGGCGTGACCGTGCACGCGGTGCGCGACGCGGCCGACCTGCGCATCGCGTTGAAAGAGCTGCGCAACAAGCACACCGTGCTGATCGACACCGTCGGCATGAGCCAGCGCGACCAGGCGGTGGCCGAACAGGTCGAGATGCTGTGCCAGGCCGAGCACCCGATCAAGCGCTTGCTGCTGCTCAACGCCACCAGCCACGGCGACACGCTGGACGAAGTGGTGCGCGCCTACCAGTCGCGCGGGCTCGACGGCTGCATCCTGTCGAAAGTCGACGAAGCCGCCAGCCTTGGCCCCGCGCTCGACTGCGCGATCCGCCACCAGCTCAACGTGCACTACCTGGCCACCGGCCAGCGCGTGCCCGAAGACCTGCATCTGGCCAACCGCCAGTACCTGATCCATCGTGCGTTCAAGACGCGCACCCTGTCCTCGCCGTGGCAACTCGACGACAGCGAACTCGCGTTCGCCCTGAGCGGCCAGCCGACCCAGCATCGCGAAAGCGCGGTGTCCCATGGCTGACTTCAAGGGTGACAAATTCAACAGCGATCAGGCCGCCGGACTGCGCAGCCTGCTTGGGCTGGGCCAGCAGCCCGGGTTTCAGGTCATTACCGTGATGTCGGGGCAGCAGGGCGCGGGCAAGACCGCCGCCACCGCCAACCTGGCCGTGGCGCTGGCGCGCGGCGGTCGCGACGTGCTGATCATCGACCAGAGCCACAAGGGGCAGGGCGCCGCCGCCGCGCTCGGCCTCTCGCCGCGTCACGATGTGCTGGACGTGCTGGCCGGACGTTGCACGCTCGATGCACTGATTCTCACCGGGCCGGATAACGTGCAGGTGCTGCCGATCGGCGGCGGCTTCAGCCGCTTGGGGCGTCTGTCCGAACGCGACCAGGAATGGCTGGCGCAAAGCTTCAACCAGCTGCAATGCGGCGTCGACGTGGTGCTGGTGGACATGGAAGAGGCCACCGATCCCGACGCGCTGCCGCTGGGTCTGGCCGCCTCCGAGATCCTGGTGGTGTTGCCGCCTGGCAGTACCGCCATCACGCAGGCTTACACGCTGGTTAAACGGCTGTCGCAAAACTTCGGCAAGCGCCAGTTCCGCCTGCTGCTCAACCGCATCGAGTCGCCCGAGCAGGCGCAGGCCGTCGCCCACAACTTTGCCCAGACCGCCGAACGTTATCTGGGCGTTTCGGTGGATTACCTCGGCTATGTGCCGCTTGACGAGCGTCTGGATCGCGCCAACCGGCTGCGCACCTCGGTGGTCGATGCGTTCCCGGTCGCCAAGTCTACCTCGCAGTTTCGCAAGCTGGCCGATGGCCTGTTGCGCTGGCCGCAGCCCGCCAGCCTGGGCAACGTCGGCGGCTTCATGCAGCGCGTGATCGAAGGCGGTCGTCTGATGGAATCCTGCAGGAGAGGGTAACGGTGTACACCGCAAGCGGAAAAAGCGAAAAAAGCGACCTGCTGACGCACTACATGCCGATGGTCAAGCGGCTGGCGCATCACATGATGGGCCGGCTGCCGCCCAGCGTGGAGGAAGACGACCTGGTGCAGGCCGGCATGATCGGCCTGCTCGACGCCATCAGCCGCTACGACGACGCCCAGAGCGCCCAGTTTGAGGCCTATGCCATCCAGCGCATCCGTGGCTCGATGATCGACGAGTTGCGCCACTCCGACTGGATGCCGCGCACCGCCCGCCAGTCGATGCGCAAGATCGAGGCGGCCATCGGCGCCTTGCAGCACAAGCTCGGGCGACAGCCGAGCGAAACCGAAATCGCCGAGTCGATGAAAATGCCGCTGGGCGAATACCAGGACATGCTGGGCGATGCGCGCGGCCATCAGCTGCTGTATTTCGAAGACTTCGGCGACACCGACGAGGAGGAGTCCTTCCTCGACAAGCAGTCGGCGAACGAGGCCAGCATGCCGCTGCCGCAGTTGCTCGACGCCAATTTGCGCGCCTGCATCATCCGCGGCATCGAGGCGCTGCCCGAGCGCGAGCAATTGCTGATGTCGCTGTACTACGAGCAGGAACTCAATCTGCGTGAAATCAGCGAAGTCTTCGGCGTCACCGAGTCGCGCATCTGCCAGCTGCACGGCCAGGCAATCGCGCGGATCCGCAGCAAGCTCAAGGAGGACGCATGGATCGGGGCAGCGTGATCGGTCTGATTCTGGGCCTGGTCGCCATTCTCGGCGGCCAGGCGATGGAAGGCGGGCATATCGGCCTGTTCCTGCAACCGGCGGCCTTTGTCATCGTCGTCCTCGGCACTTGCGCGGCGGTGCTGCTGCATTTTCCCCTGGCGGTTTTTTTGCACGGCATGCGCATGGCGAAATGGGTGTTTCGTCCACCCGCGTCCGATACCCATGCGCTGATCCGCCGGGTCATCCTGTGGTCGAATACCACGCGCAAGGAAGGCGTGCTGGCGCTGGAGCGCCACGTCAATATGACCAGCGACCCGTACCAGAAAGGCGCCCTGCAGTTGCTGGTCGACGGCGCCGACGCCGAAAAGCTGCGTGAAACCCTCGAAGTGCAGATCAGCAATTTTGAAACGGCCGAGCGCCAGGCGGCCCGCGTCTGGGAAGCCGCCGGCGGCTATGCCCCTACGCTCGGCATTCTGGGCGCGGTGATCGGCCTGATCCACGTGATGGAAAACCTGTCGGACCCGAGCAAGCTGGGGGCGGGCATCGCGGTTGCCTTCGTCGCAACCATCTACGGCGTAGGTCTCGCCAACCTGGTGTTCTTGCCGATCGCCAACAAGATCAAGTTCACCATCGCGCGCCGCGTCACCGAGCGCGAGATCATCTGCGATGGCCTCATCGGCATCGCGCACGGCGACAACCCGCGCATCATCGAGGCGCGGCTGAAAGGCTACGTCTGATGCGCAAGCGGCGGCGGATCAATTACGACCATGAGAACCACGACCGCTGGCTGATTTCGTACGCCGATTTCATCACCCTGCTGTTTGCTTTTTTTGTGGTGATGTATGCCATCTCCGCCGTCAACGAAGGCAAGTACCGCGTCCTGGCGAATTCGCTGGGCGATGCTTTCGGCAAAGCGCCCGCCAGCGAAGAGGCCCGAGTACCCGAGTTGCCGAGCGTCAAACTGCCGCCCGAGGTCAGGCAGCGCACCCTCAAACAGCAGCAGCACATCGAGGAGCAGGCGCACATGACCGACGTCGCCAACACGCTGCTCGCCGCCATGGGTCCGCTGGTGAAGGAGGGCAAGGTCAAGGTCACGCAAAGCCGGCGCGGCGTCAGCATCGAAATCAACGCCAATGTCCTGTTCGATCCCGGTCAGGCACGGCTGCATCCTTATTCGCTGCAAGTGCTGCAGACCGTGGCCGCAGCCTTGAAGAACGAGCCGTTCAAGCTCGAGGTCACCGGCCATACCGACAATGTGCAGATCAGCAATTCCAGTTTTGCCTCGAACTGGGAACTGTCTGCGATGCGCGCCACCAGCGTGGTGCGCCTGCTGGCGGCCAACGGCATCGACCCGGAGCGCCTGCTGGCGATCGGCAGCGAAGCGAGCAAGCCGATCGCCTCCAACGACACCGAAGACGGGCGGGCGCGCAATCGCCGTGTCGAATTGATGGTGTTGTCCGGACTGCCTGATATCGTTGAAGAAATTCCGCTCGTGCGCCCCGCAGTGCAAACAAACACAGCGGCCAGCCCTTGAAAACTGGCGGATAAGCTCGATACTGCGTGCTGGGTGTTTGATCGCCCCGCCCGAATCAACACGAGAACAATAATCCATGCCCAAGTCGCCCGCCTCCGAAGAAGACGCTTCCACCGATCTGCAACTGCCGGTCGACCCCCTGTTGCCGAGCGAGCTCTACCTGCTGCCGCTGACTGAAAAGCCCTTTTTCCCGGCGCAGACCATGCCGCTGCTGATGAACGAAGCGCCCTGGCTGACCACGGTCGAGGCCATCGGCGAATCCACCCATCACATGGTGGGGCTGGTGGTCGTCAAACCCGACAACACCGACGAGGTGAAGCGGGCGGATTTTCGCAATATCGGCACCCTGGTGCGCATCCATCACCCGGTTCGCTCCGACGGCAAGATGCAGTTCATCGCCGAAGGCCGGCGCCGTTTCCGCATCGTCGAGTGGCTGTCCGAAACCGCCCCGTTCAAGGTGCGGGTCGACTATCCGCCAGAAGTCGGCAAGCCGGATTCCGAGGAAATCCGCGCCTATTCGATTGCGATCATCAACACGATCAAGGATTTGCTGCCGCTTAATCCACTCTATTCTGAAGAGTTGAAGTTCTTTCTCAACCGCTTCGGCCCCAACGAACCGTCGCAGCTGACTGACTTTGCCGCCAGCCTCACCACGGCGTCAAAACAAGCCTTGCAGGATGTGCTGGAAGCCTTTGCGCTGAAAAAGCGCATGGAAAAAGTCCTAGTGCTGCTGAAGAAGGAACTCGACGTCGCGCGCCTGCAATCGGACATCCGCGACAAGGTCGACGAAAAGATGACCGAGCAGCAGCGCGAGTTTTTCCTGCGTCAGCAGCTCAAGGCGATCCAGAAGGAACTGGGCATCGCCAAGGACGACAAGACCGCCGAGCTCGATACCTTCAACGAGCGCATCGCCAAACTGACTTTGCCCGAGGCAGCCAAAAAACGCATCGACGAGGAAATGCACAAGCTGGCGCTGCTGGAAACCGGCTCGCCGGAATATAGCGTCACCCGCAACTACCTCGACTGGCTGACCGTGTTGCCGTGGGGCGTGCACACCCAGGACAAGATCGACCTGGAAGTCGCACGCAAGATCCTCGACCGCGACCATGACGGCCTCGACGACGTCAAGGACCGCATCATCGAATTCCTCGCCGTGGGTGCGATGCGCGGCGAAATGGCCGGCTCGATCCTGCTGCTGATCGGACCGCCCGGCGTTGGCAAAACCTCCATCGGCAAGTCCATCGCCGAAACCCTGGGGCGCAAGTTTTATCGCTTCTCGGTCGGCGGCATGCGCGACGAGGCCGAAATCAAGGGCCACCGCCGCACCTACATCGGCGCGATGCCGGGCAAGTTCGTGCAGGCGCTGAAAGAAGTCGGCTCCGCCAACCCGATCATCATGCTCGACGAAATCGACAAGATCGGGGCCAATTACCAGGGTGACCCAGCCTCGGCCTTGCTCGAAGTACTCGATCCCGAGCAGAACGCCGACTTTCTTGATCACTACCTCGACGTGCGCTTCGATTTGTCCAAGGCGCTGTTCATCTGTACAGCGAACGATTTTTCCATCCCTTCGGCCCTGCTCGACCGCATGGAAGTCATCCGCCTGTCGGGCTACATCACCGAAGAAAAAATCGCCATCGCGAAACACCACCTGTGGCCGCGCGTGCTGACCCGTGCCGGGTTGAAGAAAGGCCAGCTCACCATCACGGAAGGCGCGTTGCGCCACGTGATCGACGGCTACGCCCGCGAAGCCGGCGTGCGCAACCTGGAAAAGCAGCTGGGACGGGTGGCGCGCAAGGCCGTGGTCAAAATTCTGGGCGGGGCGGCGACACCGATCAAAATCGGCATCAAGGAAGTCGAGGCCTATCTCGACAAGCCGGTATTCACGCGCGAAAAACCGATGAGCGGCATCGGCATCGTCACCGGGCTGGCGTGGACTTCGATGGGCGGGACGACCTTGCCGGTCGAGGCGAGTCGCGTCCATACGCTTAACCGCGGTTTCAAGCTCACCGGCAAGCTGGGCGAGGTCATGAAAGAGTCAGCCGAGATCGCCTACAGCTATGTCGCCTCGCACCTGAAGCCTTACGGCGCCGACAGCACCTTCTTCGACAAGAGCTTTGTTCACCTGCATGTCCCGGAAGGCGCAACCCCCAAGGATGGTCCCAGCGCCGGCGTCACCATGGCAACCGCGCTGCTGTCACTGGCGAAGAACGCCAAAATCAACCGCCCCCTGGCGATGACCGGCGAACTCACGCTCACCGGCCAGGTATTGCCGGTCGGCGGCATCCGCGAAAAAGTCATCGCCGCGCGCCGCGTCGGTATCAACGAACTGATTTTGCCCGACGCCAACCGGCGCGATTTCGACAAGTTGCCCGACCATATTCGCGCCGGCTTGACCGTGCACTTCGCCAAGCGCTATCAGGATGTGGCGGCGGTGGTGTTTGGCACGCCTGCCGCTTGACGAGGGGAGGGCGTAAGGATCGCTTTTTGGCGTCAGATTTGTGCGTGCATGTTGCCAGTTGACCGACTTGCAACTACTTGCGCTGCATTCATTGCTTCAGGCGGCGTGAATGGGCGTGAGGTTTTGGGGGGAACGGCGACCCTGTCGACAGGGAGCAGCAGGATTGGCAACGGCGTCGGCCTGGGTCAAACGTGCTTGTGCTGCGCATACACTTCAAGCGCACGCGGCATGGCGCGTTGCAGCGCGGCGAGGATGTCCGGATCGAAGTGCTTTCCGCTGTCTGCTTCCATCGCCTGAAGTGCCGTGTCGATCGACCAGGCGGATTTGTAGGGACGTTTCGAGGTCAGTGCGTCGAACACATCCGCCGCCGCCACAATCCGCGCCGACAGCGGAATGTCTCCGGCAACGAGGCCAGCGGGATAGCCGCTGCCGTCGTAGCGTTCGTGATGGGCTTCGGCGATGTCCACCGCCATTTGAAAGATGGGATAACCCAGCGCTTCGACCTGCTGCTCGCAGCGGCGCAGCACTTCACCGCCGATACCGGGATGGCGCTGCATTTCAGCGCGTTCCGCCGCATCGAGCGCGCCCGGCTTGAGCAAAATGCTGTCGGCGATGCCCACTTTGCCAATGTCGTGCATGGGCGCGAATTGGTGAATGCGGCGCACGTAGGCGGCGTCGATCACCTGCTTGTAAGGCTCGGTTTTGCCCAGCTCTTCGGCCACCAGCGCGGAATACAGCGCCATCCGCGTCAAGTGGTCGCCGGTTTCGGGATCGCGGCTCTCGGCGAGTTTGGACAGCCCCTGCACGGCGGCCACAACGAGGCGCTCCAGAAAAACGGTTTTGTCGAGCGCGTGACTCAACTGACCGGCGACGTTTTCCAGCAGTTCGACCTGGTCTTGTGTATACGCGCCCGGTTGTGTCGAGGCAAAGACCAGCACGGCTTCCGGCTGCTTGTCGCTGCCCACTTTAAGCAGAATGGCCGACCCCAGCCTGGCCTGATGCAGGGCATGAGCAAAAGAGCCGCCAGCGGCGGTGTCTAAAGTATCCAGCTGCACCGCATTGGGCTGATGCAGCGCACGCGCCAGCACAGGATCATGCAAGGCAAACGCATCCCCCTCACGCAGGCCATGCCGGGATGCGCCTTCGGTGCGTTCGAGGCCAAGCTGCTGACCTTCCGGGGTCAGCATGAGCAGCCCAATCCAGTCGACCGGGAAAAAAGGCTCGAAGGCTTCTTTGACAAAGCGCAGCGTGGCATTGAGATCCTTGCCCCGATTGATGCGATCCGTCAGTTGAAACAGGGCATGCAGCCGCATCGAAAGCTGGTTGAACGCATCGGCCATCAACCCCACTTCGTTTTGCGCCAGCACCGGTACCTGATACCCCAGATCGCCCTGCGCGACGCGTTTGAACCCGACCATCGTCAGCCGCAGCGGGCGCATCAGCTGGTGATGCAGGAAGCCCAACAGCCCGATCATGATGAGCGCTGCCGCGCCCAGCGCGAGTTGATTGTGCCGCTCCACCTGCGCCAGCTTGGCTTCCATCATGGTCTGGAAACTACGTGCCAGCCGGTCGGTCGATGCAATCATCTTGCCGCCGTGCTGCGCAATATATTCGGCGCCCCAGTTCAGCCGGGGCTGTTCGGGATCATCGCCCAGTTGCGCCTGCAAGCCGGATTTGAAAACCGCCCAATCCTTGGCGCTGATATCGAGTTGATGCCGTGAAGCGGCGTCCCACTTATAGGTCATCGGCGCATCTTGACCGGTGAGTTCGGGCGGCAGGCGACGCGCCTTGAAGCCCGCGATGATGTCGTCGGAGAGTTTGATCTGTCGGCGCAGATCGGCATAAAACAAACCCAGATCGCGCTGATAGGCATCATGTTCCATGGGCGTATCGCGCAGATAATTGCGCGCCTGTTGATGCATGCTGGCTGCGTTCACACGCAATTGGCCGGCCAGATTGAGGATTTGATAGTCGTGGCGACGCAGGCTGAGGTCGTACAGGGTGAATCCGACGCTGGTCGCCAGCAGGGCAAACAACACCCCCAAGGCCAAGGCTACCTGGACGCGTAAAGAACGCAGCCAGCCTGGTTTGAACCGTATGGTTTTCAAGAATGACACGCCATCAGGTTGAGCCTGCAGCACGGGCAGGCAAAATGGGCAGGGTGGTTTTAGCAGGCATCGTCAACCTCGGGAAGATCACTTATTAAACGGCGTAATGCGCCGCAAATGAAGGTGCGCGCCAATAACAAAGAAACAAAGGGAACAGATTAATTGCGGCACACAATTCCCGGAACCACCAAGGTCTTGCAATGACGCATTTCAATCGATGCAAAACGAAAGGGATGCCGTGATGCAAGACCGCCCCCCGCTTACCGGCCAAGTGCTGCCGGTCGGCAGTATCCGCGCGGTTCTGACCGTGCACTTCGCCAAGCGCTATCAGGACGTCGCAGACGGGGTGTTTGGAGCACACGCCATCAAGTCAACACCGGCAGCGTGATTCAGATCATTCCGCAATACTGGGCGTGATAGCCCTGATGGGTGACGGCATCCAGCAGTTGTGCTGCGTGAATGCGATCCGAGTTATAGGCGACCACCATCAGGTGGGGCGTCCGATCGTTGAATCCAGGTGAAATGACGCCCTCGATGGCACGCATTTGATCTTCCAGATTGTGACGCGCTCGTGCATCAAGCATTTCGTCAACATGAAGTACTACATCGTTGATAGTCATGATGAACTCCTTGTTCGCATTACAGAAAACAGGATCGGTTTCAAGACTAGCGTGCGGGTAAAACAAGGCAAATAATGATTCCTGATAGCTTCCCAAAACTTGAAACCTGCATCAGTAAAACTAGTTGGACATATCGATCCAGGCTGATTGCAGATTCAACGTTTAATAAGTCGCTTGCGTTCGCATGGCATCGCAGTAACGGTGGGCTGCCAGTCGGAACAGCCCACCGCAGGTGCGTGTCCCGTCTCAAATAAACAGGCAAACATCCGATTTTTGCGCCACCGGTAAAAAGCTGGCTGCGCCGATCCAGTCCTTGATCTCGGGGATGAAGTCGTCGTGCGAATGACCGAACAATTCCACTGTCATCTGACAGGCCACCAGCTTGACGTCAGCCTCGATGCAGATCGACCGCAGTTCTTCGATGCTGGCCACACCGTTGTTTTTCACCGTTTGCTGCATCAGTCCGGTCGCCACTTTCTCGAAACCGGGCATGCCGGCCATCACGAGATTCGGGATTTTCCAGTTGATATCCTTGAACCATTGCGGACCGAATGGCATTTTCATGGGCATGCTCGG
>NCCT01000003.1 GCA_002279795.1 Hydrogenophilales bacterium 12-61-10
TTGCTCCTGAAGCCTTGTTTAAACCCGAAGGAGCCAAGCAATGGATCAGTCCGCACGTTACGCCGACCTCAGCCTCAAAGAAGAAGACCTCATCAAGGGTGGCAAGCACATCCTCGTCGCCTACAAGATGAAACCGAAGCCCGGCTTCGGCAGCTACCTGTCCTGCGCCGCTCACTTCGCCGCCGAGTCCTCGACCGGCACCAACGTTGAAGTCTCCACCACCGATGATTTCACCAAGGGCGTCGACGCGCTGGTGTACCTGATCGACGAAGCGACCGAAGACATGCGGATCGCGTATCCGATCGAGTTGTTCGACCGCAACATCACCGACGGCCGCATGATGATCGTCTCGTTCCTGACGCTGGTCATCGGCAACAACCAGGGCATGGGCGATATCGAGCACGCCAAGATTCACGACTTCTACATGCCCGAGCGCGCCATCCAGCTGTTCGATGGCCCGTCCAAGGACATCTCCGACATGTGGCGTATCCTCGGCCGTCCGGTCGTCAACGGCGGCTATATCTCCGGCACCATCATCAAGCCGAAGCTGGGTCTGCGTCCCGAGCCGTTCGCGGCGGCGGCCTACCAGTTCTGGCTGGGCGGCGACTTCATCAAGAACGACGAACCCCAGGGCAACCAGGTGTTCTGCCCGGCCAAGAAGGTCTACCCGCTGGTGTACGACGCCATGAAGCGCGCCCAGGACGAAACCGGCCAGGCCAAGCTGTTCTCCGCCAACATCACCGCGGACGACCACTATGAAATGTGCGCCCGCGCCGATTTCATCCTGGAAGCCTTCGGCCCCGATGCGGACAAAGTTGCGTTCCTGGTCGACGGTTTCGTTGGCGGCCCCGGCATGATCACCACTGCCCGTCGTCAGTACCCCAACCAGTACCTGCACTACCACCGTGCCGGCCACGGCATGATCACCTCGCCGTCCGCACTGCGTGGCTATACCGCGTTCGTGCTGGCCAAGATCTCGCGTCTGCAGGGGGCTTCGGGCATCCACGTGGGCACCATGGGCTACGGCAAGATGGAAGGCGAAAACAGCGACAAGAACATCGCCTACATGATCGAGCGTGACGAGTGTCAGGGTCCGGTCTACTTCCAGAAGTGGTACGGCATGAAGCCCACCACCCCGATCATCTCCGGCGGCATGAACGCACTGCGTCTGCCCGGCTTCTTCGAGAACCTGGGTCACGGCAACGTCATCAACACCTCCGGCGGCGGTTCCTACGGCCACATCGACAGCCCTGCTGCCGGTGCGATCTCGCTGCGCCAGTCGTACGAGTGCTGGAAGTCGGGCGCCGATCCGATCGAATACGCGAAAGAACACAAAGAGTTCGCCCGCGCGTTCGAATCCTTCCCCGGCGACGCCGACAAGATTTTCCCCGGCTGGCGTGAAAAGCTGGGCGTGCACAAGTAAGCACGGCCTGCATTGATGCAAGAGAAACGCCTCCGGTTCGCTGGGGGCGTTTTTATTCCAAGCTATATCCCCCCCTTTGAAAAAGGGGGGTTAGGGGGGTTAGGGGGGATTAAATGACTGACAAAGACCAATACAAGATTCAGCAGGAACCGTTCTACCAGCAGCAGAAGAACGAAGTCGCGCTGTACGAGGCCGCCTACCGCAACCGCTTGCCGGTGATGGTGAAAGGCCCGACCGGCTGCGGCAAATCGCGCTTCGTCGAATACATGGCGTGGAAGCTCAACAAGCCGCTGATCACCGTGGCCTGCAACGAGGACATGACCGCGAGCGATCTGGTCGGGCGCTACCTGCTCGAAGCCAACGGCACCCGCTGGCTCGACGGCCCGCTCACCACCGCCGCGCGCATCGGCGCCATCTGTTATCTCGATGAAATTGTCGAAGCGCGCCAGGACACCACCGTGGTGATCCACCCGCTCACCGACCACCGCCGCACCCTGCCGCTGGACAAGAAGGGCGAGCTAATCCACGCGCATCCCGATTTCCAGCTGGTGATTTCCTACAACCCCGGCTACCAGACGCTGATGAAGGATCTGAAGCAGTCGACCAAGCAGCGTTTCACCGGCTTCGATTTCGACTACCCCGACGCCGCGCTGGAAACCGAGATTGTGGCCAAAGAGACCGGCGCCGACGCCGCCATGGCAGCCAAGCTGGTGAAGATCGGCGCAGTCGCGCGCGGCCTCAAGGGCCACGGCCTCGACGAAGGCATCTCGACGCGTCTGCTGGTTTACGCAGCGACGCTGATCAAGGACGGCGTCGACCCGCGCGACGCCTGTCGCATGGCATTGGTGCGGCCGATCACCGATGACGCGGATATCCGCGACACGCTCGACCACGCCATCGACGCGACATTTGCGTGATGTGTTTCATCGTAGGGCGGATGAGGCCGCAGGCCGTTATCCGCCGTATGGACAGGTTCGCATGTGGCGGATAACGGCCTGCGGCCTCATCCGCCCTACAAAATCCGGGACACGTTGACATGCCCATGACCAAAACCGAATACCAGCACCCGCTGATGCGCGCCTACTGGGCGCAGATCGACACCCGCTTCCCGCAGGTCGAAGCGGTGTTCGAGGATGTCATGGCCGAGGCGCTGGCGGTGCTGACGCGCGAGGGCATAGCCGCCTACCTCGAAGCTGCGCGCGTTATCGGCAAGCTCGGGCGCGGGGTCGAGCCGATGCTGGCGTTTCTGGAAGAATGGCCGTCGACCGCAAAAGCCGTGGGCGAAGCGGCCTTGCCGGCGGTGATGGCGCTGGTCCAGCGCATGCAAAAGTCGCCCAACAGCTACGCCATCACGGCTTTCCTGCAAACGCTGGCGCCGGTTGCACGTCGTCTGCATGCGCAGGAGCAGATGGGGCATTACCTCGATATCACGCTGGATTTCATGGAGCGCACCACCGGCTCCATTCACGGTCACCACACCACTTTTCCCAGCCCCGGCCTGCCGGCGTTTTTCGCCCAGGCGCCGGCCCTGCTGAACCAGCTGACGCTCGCCGGGCTGAAAAACTGGGTCGAATACGGCATCCGCAACTACCGTACCCACCCCGCGCGGCAGAAGGACTACTTCAGCGTGCAGTCGGCCGACAGCCGCGCGGTGCTGCAGCGCGAACGCCACGGCACCCTGTTCATGGATGTCGAACGCAAGCTCGATCTGTACCTGCGCGGCCTGTGGAACGATGCAGAACAACTGGTGCCGTATTCGACCGCGTTCGATGAGCTGCGCAAACCGGTTCCGTATTACGACAAGCTCGGCATGCGCGTACCGGACGTGCAGGACGATGCACATGGGGTCAGCGGCATCGACCGCTACCGCGCCACGCTGGCGCACATGGTCGGCCATCGCCGCTGGACCCGGCCGCAGATCGCCGACAACTGGAGCCCGTTCCAGCGCATGGCGGTCGAGTTTTTCGAGGACTGCCGCGTCGAGACGCTGCTGATTCGCGTCTACCCCGGCCTGCGCCGCGTGTTTCTCGCGCTGCATCCGCAGCCGCTGGAAGCCGCCTGCAATCCGGAAACCACTTCCTGCCTGCGCCACCGCATGGCGATGCTGTCGCGCGCGCTACTCGATACGGACCACGGCTACGTCGATGCCGACCTCAACGACTTCGTTGCGCGCTTTCACGCGATCATGGAGCCAGGTGAATCAGAGCGGCGTGATTCGAGCACGCAGGAAATTGCCGCCCTGGCGTTGTCCTATGTCGCCAAAACCCGCCGCCAGAGCGACCAGTTCGCCAAGGTTCACTTCGACAACACGGTGGTGGATTACCGCGACGACAACCGCCACATGTGGCAATTCATCGAGGCGGGCGACGAGGAAGAAAGCTTCGACCAAGACCGCAAGGCCGCGCCGGATCAGGAGATCAAGGCCCTGCCGCCGCGCCATTACCCCGAGTGGGACTACAACAGCCAGACCTACCGCCCCGACTGGGCCAGCGTGTACGAAGCGTTGCACGCCAGCGGCAACCCGGCTGATATCGACCGCCTGTTGCAGAAGCACAGCGCACTCGCCAAGCAGCTGAAGAAAATGCTCGATCTGCTGAAGCCGCAGGACAAGGTGCGCATCCGCTATCAGGAAGAGGGCAGCGAGCTCGATCTCGACGTCGCGATCCGCTCGCTGATCGACTTCAAGGGCGGCGCGAATCCCGATCCGCGCATCAACATGAGCCACCGCACCGACGGCCGCGACATTGCCGTGATGCTGCTGCTCGACCTGTCGGAATCATTGAATGAAAAGGTTGGCGGCAGCGACCAGACCATCCTCGAACTGTCGCAGGAAGCGGTGTCGCTGCTGGCGTGGGCGATCGAGAAGCTTGGCGACTCGTTCGCCATCGCCGGCTTCCATTCCAACACCCGCCACGACGTGCGCTACCTCCACATCAAGGGCTACGGCGAACACTTCAACGACGAAGTGAAAGCGCGCCTGGCCGCGATGGAAGCGGGCTACTCCACCCGCATGGGCGCCGCCATGCGCCACGCCGCGCACTATCTCGGCGCGCGCACCGCCGACAAGAAGCTCATGCTCATTCTCACCGACGGCAAGCCGTCTGACGTCGACACCCACGACGAGCGCCTATTGATCGAGGACACGCGCCAAGCGGTCAAGGAGCTCGACCAGCAGGGTATCTTCTCCTACTGCATCAGTCTTGATCCCAAGGCCGATGAGTACGTCGGCGACATCTTCGGCCGCCAGTTCACCGTCATCGACCACATCGAACGGCTGCCGGAACGGCTGCCGCAGCTATTCATGGCACTTACCAAATAGACTGTCTTGGCCTTTCGGCATTGATCGGAATTCGGTCGGTAAGTCGGTTTTGTGGGAAATGCGGTGGTCTGAAGTCGACCCAAAGCGGAAATTGGTGGGGTCGGAAAGCAGACGTTCGTTTTAGGCGTCGGATTCGATCAAATACAGGGAACCACAATTCACTACCTTTTTCACGCTGACGCTTCCGGGAGAGGCCGAGGTTTGCATGCAAGGTCACTAGCGCTGTACGGACCACCGCGTACATTGCTCCAACCGTATATTTTCATCAGTTCGAGTGTGAGATGTGTTTCGACCCTGAGTGCCGCCCGCCAACTATTGGTAGGCAACTCAATGATGCGAACCACCTTGACCGGCCTGTGAAGCCGAGTCCATGATGATCCTTCTCCCGCGAAGTGCTCCTTGATTCTTTCTGCCAGGTACTTGGACTGACCAACGTAGTATTTCTCTCCACTCAGCTTCAGTACGTAGACCGAGATTCGCTTCTTCCCACGCTTCGAGTTACTCGTTGACATGACGGAGACGTCCCACTGGAGCGCCTTGTTAACCCCGTGCTGCATTGAGCACTGACAGCAGGAGTGGCAAATTGTCTTCTGCCCCCTTGAATGCTACGGAGCCGGAACCAGACGACCGAGGCATAGTTGAAGCCCCAAGCTTCTGCGCACTCCACGTTGCCTGCTTCGCCGAAAGGATCCAACAAGTACAACTCGTGCCATCCGGGATGAATTGGAGAAACCCGGCTGGTAGTTGAGTGGGCTGAAACCGCCTTAACTTGTATCTTGTGATCGGGTTGCCCTACTCGACGGACCGTGATGTCCCAAGCGTGCTCGCTTGGTGTCCCGTAAATGAGCTCAGCGCTAGGAAACTTCTCCGCTGCAAAGAGTCTGGCGTAGAACTCCGCGATTACTCCCGTTTTTTGATCCCCGATTGGCAGGAGAGCGCCCTCTCGCCGTTGGAGGATCTCCATGGCCTCGTAGACCTTGGCATATTCGAGGATTGTTGAAAAATGATCCTTCATCGCGAACACGTTCCTGAGGGGCTAACAGTTATTCACCAGACCAGTCGGTCCATGTTATTAAAATTTGTAGAACATGCTGATGTGCTGTAACTGCTTGATTCATGTTCGGTTTGTCGAGGGTGTTTGTCCGCATATGTAATGATAATCCGGACCGAATGTCTGCTGTGGGAGTAAACCTCAGATGACCGCTCCTGGCCGGTTTGAGACTTTCACCCAAAAATACGTCGGCAGCACTTCGGCCACCCGTGCCCCTTTTTGCTGCTTACGCCTGCCAAACCCCGTACCCCGCTTCACGGAAATCGATCGCCAACTCCACTTCCAGATCACGCGCGTGGTCATACGACAGCGGGTTGTACAGTTCGAACAATTCGGGCAACAAGCGCAGGCCGTATTGCTTGACGTAGCGGTTGGACTGGATGCCGGCCTTGTGTTTGTCGAAGCGCACGTCGGGGTCGAGCCCCGTCATGCCGACGTACAGGCACGGCTTGCCGGTGATGTAGCCGGGGTTGGCTTTCCTGAAGCGGCCTTCGTATAAAACGTCTTGCGACAGTTCAATCACGTAAACGTGATGGTGCTTGCGGCGTGCCATGGCCTGCGCGGTTTATGTGTCTGCGGCATCGGCCTCGCGGAAGGTGTTCTTGCCTTCGCGCTTTGCCGCATACAACGCGACGTCGGCCCGGTTCAGCAGCTCGTCGAGTGTTTCCTTGCTGGTGCTGGTGACGGAGTCGGTGCAGCACAGGGCGATTCCCACCGAGGCGCCGATGCGCGCGATGCCGCCACCGCCCAGCGGTATCGGCTGGCACAAAGACTCCACGACGCGGCGTGCGACTTCGCGCGCGGCTTCTGCATGCTCGACCTGCCCGAGCACGATGATGAATTCGTCGCCGCCAAAGCGGGCAATCACGTCCGACTCGCGCAGCAGTTGCTGCATCCGTTGCGCCGACTTCACGATCACCGCGTCGCCGGCCGCATGCCCATACTGATCGTTGACCGCCTTGAAGTCGTCGAGATCGATAGCGAGCACGGCCAGCTGCTTGCCGGAACGTTTCGCGGCGGCGATCAGCTGCTTTTCGTTTTGCTGCAGAAAGCGCCGGTTGGCCAGCCCCGTCAGCGGGTCGTGCAGGCTGAGCTGCCGGATCGTCTGCTCGGCATCGATGCCGGCGCGGATCAGGCGTACGGTTTCGCGGTACAGGCCGAACAACGCCAGTCCGGTCCACAGCCCGGCGATGCCGAGCAGGGCCGACGACAGGCTCTGCAGATGAATGCGGGCGGTTTCGCGCGTTTCCAGCTGGCTCAATTCCTCGCGCCCGGCCTCGATCAGAATGCGGTGGATCTGTTCCATGGCGGACTTGTCGAAGCCGCCCAATTCGCGTTCCGGCGCCGTGGCGTCGCCGTTTTTCAGGGCGCGTTGCTGCAGCGCGTCGAAGCCGGCTTCCAGCGCCGATTGCAGCGCCGGCAGCGGCGCCAGTCGCGCGGCCTGGGCCCCGTCAGAGCCGATCAGGGCGATCAGCGCATCGGCACTGGGACACTTCGACTTGCGGCAGATCAGGTCGGACTCGAGGTCGGCGGGATTTTGCGTGTCGGCGTATTTGCGAACCGCGTTGTCGAGGTTGAGCAGGTAGGTGCGCAGCGAGTCGATATAGGTGATGACTCGCCGCGTGTGTTCCACCGAGCGGACGGCTTCTTCCGAGCGCTGGTGCTGGTAAACGATCAGCGCGAACAGGACGGCGATGATCAAGGCAAAGATCAGCAGGCCCTTGTGGAGCAGGCGGTTGAAGCCGGAAAAGGCCGAGTCGCCGATGTCGGCTTGAGTCTTCGGTTTGCCTGAGGCCCGTTCGCGCAGGTCGGCGAGACGGGTCAGCAAGGCGTGCTTGAAAAGGGGCATGAATAAATGGGGTCCGACTGTTTTGCCATGTCAGAACGGGAATGGCAGAGGGAAAAGCATTGAAACGAGCTGAATACTAACTGGCTTTTGCCGCAAAACAAGCCGCCGGGCCAGCCGGGATTTCGCCCCCTGTCGCGACAGCGGGCCGCGCCAAAAGACAAATAAAAAAAACCCGCCATCAACAGGGCGGGCGGGGCTGGCTTGACCGGCGAGCAGACGCATTTCCGGCCGCGCCATCAGGGTCGGGCCTATGCCACGGCAAACCTTGCCGTCGTGACGTCAGGCATGACCCGTTTCCCGTTCAGCGTGGGGCGATCACGCCACGCTCGTCGGACAACATGATTTCCACCCGGCGGTTCAGCTGACGGCCGGATGCCGTGTCGTTGCCGGCAACGGCATACGCTTCGCCATGGCCCTGGGTGCTGACGCGATCGCGGCCGATATCCATGCCGGTCAGGGCCATGCCGACTGCGCTGGCGCGCCGCTCGGAAAGCAGCTGGTTACTGCTGCTGCTGCCGACGCTGTCGGTAAAGCCTTCGATCATCACGGTGCGCTGCGGATAGCGCTTGAGAAACGCGGCGAGCTTTTGCACGTTGCGTTCGCCGCCTGATTTCAGCTGGGACTGGTTGGTGTCGAACAGCACATCGCCCAGCGTGATGACCATGCCGCGTGGCGTTTTCTTGGCGTTCAGCTCGTCCATCTGGGCCTGCATGGCGGCCAGGCTGGCCTGGTCCTGGGCGGCGCTTGCCTGTGCGTCGGCTGTCTGCTGGCGCGCCAGATTGGCTTCGGCTGTTTTCTGCTCGGCCGTCAGTTCTGCTATCGCCGCTTGCTGTTGGGCTGCATTGGCTTCCTGGGTGCGTGCCTGCAGTTGCAGCGTGCTGCGTTCGGCGGCGGCGGCGCTCACTGCCAGTTCGGCATTCTTGCGCTGCGCGGTTGCTTGCGTCAGCGCGATTTTCTGCTGCGCGACGTAAGCCAGGCTGTCGACCACCTTGGCGTCTTCACGCGAGGTCTGGGCGGCATTGGCACGGTCGAGCGCCTCGCCCGCTTCCTTCAGCTGCAGGGGCGCAAGCTGGGCGACTTGCGGGTTGGCCTGCGCCTGGCTGTAGTCAACGCGTGCGCTATCCAGCGTCGTGCTTTGGGGCATCGTGCTGCAGCCGCTCATGACAGCAACACTGATCAGGCTCAGGGCGAATAAATGATTTTTTTTCATGGTGGGTGCTTTCGGGATTATTGGGCTTTACGGTTGATTTCTTCGCGCAGCACGCGGCTTGCATCCTGCGTGTCCTGGGCAGTCTTTTGCGCTTGAGCCGATTCGCTCTTGGCCTCGGCCAGGCGGGCATCGGCTTGCGCTTCTGCCGCAAGCTGGCTGGCCAGCACATAGTCTTCCTGCGCCATCGCGTTTTCGGCGCGCTCCAGCTTGTCCTTGGCGGACTGCAATTCGACCGGGGCGTATTGGGTGGTGGCAGCCGTGCTGGCATGCGTAACCGCAGATTTCGACACAGCCAGCTGCTCGGTCGGCGGCGTGCCGGAACAGCCCGCCAGCACCATCGCTCCGCCCGCCAGCAAGGCGTAGACGAGGCGGCTGCGTGAACGCTGCGACAACGGGAATCTGGAACGGTTTTTCATCATGGTTATGGCCCTGAAAGTGGATGGTCGAATGCAGCCGTGCAAACCTGCCGCAACTGCCCGAGCGCAATGTAAGGCGGGCGCCGGACAGGGTCTGTGCGCTGTGCCACATAGACTTGCCGGCCCACAGGCGGGATGCTGTGAGACGTGCCATGCAGCAGGGCGCGACGGTTTGATCCCCGCCAGCCCGGGGCTTTAAGCCCCCCTGCACGCAGCTTTATGTCGGAATTCTTTACGTCCCGATGACGTGAACGTGATTTATTTGTGACGCCGGCAACCTAAAGCCTATGCAAATCAATGCGCAATGTGTTTGGCTCGAATAATGGTGTGGAAATTGCTTATCTGGGCGTTCGGCCTGTGTATCAAACGGTCGAGGCCTTTTGCCACACAAAAATATCGAGGAGTCCTGCCCAATATGTTGTTCATTTCGAAACCCCCTCTTAACGCGTTGCTCGCTTCCCTGCTGCTGACGGTTGGCACGGCGCATGCCGCAACCTTCAGCTTTAGCGGCATGAACGGCGAGTGGGTCACGCCTTCTTTCGAGAATGGCGGCGCGCCCGTGTACAGCCAGTCAGCCGGTTCGCCGAGCTCGATCGGTACGGGCATCTCGCCCACCAACGCCGACTTCACCTACAAAACAGGAAGTGGGTTTTTCAAAACCACGCAGTTCGCGATGGACAACGGCACGCCCGGTACGGCTGCCGACACCCTGACCTGGGGCGTTCCGGCGTCCTTTGGTGGTACTGCGAGTGGTTACAGCTTTGTCCTGAGCAACACGGCCGAGAACATCAGCGTCACGCCCGGCGCGCCGGTTTCGTTTTTGCTGGGTACGTTTACCCACTACAACAATCCAATTGAAAGCAGCAGCTACAGCCTGGTGCAAACCGGCTTCAGCATGACGGCCTCGGGTTTCAGCATTGACGGCAACTCGATGGGCGGCGCCGCTTACGCGTTTGGCGTGACGCATACCGAAACGCCGAATTCCGGCACCTGCGCGAACGGGGCGAATGGCTCTGGCATAAACCTCAACGGCTGTGCCGATAAAGTGCACGTCGATGTGCTGGCCCCGATGGCGTTCACGTTTGGTGGCGTCGATTACACCATGTCGGTCGGTTTTGACCCCCTGGGTGGCTCGGGCGTTTCTGCAGCCGATTACTGGACGAAAGAAAATGCGACCAACACGGCCAATCTGTACGCCGTGTTCACCGCCACACCGGTTCCGGAACCCGAAACCTACGCCATGCTGCTTGCCGGCCTCGGACTGCTCGGCTTTCGCGCGCGTGCAAAATGGCTGAAGTAACCCCCGCTCATTTGTTCTGAGCAATGACCTGAAGCGGGCTTTTTTCCGCACCGGTCAAACAGCCCCGCGGGTTAGACCTGCGGGGCTGTTTTGTTTGGAGCGCCCGGGTCAGGCAACTGCAACTAACGGCGCGACAGGCAAGGAAACGCCGGACACGGCCGCTGCCTTGCCGCACATGGCCTTGTTGCGGACGCAAGCGATCAGCCAGACCGGGGTGAGCCGGGCGGGTAGCAGGGTTGTACAGGGGAGGGAGGCCGGGGCGGGATGCCCCGGCGCCAGGTGCACGGCGAAGGCGCGGGCTCTGCGGACCGAAAGCCGGCGCTGTCAGCCAGACCGTCAGGCTTTGCTCGGCTTGGGCAATAGGCAGTCCGGCCTGAAATCAGCCGGACTGCCCGAACAGCGTCGATTCAGCGTGCGGGTTCTGCCACGAAAATTTCGACACGGCGATTCTGCGCGCGGCCGCTGACCGTGTTGTTGTCGGCGATCGGTTCGCGCGAGCCGCGACCGTCGATGGCGATGCGGCTGGATGAGACGCCGCGGGCAACCAGGTAATCGCGCGTCGAGACAGCGCGATTGACCGAAAGCGGGTTGTTGATCGCATCGCTGCCGGTGCTGTCGGTGTGGCCGATGATGGTCACAGACGTCACCGGATTTTGGTTCAGCGTGGTGGCGAAGCGGTCGAGAATCGGACGCAGGTTCGACTTGATTTCGTAGCGGCCGGTGTCGAAGGAAACATCGCTCGGGATGTCCAGCTTGAGCTGGTTGTCGGCGGTCTGGCTCACGCTCACGCCGGTACCCTGGGTCGCCTGCTCCATCTCGGCTTTCTGTTTTTCCATGTGCTTCGACCACAGGTAGCCACCACCGGCACCGACTGCTGCGCCGATCGCCGCGCCGGTCGCTGCGCTTTTACCCTTGTTGCCGCCGGCTGTCGCGGCACCAATCAATGCGCCGGCGACTGCGCCGATGCCTGCGCCCGTGCCGGTGGTTTTTTGCGTTTCGGTCATGCTGGCGCAGCCGGAAAGACCGCTGAGGCCGAATGCAATCACGCTAAGAGTAACAATTGTTTTTTTCATGGGGAGAACTCCAGTGTTGTTTAAGGGCGCTTCATTATAGGCACGTGCGCTGATTCGCCCCCCACATTCCTGGATCTCGCCCCGCAACTGCAATCAGCGAACAGCAGGCCCATTGCCGCAGAGTCGGGTGGCTGCAAACACCCCCCGACAGATCACGGTTTTACGGTGGCCGGATGTCATTCACCGGTTTGTGTTGCCGACCTCACGCGCGGCCTGCCCGCTGCTTTACCGGTCCCGGCAGGCATTCAGGCTTGGCCCGCGATAAATACATCGCTGCTTGAATGCGTCAGCACATGTTTGGTAATGCTGCCGAGCAGCAGTTCCTCCATCACCGACTGGCCATGCTTGCCCATGACGATCAAATCGGCGTCCATCGCCTGCTCGTGTTCAAGAATCCGCAGCGTGGCAGGACCGTGCACAAACTCGCGGGTGAGCCGATGGGCGGGTACCTGCAAGGTGTCGATGAACGCATTCATCGCGTCCTGTGCCGTGTCGCGCGCCTGTATCCGGAAAGCGTGGATCTGATCGTCGCTCATGCCGGCCAGCTGGAAGGTGCTTTCCAGTTCCACCTCAAAGGCATGCAGCAGCACGATGTCGGCGTCGGGCAGCCAGGCGTGGGCGGCGTTGACCGCGGCGGCGGCGTGCGCGGAGAAATCGACCGGCGCAAGGATGCGCCGATACGGCGAATGCGGGCGCTGCTTGACCGCGAGCAGCGGACGGCGCGACTTGCGCAGCACGCGTTCGGTGGTGGAACCGAGCAGCAACTCGCGCATGAAATGCGCGCCGCGCACGCCCATCACCAGAAGGTCGGTTTGCCGGGTTTCAGTGAGCTCGACCAGTGCGGCAAGCGCCGATCCTTGTGCCAGCACCGTGTCGATGCGGCAACCATGGTGCGCTGCCAGATTCGTCGCCAGCGCTTGCAGTTTGTTTTCCGCCTGTGCGAGCAATTGCGCTTCCAGTGCGGCGGCGTCACCGGGCAGCATGCGGCGCAGGCTGTCGAGTGCCGATCGGCTAACGATATGCGCGAGGGTGAGCTGGGCATCGGGATGCGCCTGGGCAAGCAGCGCGGCGCGTTCGAGCGCGTGGCGCGCGGGGGCTGAAAAATCGGTGGCGGCGAGCAGGGTGTGGCTCATGGTGGCTCCTTGGCAGGGGACAGTTCGGCAGAAGCGATGCGGGCGGCCAGGTCGAGCGCGGCAAAATCGGCGGCCTGGTTGAAGGGGTGAATGACTTCGACACGAGCGTGATTTGCCAGATGCTCGGCTTCCGTCTCGTCGCGTGCCACGATGGCGATATGGCCCTTGAAGTGATTCAGCGTCAGCGCGTGTAGCAGGGCTTGGTTGGAGGCCTGGTCGGGCAGGCTGCTGACGACCCAGGGCACGTCCTTCAGTGGCAGGCTTTCGACGAAATCCGGTGCCTCGCCGTCGCCGAAATGGGCATTCATGCCGTGATTTTGCTGCGCGCGCACCACTTCGGGGTCGAAATCCACGCCCAGCACCTGGATGTCTTGCTGCTTCAGCGCGTGCGCCAGCCGGCTGCCGTAACGGCCGAGACCGAAGACGATGACGTCAGGACGCACGCCGTCGCGGTGCGCGTGTTCGACCGCGAGTTCGCGGAACGGATGCCGCCGCTCGAACAGCCCCAGCCACGGTGCCAGCCAGGCATACAGGTGCTGCGAGTACAGGATCATGTAGGACGACAGTGCAATGGTGATCAGCCCCACCAGCGTGGTGAGTCCGAGCGCACTGTTGCCGACGTGGCCGAGGCTGATGCCCATGGCGACGAAGACGATCGAGAACTCGGAAATCTGCGCCACCGTCAGCCCGGCGAGAAAGCCAGTGCGCTTGCGATAGCCCATGAAGCCCATGATCGCCATCACGATCAGCGGGTTGCCGATCAGCACGAACAGCGATAACACGATGGCGGTGCCGATTTCGTCGCCGAGGGTGGAAAAGTCGAGCTTGGAGCCGAGGTCGATGAAGAAGAACAACAGCAGGAAATCGCGGATGCTGGCCAGCCGCGCGCTGATCGCCTCGCGGTATGCGGTCGAGGCGAGCGAGAAGCCGGCGATGAACGCGCCCGCCTCCTTGCTGAAGCCTGCGGTTTCGCCAAGCGCCGCCAGCGCGGTGCCCCAGGCGATGGCGAAGATCAGCAGCAGTTCCTGCGAACGCGCCAGGGTGTCGACGATGCGCGGCAGCACGTAGCGCATCAATGCGTACAGCAGCAGCACGGCGCCGCCCAGGCGCGCCAGCAGCGTCAGTGCCAGCATACCGCCGCTGGACCCTTCTTCGCCCATGCCGCCGAGGCCGCTCATTACCATCATCGCGATCACCACGGCGAGGTCTTGCACGATCAGGAAGCCGACCGCGATGCGGCCGTGCAGCGAGTCGAGTTCGCGCTTGTCGGAGAGCAGCTTGACGATGATGATGGTGCTGGAAAAAGTCAGCGCAACCGCCACGTACAGCGCTTCCAGCTAGCCCTTGCCGAGCGCGAGGATGATGGAGAATCCGAACAGGATGGTGAATGTGAGCTGTCCTATACTGGTAGCCAGCGCAACCGGGCCGATGTGGCGGATGTGCTTGAGATCGAGTTTCAACCCCACCACGAACAGCAGCACGGTGATGCCGATCTGCGCCAGCAGGTCGATCTGGTCATGCGCGCTGACCCAGCCCAGCACCGCCGGGCCAACCACGATGCCGACCACGATGTAGGCCACCAGCAGCGGCTGCCGCAGTCGCACCGCGATGGGCCGATCACGGCCGACACCATCAGCAGCAGCGCAAACTCGTGATAGATGCTGTCTATCGCATCAGGGAATGTCTGGCTTGTGGTTGCTGCGGATCACGGCTTTTTCGATTTCCACCACGCCATAGACGATGACGCCAAAAAGGACAATACGTCCCCAGGCGGCGGCGTCGAGCGCGGCAGTGGCGAACAGCGCCTGCATCGCGGGCAGATAGGTGAACAGACCCTGCAGCACGAGCAGCAGGCCGATGGCGATCAACACCGCCCGGTTGCCGGTGAAGCCCGACCAACCGACGACTGCTGCGGTGAGGCGGCGGCAGTTGAACAGGTAGAAAATTTCGCCCATCACCAGCGCGTTGATGGCGGCGGTACGCGCGATCTCGAGTGGCACGCCGCGCTCGAGTTCCCACAGGAACAGACCGAGCGAGCCGGCCACCAGGAACACCGTCACGAAGGTGATGCGCCACAGCATGAAGCGCGTCAGCAGCGGCTCGTTCGGGTTGCGCGGCGGCTGGCGCATGGCGTCGGGTTCGGGTCGCTCGAATGCCAGCGCGAGCGCCAGCGTCACCGCCGACACCATGTTCACCCACAGAATCTGCACCGGGGTGACCGGCAACGTGATGCCGAGCAGGATCGCGATCAGCACCATGCCGGCCTGCGCCGCGTTGGTCGGCAGGATGAACACGATGGCCTTCTTCAGATTGCCGTAGACGGTGCGGCCTTCTTCGACGGCGTGCGCGATCGAGGCAAAGTTGTCGTCGGCTAGCACCATTTCCGCTGCTTCTTTGGCGGCCTCGGTGCCCTTGTTGCCCATCGCCACGCCGACGTCGGCGCGCCGCAGCGCGGGCGCGTCGTTGACGCCGTCGCCGGTCATCGCGGTGACGTGTCCCAGGCTTTGCAAGGCCTCGACCATGCGCAGCTTATGTTCGGGGCTGGCGCGGGCAAAAATGTCGGTCTGCGCCACCACGTCGCGCAGTTGTGCGTCGTCGAGGGTCTCGATGTCGGCGCCTGTCACCGCGCGCACCCCTTCGCCGGGCGAGTGGCCGCCCAGCCCCAGTTGTGTGCCGATGGCCAGCGCGGTGGCGGCGTGGTCGCCGGTGATCATCTTGACCCGGATGCCGGCGGCGCGGCAGTCGGCGATCGCCTGAATGGCTTCCTCGCGCGGCGGGTCGGCCAGGCCGAGCACCGCCAGCAGGGTGAAGCCGCCGTCCTCGATGTCGGAGAAGTTCAGCGTCGTCGTGGTTTCGTGCCGCACCGCCAGCGCCAGGAGCCGCATGCCCTGTGCAGCGGCGGCCTCCATGCGCATATGCCAATAGCCGGAATCGAGCGGCGCCTCGCCGTCCGCGCTGCGCTGCGTTTTGCACAGCGCCAGCACGCGCTCCGGCGCACCTTTCAGATAGATGAAGCCACGCCCCGCATGGTCATGGTTGAGCGTGGCCATGAAGCGGTGTTCGGACTCGAACGGAATGACGTCGCTGCGCGGCAGTGCTTCGCGGGTCTGATGCGGGTCGAGGCCGGCCTTCATCGCCAGAGTGAGCAGCGCGCCCTCGGTGGGATCGCCGGCCAGCTGCCAGCCGGCGTCGCTGTCGCGCAGCTCGGCGTCGTTGCACAACAGGGCGGCGTGTGCCAGTTCCTGCAGCAGGGGTTGCGATTCGGGATCGATCGGCTGATCGTCGCGGCTGAAGCCACCCTCGGGCGCGTAGCCGCTGCCCGACACCGCGAACATGCCGTCAGCGCCGATGACGGTCTGCACCGTCATTTCGTTGCGCGTCAGGGTGCCGGTCTTGTCCGAGCAGATGACGCTGACTGCGCCCAGGGTTTCCACCGCGGGCAGGCGGCGGATGATGGCGCGGCGGTGCGCCATGCGGGTGACGCCGACGGCAAGCGTGATGGTCATGATCGCCGGCAATCCTTCCGGGATCGCCGCCACCGCCAGGCCGACCGCAGCGAGGAACATTTCACTCGCCGGATAACCGCGCACCCACACGCCGAAACCGAAGATCAGCACCGACAGCAGCAGGATCGCCCCCGC
The DNA here is from genome assembly GCA_002279795.1 of Hydrogenophilales bacterium 12-61-10. Taxonomy (GTDB): domain Bacteria; phylum Pseudomonadota; class Gammaproteobacteria; order Burkholderiales; family Thiobacillaceae; genus Thiobacillus. The sequence continues at coordinate 16,416 of NCCT01000003.1, forward strand.
CAGCCACTGGCCGAAGCGCGCCATCAACTTCAGCAGCGGCGTGGTGAGTTTCTCGACCGTTGCCAAGAGGGTGCTGATGCGACCCAGTTCAGTCGCACTGCCGGTGGCCGTCACCACGCCGGTGCCCTGGCCGTAGGTGACCAGCGTGCCCGACCACGCCATGCTGGCGCGGTCGCCGAGCGCGGCGTCTTGCGCCACCGCATCGACCTGCTTCTCGACCGCGAGCGATTCGCCGGTCAGCGCGGCTTCCATCACCCGCAGGCTCTTGACGTCGATCAGTCTGAGGTCGGCCGGCACGCGATCGCCCGAGGCCAGGTGCACGATGTCGCCCGGCACCAGGTCTTCGGCGGGGATTTCGTGGCGCTCGCCGGCACGGGTGACGATGGCGTGCGGCGACAGCATGCTGCGGATGGCGTCGAGCGCCTCTTCGGCGCGGCCTTCCTGGATGAAGCCGATCAGTGCGTTGATGATGACCACGCCGAAGATCACGCCCGAGTCGAGCCAGTGCCCGAGCAGCGCGGTGATCACGCCGGCGGCCAGCAGCACGTAGATCAGCACGTTGTGGAACTGCAGCAGCAGGCGTCGCCAAGCGGGCTGGCGCTGCGGCGGCGGCAGTTGATTGGTGCCGTATTGTGCGTGTCGCGCCGCGACGGCGTCGGGTGTCAGGCCGCTGCGCGACGCGTCCAGGCGGATGAGGGTGTCACTGGCTGTCAGGCTGTGCCAGTGCGGCGGATGGTCGTTGGTTTGCAAGCGAGGCTCCGTTCGGTTGGCGCAGCAGCAAAACGCTGGCACGCCTCAATGACAGGGGGAGATGTCCGTTCCTTTCCGCGCTGGCGGTCGGGCTGGCCGCGCCGCAGATGACACTATAGCCAACGCCAACCAGACCTTATTCCAGATGGTTGCCGGGTGTTGCCGTGGCGGGTTGGCCAGCCATTGCCGGGCCAGTGTCAGACGCTGTGCTTTACGCTACGGGTCCATTCGCGAGGCCAGTGGACCGTAGGCGGTTTGGATCCGGCCTGCGAACGCTGCGTTGTCAAACAGTCCCGGCCCGGAGCGAGCGAAGTGCAGGACCAGGGCATGCCATTTGAGTACCTGGGTCGCGTCCAGCGGCACGCCTTCCCTGCGCTCGTGAAACCTGCCCAAGGCAAGCTGGGCTGCTGTCATGCCTTGGGCGGCAACCTGTTCGAGCAAACGGCGTGCTTCATCGTCCTCCCGGGGTACACCGTCGCCCTATTGGCACATCCAGCCAAGATGGAAGCAGGCGGGCCCGGAGTCGTTTCGGGCCGAGTTGGTGAACCCGTCCACGGAGTTGGCCCTGTCTCTGGGGACACCTTGGCCATGGGCATGCAGACTGCCCAGCATCGGCCGGGGTGTGCTGCGCATTCTGACTGATCGGAGACCGAGTATTGCGGCAAGGCCGAGAGCCATGGTTGCCCGCGCTTTCAAGCCTGGAACGATATCGAGCAGACCAAGACCAAAGACAGGCATCCATACACCAACGGCATCTGCTTTACCTCTTGCCCGCTACTGCAGGTGCCGCCTCCCCCCGCCCGAGCAGATAGTCCAGAAACGCCTGCGCCGTAATCGTCAGTTGCCGCCCGGCCGGGTACACGGCGTACCAGTGGCGCAGGATGGGGAAGCCTTCCACGTCCAACACTGCGAACTGGTCTGGCGCGTTGAGAGTGAAGGCGTGGCGGGACAGGGCGGAGATGCCGAGGCCGGCGAGGATGGCCTGCTTGATCGCCTCGTTGCTGCCCAGCTCCAGGCGTGGGTGAATGTTGAGGGCGTGTTCGGCAAAGCGCCGTTCGATCGCGTTGCGGGTGCCGGAGCCTTTTTCGCGCATCAGCCAGGTTTCCCGCGCGATGCGTTCGAGCGGGATTTTTTTATGGTGGGCCAGCGGGTGACCCGGCGCGGCCACGACGATGATGGGGTTGTCCATGATGGGCGTGGCGACGACGTCGATGTCTTCTGGCGGCTGGCCGAGAAAATACAGGTCGGCGAGATTGTCGGCCATGCTGGCGAGCACCTGCTCCTTGTTGGTGACGCGCAGCGAGACGTCTATGCCGGGATACAGCTTGGCGAATTCGCCCAACAGACGCGGCGCGAAGTAGGAGGCGGTGGTGATTGCCATCAGGCTCAGCTTGCCCTGTTTCAGCCCCTGCCGTTCGGCTACCGACATGGTGAAGTGAGCGAGGATGCTGAATATCTCGCGCGTGGCCTGCGCCAGCTCCTGGCCGTCTGGGGTGAGAAGAATTTTTTTGCCAATCTGGTCATATAAGGTTACGCCCAGCGTCTCGGATAGCTTTTTAATCTGCATGGAGACAGTGGGCTGGGTGAGGAAGAGTTCTTCGGAGGCCCGAGTGAAGCTGTTCAGTCGGGCGATGGCCTCGAAAATTTCGAGTTGGCGAAAGGTAAGATGTTGGCGCATAGTGTAATCCGGAGCGTCTCAGGACATAGATTTTAGTCTATATGACAAATAGATAATATCGACTGTTATTGATGATAGAGCCGCTGCATCATGCGCTGCATCGTGCACGCTAGTGTGGCTTGTTACGGAACCCTAACCTTTCTTGGGAGGAATCATGGCTGCTAAAACTTACAGCGCCGGTGTTAAAGAATATCGCCAGACATACTGGATGCCGGAATACACCCCGCTGGATACTGACATTCTCGCTTGCTTCAAAATCACCCCGCAGCCCGGGATCGATCGCGAAGAAGCCGCCGCCGCCGTCGCCGCTGAGTCGTCGACCGGTACTTGGACCACGGTGTGGACTGACCTCCTGACCGACATGGACTACTACAAGGGTCGCGCCTACCGCATCGAAGACGTGCCCGGCGACGACACCTGTTTCTACGCGTTCATCGCCTACCCGATCGACCTGTTTGAAGAAGGTTCGGTCGTCAACGTGTTCACCTCGCTGGTCGGTAACGTGTTCGGCTTCAAGGCGATTCGCGCGCTGCGTCTGGAAGACGTGCGCTTCCCGATCGCTTACGTGAAAACCTGTGGCGGCCCGCCGCTGGGAATCCAGGTCGAGCGTGACGTAATGAACAAATATGGTCGTCCGCTCCTGGGCTGTACCATCAAACCGAAACTCGGTCTGTCGGCCAAGAACTACGGTCGTGCGGTGTATGAATGCCTGCGCGGCGGTCTGGACTTCACCAAGGACGACGAGAACATCAACTCGCAGCCCTTCATGCGCTGGCGTCAGCGTTTCGACTTCGTTCAGGAAGCTACCCTGAAGGCTGAAGCCGAAACCGGCGAGCGTAAAGGTCACTACCTGAACGTTACCGCGCCGACCCCGGAAGACATGTACAAGCGTGCCGAGTACGCCAAGGAAATCGGCGCACCGATCATCATGCACGACTACATCACCGGCGGCTTCTGTGCCAACACAGGTCTGGCCAACTGGTGTCGTGACAATGGCATGTTGTTGCACATCCACCGTGCGATGCACGCCGTGGTCGACCGCAATCCGCACCACGGTATTCACTTCCGTGTGCTCACCAAAATTCTGCGTCTGTCGGGCGGCGACCACCTGCACACCGGTACCGTCGTCGGCAAGCTCGAGGGTGATCGTGCTTCGACGCTGGGCTGGATCGATCTGCTGCGTGAATCATTCGTGCCGGAAGACCGTTCGCGCGGCATCTTCTTCGACCAGGATTGGGGTTCGATGCCCGGCGCATTCGCTGTCGCTTCGGGCGGTATTCACGTCTGGCACATGCCTGCACTGGTCAATATCTTTGGCGACGACTCCGTTTTGCAGTTTGGCGGCGGCACGCTGGGCCATCCCTGGGGCAACGCCGCAGGTGCGCACGCCAACCGCGTCGCTTTGGAGGCTTGTGTTCAAGCGCGTAACGAAGGCCGGGAAATCGAGAAAGAGGGCAAAGAAATTCTGACCGCCGCTGCCACGCACTCGCCCGAACTGAAGATCGCCATGGAAACCTGGAAAGAAATCAAGTTCGAATTCGATACCGTCGACAAGCTGGACATCGCGAACAAGTAATTGATGTGTGAAGGTGAGGTGCGCATGCGTGCCCGCCTGAACCCAACCTGAAAGGACATAGAAATGGCCGTACAAGCCTACAAAGCCGCTACCAAGTACGAAACCTTCTCGTACCTGCCCACGATGACCGCCGACCAGATCCGTCGCCAGATTGCCTACGCGATCTCGCAAGGCTGGAACCCCGCCGTCGAGCACAGCGAGAAGGGCGTTTCCGCTCGCGTGAATTACTGGTACATGTGGAAGCTGCCGATGTTCGGCGAGCAGTCGATCGATGCTGTTCTGGCCGAAATCGAAGCTTGTCATCGCGAATTCCCGAACCACCTGGTTCGCTTCCTTGCGTACGACAACTACGCACAAAGCCAGGGCGTGTCATTCGTCGTCTATCGTTGATTGGGGCAAGGAGTGAATCGGCTCTGGCTGATTCAATCTGATGCACCAAGACATCGATGCGCCTGCGGGACTGTCCCGCCGGCAAATACAGGCAACGAACTTTAAACCCAGTTCGTTGCGGCGACGACCGGCGAGGGTCGTCGCCGAAACGAACCGAATTTTTCAAGGACTGTGATGATACATGCCGCAGAAAGTCCTGCCAGCGCGACCTTATCAGGTCGGGAACTGGCGTTGAAGCGCCGACAGGCCATGGCCTTGCACGGCAAAAATGGAGCTGGCAAATCGGCTCCCGCTAAAGCACGTACCACGACTGCAAGCTGGATCGAGCCCGTGTCTGCCGCGGGCAGCACACCGGCTTCCCGTGATGTGGCATCGTCGCGTGCGGACGATCAAATGCTGATGGTGCAACTGCGCAATGCCTCCGGTGTCAACCCCGCGCGTGCGCGCCGCGAAGCGCTGTCCAAGTCGGGAAAGGCTGCGTTGCAAAAGACCGCAGCGAACCGTCCCTCGGGGCGCGTGCGCCCTGTTCATGAGGCGGTGCCTGCGGAAAACCGATCGGCCGGCTGCGGATGTGGTTGTGCCGGAACCAATTCCTCCTCGTGTTCCACGACAGTTGCGCCGTCTACGGGCGTCAACAGCGAACCCATTCAGGTTCGTGCTGCCAGGCATGCTGAACAGGCTACCGGTCGCGCGCTCGCCCGTGCCCGTCGCACCGCGCTTGCACAAGACGGTAAGGCTGGTCTGAAGCGTGTGGCGCAGGCAACAAAAATCGCTGCATCGATGCCGGGCCAGGATTGGCAGGCTGCAATCACCAAGGGTGCAACGGGTCGTCAAATTTCTATGCAGCGCCGCCTGGTGCAATCGCTCACGGGCCGTGGTGCTACCTCGTCGTCCACCTCGACAGCTGATAAAGCGCGTCCGACTGGCCGCACGCGCAATCGCGACGTGAAAGCGCCGCCGGTGAAAGTTGAAGAGGGTCATACCTTGGCGGGACAAACCGTCACGGGCACCATGACCGACCGCCTGCTGGGCGTAACCGGTAACGAGGCGGGTTCATGCCGCGCCGTTACCGGCACCGAATACGTTGGCAATGAACAATTTGTGTCGGTGTGTAACACCCGCCCAGAGCCGAACCCACCGAAAGTCGGCGTATCGACCACGTCGCGCGAACAGCGTGTCACCGGCACCGAAGTCGGTCGTTCCGAGCGCGTCACGGGTGATGAGCCTGGCGCCTGCCGTGGCATCACCGGCACCGAATACCTGTCTGCTGAACGCTACACTGAGTTTTGTGGTTCCCGTCCTGCACCGCCCGCTGCCAAGGTGGGTGTCTCGGTCACCGCGAAAGGCAAAAATGTATCGGGTACGACTGTCGGTCGCAGCGAAAAAGTGACCGGTGATGAACCGGGTTCGGATCGCCGCTTGACCGGCACCGGCTACATGACCAGCGCCCCTGACACCGCGCCGGACAAGGTTGCGGTGTCACACACCGCAGCGGGCAAGACCGTCACCGGAACTGCCGTCGGTCATTCGTCGCACATCACGGGTGACGAGCCTGGCGCGTGTCGGGGGATCACCGGCACCGAATACCTCGCCGCAGAGCAGTATTCAACAGTCTGCAGTACCCAGGCCCCGGCGCATCCGCGCAAGGTCAGCGTCATGGCGACGCGCGACGGTGAGTCGGTTTCGGGCAGCAACGTTGGCCGTTCGGAAAAAGTGACCGGCGACGAACCAGGCGCGTGCCGCGCGATCACCGGAAATCAGTACTACACGCAGTCGGACTTCGCGCCGCTGTGTAAGACGTCCAGCCCTAAAAAGGTTGGCACGATGCACACGCTTGCCGGTCGTCCGGTGAGTGGTACCGAGGTAGCCCCGAGCCCAAAGCTCTCTGGTGACGAGTCGTTCGGGTGCAAACCCGTCACCGGTATTGATTACATCGGCGCGGATCAGCTGCAAGCGATCTGCCCGGTGAGCACCCAGATTCAACCCGTCGCCAAGGTCGCGGTCGATCAGACCCTGCGCGGTTCGCAAGTTACCGGGAGCGATGTGGGCCGTTCGCAGCATGTTACCGGAAACGAATACGGCGGCTGTTCGCCGGTGAGTGGAAGCTCGTACGTTGGGCGCGGTCAGTTCGCAGGCTTTTGTGCCGCGCCGGATCTGGCCAAGCAGCAGGCTCGCGTGCGTGACATCGGCGTGATTTCGGCGTCAGCCGTGACCGGCGACCGTCCCGGTTCGGGCGGCTCGGTCATGACCGGCGACGAACGCGGCGCGTGTGAAGTCATTTCCGGCACGCAGTACGTCGGCGTCGACAATATGGCTGGCGCATGTCCGACCAGCGGTCGCTTTGTGTCGCGCGCACGTTCGTTCGACATGCCCGACCGTCCGGTCGCGCCGCAGGATTTCAGCGTCCAGACACCGGCGCGTTCCGCGCAACGAGAGCGCAGTTTCGAAACGCTGACCGGGACCGGCTTTAACACCGAGCGCATCACCGGCCCGGTGAACAAGGCCAACGGTCTGATTACAGGCACGCCCGAATTCCGCCAGCGCGATACCGCGACGGCGAAAGTCGAGCAGGCGGATGTCGTTGCTGCCGCACGTCGTCTGACGGGCGAAGGCCGCGAAGCCTCGCGCCTGACCGGCGATTCGTGGGACGCAGAAACGCGTGTAACCGGCACCGAGGGTACCTCGTCCCTGATGCGCAATCCGTCGCAGCGCGGTAACCCGCGTGGTGTCGGCGTCAATGCGCTGGTGTTCCGGGACCGCGAAATCGTCGAGCCTGTCGTTGTCCCCGAGTCGCGCATCACCGGCTCGGCGGGTGCGACGCACAAAGGTGCAACCGTGACCTTGTCCGGTGGCGCGCGGGGCTGATTGAGCGATGAATACGCGTAAACGCCTCTCTGCCATGCAGCAGTCCCCTGCGATCAATCCCCGCAGGGTGCTGAACGCGAACGGTGACGCCGTGCCGGAGATCAGGTCGAGGCTTGGCGGATCGCGTCATGCCGAACTGTCTCATGTCGAGAAAGGCAACCCGGCGTGCGTGATCGGGACAGGGCAGCGTTGCGAGCACGCGTTGGTCGACGCCGAGTTGAATCGCCGGCTGGCGACGTACGAAGCGACCGTTCGTGGCCGATTCACCCGCATCGTGGACACCCTCAAGGCGATTTCTGCCGAGCAGCATGAGCTCGACTTCGTCGTCCGTGCCCAGCGCATGGCGCTGGATCGCCTTGGCTTTGAGTTGCCCGCCGATCTGCTCGCCGAGGCATGGGTGTCGGGGCTTAATCTGCGGGCGCTGCATTCGTACTGCATTTTCCGCAGCTTCAAAACCTGTATCGATCAGGTGGACACCGATCAGGCGCCGTGGCGTGAACGCGTGGTGCTCGACGCCGCGTTCATTACCTCATGCGGCTATCACACGCTCGACGTGTCGCCGTGTGCCGATGGCCGCTTGCAGGGTTTGTTGCCGTTCGTACTTCGCCTTGCGCCGAATGAAAATGTGTTCGTCAAAGCCTACGCCGGCGCAATGTTCGATATCGAATCCGACATGGGTGACTGGAGTGCGCGTGAGCTGGAGCGTCTGACAGGGGTGATACCGAATGGCGAATCGCTGAATTACCTTAAGCTCGCGGTGTATCACTTCAGCAGTTCACACGCCTGCTCGCAGGGCTGTGCCGCGCACGGCAGCAACGACAAGTTGGCGATCGAATCGGCGCTGGGCCGCTTGAACGAATTGCGCTCGGCGATCGACAACACCTACGGAGTGGGTGCCGCACCCGAGATTCTGCTGATTGGCCTCGACACCGATCTTGACGCACTTCGCATTCATCTGCCCGACGCGAACGGCGATCTGAATCCGTACCGCTACGTCGATACCGGCGCGCTGTACCGCGACACCCTCGGCTTGTCGCGCGACACCGCGCGCGCTGCGATCGCCGACGTGGTCGCGCGCACCGAAACTGCCGACGGCTGGGCCGAAGGTCAGGGCCGCATGAACGACGGCATGCTCCGTCTGGTGCTGGCGCTCGCCGAGGCGAACCTCTCGCAGATTGAATACGTTATCCAGCATCACGCCGGCCGGTACGTGGTGATCGGGCACGACGAGGCATTCATCTGCGCCGGCGAAGCGACAAACTATGTGCAAATGCGCAACAAGTATTACTACGCTCACCTCGAAACGGTTGAGGAAGGCGCAGCCGATATGGATGTCGGCGTAAAGATTTTCACCGAGCTCAACGTCAAGCATGGGCTCGCGGTGCCAGTGCTGGTGCATTTCTACTATTCGTCGCGGGTGCCGGGCTCGCGCGCGCGCGCGCTACTGCGCGCCCGGCGGGTCAAAGCGGCGACGCTGGCTCGCTACCCGGTGCTCGCAGCACAGGGTTTGATCAATTGTCAAATGGCGGTCTCTGACCGCCACGGCACTGAGCGGTGCGGTTTCGTCGAAGACAATGTTGCCGACGCCGGGCATTGAACAGAGTGATTCACTAAGGACGTCCTGATGAGAATCATGAGAGTTGAAAAGACGCTGGTTTCGACCAACCGCCTTGATCAGTTCGGTCACAAGCCGCTTCTGGTCGTACAGGAAAAAGTCGGCGGTGTGCGCGCGGTGGCGGTTGACGCCGTCGGTTGCATCCCGGGTGACTGGGTGATTTGCGTGAGCTCGTCGGCAGCGCGTGAAGCCGCTGGTGCGCGCGACTTCCCGTCCGATCTCACCATCGTCGGGATCATTGATCACTGGGATGCAGAGGGTCTGGGCTCATGAATGCGTCGAGCTTGACTGGAAGGCGGCACTGATGGAAATCATGCGCGTACTGGGTGATCTGGTATGTACGCAACGAATTCCTGGACTTCAGTCCGCTTCGTTGCGGCTGCTGGAGAATAATAAGGGTGTACGGCTTGTGGCAACCGACCCTGTCGGGGTGCCACCAGGCAAGTGGGTATTTACCAACGTGGGCTCCGCTGCCCGCCTGGCGATGCCCGACGTGACGGTCATGACCGACCTCACGATCTGTGGAATCATCGATGACTGGGACGCCTAGCGTTCTGGGCGATTGGGGCAAAGCAGGCAGGGCAGGGGACGTGAGCGTCGAGGCGTCCGGATGGCAGGGCAAGAATTAGTTTTTAACATTTGACAGATAGAAGGAGTACTTAAATGGCTGAACGTATGGGTATTGCACTGGGCATGATCGAAACTCGTGGTCTGGTTCCCGCAATCGAAGCCGCTGACGCGATGACCAAGGCAGCTGAAGTTCGTCTGATCGGTCGTCAGTTTGTCGGTGGTGGTTATGTCACTGTTCTAGTTCGCGGTGAGACCGGTGCGGTCAACGCAGCGGTTCGTGCCGGTGCTGATGCGTGCGAACGCGTCGGTGATGGCTTGGTCGCCGCACACATCATTGCGCGCGTTCACAGTGAAGTCGAAGGTATTCTGCCGGTTGCGCCGACAGCAGCCTGATTTTTTTTCTATACACGAAACACCCCCTTAATTTAGGAGCAAAAAATGGCTAGCGTTTCTGGAGTTGCACTGGGCATGATTGAAACCCGCGGACTTGTCCCCGCAATCGAAGCAGCTGACGCGATGACCAAAGCGGCTGAAGTCCGTCTGGTCGGTCGTCAGTTCGTCGGCGGCGGCTACGTCACCGTGCTGGTTCGCGGTGAAACCGGCGCGGTCAACGCAGCGGTTCGTGCCGGTGCTGATGCGTGCGAACGCGTCGGCGACGGCCTGGTGGCAGCGCACATCATCGCGCGCGTCCACAGCGAAGTCGAAGGCATTCTGCCTTCCGCACCCAACGCCTGATCGACGCAGCGCTTAATTCGTGGACGGCGGCTCATCGCCCCCACAACTGATTACAGGAGAAATACACATGGCGAGCGTGACTGGTGTAGCACTGGGCATGATTGAAACCCGCGGACTTGTCCCCGCAATCGAAGCGGCTGACGCAATGACCAAGGCGGCTGAAGTCCGTCTGGTCGGTCGGCAATTCGTCGGCGGTGGCTACGTGACCATACTGGTGCGTGGCGAAACCGGCGCGGTCAACGCGGCGGTTCGTGCCGGAGCGGATGCGTGCGAACGCGTCGGCGACGGCCTGGTGGCAGCGCACATCATCGCGCGCGTCCACAGCGAAGTCGAAGGCATTCTGCCCGCCACCCCGGATTCGTCGGGCGGTGGTCGTGATGCTGAAATTACGATGACGCAGAGCTGATCTGGCTGATGTATCGTCCCTGCGTACCTTGTTCTGAGTTGTCCGGGCTGATCTCGAAATGAGTGTTGATCCGAGAACACTGGGGTGGATTACGCGTGCGCTCACCCACGAGATGGGAGCGGTGCAGCAGTATCTGGCGCAGAGCGTGCTCGCCCGACTGTGGGGCGACGAGCGGCTTGCGCAGCATCTGCGGCAGGAAGCCGTCGAGGAACTCGGTCACGCTGAGCGCCTGATGGAAAAGTTGATTTTGCTGGGGGTGTCGCCATCCGCGGGCAACCTGGCACCGTCGCGACTTGGACGGACTGCCGAAGCCTTGCTCGAAGCCGATCAGCAAATCGAAATCGATGCCGTACGCCTGTATCAGCAAGCGCTTGTGCATGCCCAACGCACGCGCGACAGTGATTGCGCGGCCTTGTTCGAAGGTATTCTTCGCGAAGAGCTTGAGCACGTTCAGGCTCTCAACCATGGTCTGAGCGGGTATACCCCTACGGAGAATGCACGTCATGGCTGACACAAACACGGCGGGTAACCCGGCAGGCTGGGAGTCGCGCGGCAAGCCGCCGACGCTCTTCAAGCGCTTCACGTTCGAGCGCTATGGACAGACCCGTGACTTTCTCGACGCGCTCGCAGCACTGTCAGAAGAATGCGGCGTGCATCCGCAAAACATCAATTTTGCGGCTACCTACGTCAACGTCACGCTTGAAGGGCGCGATGGCGGTGAGTTGGCAGATTCGGATTTCGCGCTGGCGGCGCGTATTGACGCGCTGGCCAGCGGCGGCTGAAATGCCGACCCACATCACTGCTGTCATCAATCAAAAAGGCGGCGCGGGCAAAACCACGCTGTCGATGAATCTGGCAGCGGGGCTTTCGCGCCGGGGCGACACGGTCATAGTCGATCTCGACCCCCAGGGTTCGGCGCGGCAGTGGGCGAGTTTGGGTACGGCACCGTTTCCGGCAACTGTCAAACAGATGGCTCCGGGAAAGTGGGACGCCAAAACCCTGCACCAGACCTTCAAGGCGTATCGCCATGTTGTGCTGGATTGTCCTCCGTCGCTGGATAGCGCGGCTTCGCTAGCAGCATTGCGCGCATGCGATGTGGCGCTGATTCCAGTGTTGCCGTCGCCGGTGGATTTGTGGGCAAGCCTGCGCTTGCCGCAGGAAATCGACGAGGCACGCAAGGTCAACGCAAGCTTGAAGGCTTATCTGGTGCTGAACCAGCTTGAACCTAAAAGTGCGCTATCAGTTGCGATGCATGACGCGCTCGCTGAGTTCGGCATTCCGGTGCTTAACGCGGCGATTCGCCGTCGCGCGATTTATCGCGGTGCCGCACTCGAAGGTGTGTCGGTGTTTGAAATGGGTGGTCGTGGCGCACTCGCAGCGGCCGAGATCGAAGCCATCATTAATGAGGTAATCGCACCATGACGACCATGAAAGAAAAACTCTCGGCAAGCGTGCGCCAGGCTAAGGCCACGCAAAATACCGCTGTAAATAACGCGGCTCCGAAACCCGCTCAAGCATCGGCTCTTGCTGCCAAGGCGGTATCAGCCGACAAGACCCCGGCCCAAGCTGTCCGCAAGGCTTCTGCGCGTAAGCCGGCAGTAGCGAAAGTCGCGAAGCCTACAGCCCCGATTTCCGCTGCGACCAAACCTGCCGCCTCCAAAGCCGCGGCACCCAAGGTCACCGTGTCCAAATCGCATGCGCCCATGTCTAAACCTGCGGCCAAGACTGTTGTCGGTGAGATTGCGCAAAGCAGTAACCAGCTTTTCCCTGAGCGCGTCTGGCCGGACTAACCGCACATACGCTCATTCTATTTATATCCGAGTTGCGTACGCGCATATGTGTGTACACAACCCGGATCGAAGCAACAGGTGGTAACCATGCCCAACGATCCTTACCGTCGTACCTATTCTCCGCGTCAGGAAGCACTCGCCCGTGCACAGGCGCATGCCAAACAACGTGCCCTCGCCGAACAGGAGCAGGCGCATCCGGAGTCGTCGGCCTACACGCAGCAGGCGTCGTTTACCCGCCCGGCGTCCGACCATTCGCCCGCGCCGTCGAACGAGATCCTCGCGCCCTACTACGTCAAAAAAGAGCCGTACTACCGTACGGTTGCCGACGAGGTCGAGCTTTACGAAGCAGCGTACTCGGTACGGATGCCGATGATGCTCAAAGGCCCGACGGGTTGCGGCAAAACCCGCTTCGTCGAATACATCGCGTGGAAACTCGGCAAGCCCCTGATCACCGTCGCGTGTAACGAAGACATGACCGCGAGCGATCTGGTTGGCCGTTTTTTGCTCGACGCTAACGGCACCCGCTGGCAGGACGGTCCGCTCGCGGTCGCAGCGCGCCACGGCGCAATCTGCTATCTAGACGAAGTTGTCGAGGCGCGCCAGGACACCACGGTCGTGATCCACCCGCTGACCGACAACCGCCGCGTGCTGCCGCTCGAAAAGAAGGGTGAGCTGATTGAAGCGCACCCCGATTTCCAGATTGTGATTTCGTACAATCCCGGTTACCAGTCGCTGATGAAGGATTTGAAGCAATCGACCAAGCAGCGTTTTGGCGCGCTCGATTTCAACTATCCCGAACACGAGATCGAAGCCGAGATTGTCGCCCACGAAACTGGCGTGTCTATCGATGTCGCGAAGAACCTGGTCCACATAGGCGAGCGCGCACGCAACCTCAAAGGCCACGGTCTGGACGAAGGGCTTTCGACTCGGATGCTGATTTACGCAGGCAGCCTGATCGCTAAAGGCGTCGCCCCGCTCGCCGCCTGTCGCATGGCGCTGGTGCGTCCGATCACCGACGATCCGGATATGCGTGACGCACTGGATTCGGCGGTCACCACGTATTTCTAAGGGATAGGGGTTGGGAGTCAGGGGCTAGGTATCAGGGTGGCTCGAAGTGCCCTTTCGCCAGTTCCGCTCCGTACGTCCGATGCGTAGCGCGCAGGCGCGCGACCCAAGTCCCTAATTCCTAGCCCTAACTCCTAGCCCCCTAAGATCATGGCCATTCTCATCGAAGAGTACAGCGAGCTGCTCGACGAGCTTCCCACCGACGCGCAGGAAGTCCTGCGCGGCTCGTGGAACGAAGCCGCGCGCGCGTTCTCGACGCGCGGCCTTGATAACTTCATGAAGGGTGCGGCCGCTTTGCATAGCCTGGGGCGCGGCGAGGAACTCGTCGTGTCTTACCTGCAGGCCATGCCGGAAGTTGCGCGAGCGATCGGTGAAGACGTGCTGCCGGACATAGTTAATTTCCTTCTGGGCATGGCTTCCAAAACGTCCGGCCAGGTCCTTGCCTTGATTGCCGGCACCGCGCCGCTCGCCGCTGCACGGCTGGGCGATGAAAACGTTTTTCGCAATTATCTGAACGTGCTTTCCATCATGCTGGCACAAGCGCCGCGCGGCTTGCGCCCCATGCTGGAGAATCTCGACCGGCTCTTGACCCAGCTCACGCTCGGCGGCCTGCGGCGCTGGGTGATGTGGGGCGCGCAAGCCTACAAGGCGGACTTTGACGGGCAGCAAAAATACTTTTCGCTGCAAAGTCCCGACGCGATGTCGGTGCTGCAACAGGAGCGCAAGGGCACGCTATTCGTCGACGTGCAGCGGCGGCTCAACATCTATTTACGCGCGATGTGGGGGCGGGATTTCTTCCTGCGCCCGACTGCGGGCGACTATGAAAACCGCGAGGGGCTGAAGCCCTATATCGAGCGTTTCATTGTTCATATCGCCGACGCTTACGACGACTATCGTCCGTTCGGTGAAGACACCCCTGAAGACGCGATCGTTTCAGGGGTGGAGTTGTATCGCGCTGCCGCCAACCACTGCGCCGCACACCTGGTTTTCAGCAAGGAGCCGCTGACGAGGGAGATGCTGTCGACGCTGCAAATGGCGCTCATCGAGGCATTCGAGGACGCGCGTGTCGAGGCGCTGGCTATCCGCCAGTTTCCGAACATGCGCGAATCCTGGCTGGCGCTGCATCCACGATACGATTATTCGGAGCCGAAAACGGTCGGCGATCTGATCAACCGACTTGCTCGTGCCTTGATCGAAGGCGATACACTCGATCCGCATCCGTGGGTTCGAGAAGGCGTCGACCTCTTCGGTGCCGCGCGCGCAGAGCCTGGTGCGCTCGACACCGCGCAGACGAGCTGGAAGCTGGGCATAGAGCTCGCGCATCATCTGCCCGAAGGCCTGCCGGAATTCAATGTCCGCACCGACACCCTGCGGGCGGTCTACCGCGACGACAACCGCACCGTGTGGGAGTCGGAAGAATATGACGAAGCCGAGGCGCTGGAAGCGACCTGGGGGCCGAAGCAGATCCGCAAGAAAGTCTCCGTGATGGAGATGATCAACACCCTGGACTGTGAAAACGCGGGCGACGACGCCCAGGAAATCTGGGTTTTGCCGACCGAATATTTCCTCGATCAGGAAGGCGTGTCGATCAACTCGCTCGAAGGTCGCCCGCCGATGGCCGATCCGGTGCATTACCACGAGTGGGATTACACCATCCAGCTCGAGCGCCCGAGCTGGGCCACGGTACTCGAACGCCACCCGCCGCTCGGCGACATCGCAGTCATCGACAAGATCATCGACGACAACAAGCCGACTCTCTCGCGGCTGAAATTTCTTATCGAATCGATGATTCCGCAAGGGTTGCAGCGCATCCGCCGGCTTGAAGATGGCGACGAGCTCGACATCAATGCCGCCGTGCGCGCGATGATCGACATACGCATGGGGCAGCAGCCCGACACCCGCATCATGATGCGTTACAAGCGTACCGTGCGTGACCTCGCCGTGATGGTGCTGCTCGACATGTCCGAGTCGTCGAACGACAAGGTCAAGGGGCAGGATTACAGCGTGATCGACCTCACCCGTTCGGCGACGGTGCTGCTGGCCGACGCGCTCGACCGCATCGGCGACTCGTTCGCGCTGCACGGCTTCTGTTCGGACGGTCGGCACGACGTGCACTACTATCGCTTCAAGGATTTCGACCAGCCCTACAACGATCTCACCAAGGCGCGGCTTGCCGGCATGAGGGGTTCGTATTCGACTCGTATGGGTGCCGCGCTGCGTCACGCCGGGGCGGTGCTCAAGGATCAGCCGAAAAGCCGCAAGATCTGCTTCGTGATTACCGACGGTGAACCCGCCGACAACGACGTGCGCGATCCGCAATACCTGCGCCATGACACCAAGCGCGCGGTCGAAGAATTGGCACGCGAAGGCGTTACGGTCTACGCGCTGTCGCTCGATCCGCACGCCGACCAGTACGTCGCGCGCATCTTCGGCGCCAAGAATTACACTGTCATCGACCATCTCGAGCGACTGCCCGAGAAACTGCCGATGCTCTACATGGGCCTGACCAAATGATCGGTCGAACCCCGCCTGCCTGGAGTATCATCGCGCGCTTTGTCGGCCGCGAGCATCAGATTTGCGTGCGCCCATGAAGGTCAATCTCCGCACGTTCGTTTTCATCGATTCGCTGCAACCGCAGCTGGCGTCGTATCTCGCTACGTCCTCGCAGGGCTTCCTGCCGGTGCCGGGCGATGCCTGCCTGTGGGTCGAGGTCGCCCCCGGCATGGCGGTGCATCGTCTGTCCGACATCGCCCTCAAGGAAACCAACGTCCACCTCGGCGAACAGGTCGTCGAGCGTTCCTTCGGTTCGATGGAAATCCACTATCGCAATCAGAGCGAGGTGATGGAGGCTGGCGACATCATCCTGCGCCAGCTTAAAACCACGGCCGAAACGCGCCTGCCGTGCCAGATCGCGTGGAACGAAATCATCCGCGGCATGACACCCGACCACGCCACGCTGATCAACCGGCAGATGCGCAAGGGCTCGATGATATTGCCGGGCAAGAGCATGTTCATCCTCGAAGTCGAACCCGCGGGCTACATCGTCTACGCCGCCAACGAGGCCGAGAAGGGCGCGCACATCACGCTGGTCGACGTGAAGGCGTTCGGCAACTTCGGGCGTCTGACGATGATGGGCACCGAGGCTGAAGCCGAGGCCGCACAAACCGCGGCGATCAAGGCAATCGAAAACCTCAACCAGCGTACGCGGGAGGGGGGCTGAACATGATCTCGTGCAGCGCGTGCGACCGTTCGACCTCGTCGCCGGGTCAGTCCTGACCAGAGAATGTCATGACTTATCTAATGCAGATGCTCGCCTATTTCAATCCGGTCGCCGCGTTGCGCCGGCTGTCGTTTTCCGGCGATACGGCGAGGGACGACCTGATCGCCGGCATCACGGTGTCGCTAATCGCGATTCCGCAATCGCTGGCGTACGCGCAACTGGCCGGCGTGCCAGCCTACTACGGTCTGTATGCGGCGCTGATCCCTACTATCGTTGGCGCCCTGTTCGGGTCGTCGCGTCAGCTTTCCACCGGCCCCGTCGCGATGACCTCGCTGCTCACCGCAGCCAGCGTGGCGCCGTTTGCTGCTCAAGGTACCGACATGTTCTACACCTATGTCGTGCTGCTGGCGCTGATTTCGGGTGTGCTTCAGATCCTGTTCGGCCTGTTGCGCATGGGCATGCTGCTGAACTTTCTGTCGCACCCTGTGCTGATCGGCTTCATCAATGCCGCCGCGCTCATCATCGGCCTCTCACAGTTGCCGGCGCTGCTGGGCGTGCCGGCCAGGCAGAGTGATCAGTTCCTGGTCGACGTCTGGGGCGTGCTCGGCGATGCGCCGACGATGCACGAGATTTCCTTTGTTCTCGGAGCCGTCGCACTCGTAGCACTATATGCATTCAAACGCTTTGCGCCGAAGTGGCCGGGGGTGCTGGTCACGGTGGCCGCGCTCACCGGCGTCAGCTATCTTATTGGCTACGCCGATATGGACGGCAGCGTCGTCGGCGCCATCCCGCAGGGCCTGCCCACGCTCTCCGTACCGCAAGTCGAATGGCAAGCGGTCCAGGCGTTGCTGCCGGCAGGCTTTATCATCGCTTTGATCAGCTTCATGGAGGCGATGTCCAGTTCCAAGGTCATTGCCATCAAGACCCGCGCGCAGTGGGACCAGAACCAGGAACTGGTCGGACAAGGACTGGCCAAGATCGCCGCGGCGTTCTGCCACACCTTGCCGGTCAGCGGCTCCTTTTCGCGCTCGGCGCTGAATCTCGCCAGCAATGCGCGCTCCGGACTGGCGTCGATCATCAGTGCTGGCTTCGTGCTGCTGACACTGCTGTTCCTCACGCCGCTGTTGTTCCACCTGCCCAAGCCGGTGCTCGCCGCCATCATCATGATGGCCGTGTTCGGGCTGCTGAATTTTCGTAATTTCGTCAAGGCGTGGCGCGCCAACCGCGACGACGGCATCGCCGCTGTCGTTACTTTCGTCGCTACGCTGGTGTTCGCGCCGAACATCCAGAACGGCATCCTTACCGGCATTCTGGTGTCGCTGGCGATGCTGCTGTATCGCATGATGAAGCCGAGAATTGCGATCCTTGGCAAGCACCACGACGCGTCGTTGCGTGACGCCGGACGTCATCAGGATATCGAGCCCATGCATCCGCAATTGAGCGCACTGCGATTCGACGGTGCACTGCGCTTCGTCAACGTCGCCTGCTTCGAGGACGCGCTACTGAAGCTGGAACGCGAAAACCCGGAACTGAAGCACGTGCTGGTGAAGAGCAGCGGCATCAACTATATCGACGCCTCAGGCGTGGAAATGCTTGGCAATCTGGCTGACCGTTTCAGGGAAAGCGGCATTACGCTGAACTTCAGCGGTTTCAAGTCGCAGGTGCAAGACGTGCTCGATCGAACTGGTCTGGCCGAGAAGATCGGCCGCGACCACATCTTCCCGAGCGATGGGGAAGCGCTGACCTATCTGAATCAGACGCTTGGCATGGGCCCGGCGAAGTAGGACGGAAGCCTGCCGGGCAGATTGGGTGGCCCGCGCCGCAGGACTGGAAAGGTCATGGGTGGTTGGACTGGCCGTTTGAGGACGGGTGATCCGCCGCCACCGCTGCATAGACACGAATCATGAAAGCAAAGCCGACAGCATGGATACATTACTGGTCCTGATACCGACTTTACCGCTGGCGCTGTACGTTCTGTCCGCCTTGCTCGGCACCTTGTTCGCGCGCCGGCTCGGCCGGCGCGTCGCGCGCCTGAGCGTGACCTTCAGCGTGCTCGCCTTCGGCGCGGCAGCGCTGTCGCTGGCGACCTATATCGGAGTGGGCGAAACGCGCTGGTTCGGCTCGGGCGGTGCCTGGGGCAGCGTCTATCTCGATCCGCTGAGCGCAATCATGGGCGTCGTGGTCGCGGGCATCAGTATGGTGGTGCACGTCTATGGCCGCCGCTACATGGCCGAGGAGCCCGGCTACGCGCGTTTCTACGCCCTGCTCGACGGCATGAGCGCGTCGATTCTGCTGATGGTTGCCGCCGGCGACCTGATCACCCTGGTCGCGGCCTGGCACCTGATCGGCGTGTTCCTCTACTTCCTGCTCGGCCACGACACCGAGCGCACCGCGTCGCAACGCTACGCGTTCTGGACTTTCTTCACCTACCGCATGGGCGATCTGCCGCTGGTGCTGGCCGCAATCCTGCTGTACCAGGCGTACGGCACCTGGTCGCTGCCGGCGATCTTCGACGCGCTCACCGCCGCGCCGGACGCGCACACCGTGTTCGGTTTCGGCCTGGCCGACGTCGTGGCGCTGCTGGTCGCGCTTGCCGCTTTCGCCCGTTCGGCGCAGTTCCCGCTGCACACCTGGCTGCCCTACAGCATGGAAGGCCCGACCCCGGTGTCGGCGCTGATGCACGCTGGCATCGTCAACGCCGGCGGCTTCATTCTTAACCGCTTCGCGCCGGTGTTCGTGTATTCGGGCGAAGTGTTGCACCTGGTGTTCGCCGTCGGCCTCGTGACCGCCATCCTCGGTTCGGTGCTGATGCTGACCCAGAACGACATCAAGAAGGCGCTTGGCTATTCGACCATGGGCCAGATGGGCTTCATGTTCGTCGAGGTTGGCGTCGGCGCGTTCTCGCTGGCGATCTACCACCTGATCGCCCACGGCTTGTTCAAGGGCACGATGTTCCTCGGCGCCGGCGGCGTGATCGGCGACGCGCGCCGCCACGACGGCGTGCCGCACGAAGATGTCTACACCTTCGTCGTCGAACGCCGTCCGGCTGCGTCGCGCCTGCCATGGCTGGTTGCGGGCGTGCTCACCGTCGCCGTGCCCTTCGCCATCCTTGGCCTGTCGCACTGGGTCGTCGATGGCGGCGCGGTCGGCCAGCAGGGTGCGCTAGTGCTGCTGTTCTTCGGTTGGGTCACGGGTGCGCAGCTTATTCTGTCGACCTGGCACCTCAAGGCCGAGAACCCGCTGAAGCTGATGGCGATGATCATCGTTTCGCTGGCAGTCGTGGTCGCCGGCTACACCCTGATCGAACACAATTTCGATCTGTTCCTGTATCCCGACCGCGCACTGTCTGAAGGCCTGTACGCTGCCGCCAGCGTGCCGATGTGGCTGTTCGGCGTGCTGGTCGCGGTGCTGACGCTGGCGGTGGTGTCGGGCTGGGCCGCAGCGTTTTACGCCCAGTCGGCCGCAGAGGGCGGTCGCAGCCGCGGAGTCAAGGCGCGGCTGATGCTGTATTCGCTGATTTCACGCGAATTTTACGTCGCCGACGTTTATACCCGGCTGACGCAGATCGCGCTCGGTCTGTCGAAACGCCTCAACGTCTGGGCGAGGTGGATATGAGCATGAACTGGTGGTGGCTGGCCGGCCTTGCTCTGCCGCTGTATCCCTTGAATATCGCTTTCACCGCAGCGCTGTCGCGGCTGCGTTCGCCGCTGGCGCGCGCCGCGCTGCTGTTGATCGTGCCGCAGCTCGCGGTCGCCGCACTGGTGCGCGGCGGCGCCGTGCCGTTCGACGCGGCGCTGCCGTGGGCGCTCGCGACCGCAGGTTTTTACGCCTTCCGTCTACTGTCGGTGCGTGACCTCGGCCTGTGGGCCATTTTTCTCGCCGCGTCCGGCCTCGCGCTGACCTGGGGGCTGGCCGCCGCTGGCGTCGAACCGGCGCGGCTGCACGCCTTCGCGCTCGCGTTCAGCCTGCCGCCGGCACTGCTGATGGGCCTGGCCGGTGTGCTCGAAGCGCGGTTTGGCGCAGCCTACGCCGGCCTCCCCGGCGGCCTCGCGCAGGTCGCGCCGCGGCTTGCCGGCGGCCTCGTTTTCACGCTGCTGGCGGCGGTCGCTACGCCGATCTTTCCCGGCTTTTTCGCCATGATCGAACTGCTGGTTGGCGTCGACACCGATGTCCGCATCGTCGTGCTGGCGATCGTGCTGACGTGGAGTTGGGCGGCTACGCGCGCCTTGCAGGGTTTCGTCTTCGGTCCGCCGCCTGCGGCGCGCGTGGCCGATCTTTCGCCCGCCGGCAGCGGCGCGCTGGCGCTGGCGCTGGCACTGTACCTGATCGCTGGCGGCTGGTATTTCGGAGGTGCGCTGTGACGCTGACGCTCGGACGCAAGCTCAAGATTCGCGCCATGGTTCACGTGGCCGGGGAGCCCATCCCCAACTTCTGGCCGATGCGCACCTTCATTCACCACAACCCGCTGTTCGGCCTGGAAAAGCTGCCGTTCGAGCAGGCCGTCGCCGAGGGCGAGCGTCTGTTCCACGCGCGCGGCTTCCTGCCGCGTGCCGAGAACCAGCGCTATCTCGCCGACGGTCGGGTCGACACCGCCACGCTCGAAGCCGGTATTGCGCGCTTCCTCGCGGGCCGCTCCGGGATCGCCGGACTCGACACCGCGCGCCTGCTGTACACGCTGACGACGGCCGTCGAGCGGCCGCTGACCGCTGCCCGTTCGCTCACCGACGCGCGCGCGGTACACGCCGCGCTCGCCGGCAAGCCGATGCCGGCCGATCTGCCCGACGCGGCGCGGCTGCGCGATGCGCTCGACCACGCGGTCGACGCGAAGACGCCGGTCTACGTCACGCTCGACCGCCTGTACGGCAGCACGCTGGGATCAAGCTTGGACGAACTGGTGATCAAGGGCTGTCTCGATTTCTTCGACGAAGGCCAGTCGGTGTGGCAGATGCCGGGGCGCGAGCAGGGCCTGTTCTGCGCCTGGAAAGCCATCGCCCAGCACAACCTGCGGCTGTTCCTGCGCGGCATCGAAATCAAGCAGATCCTCGCTGTCTCCGACACGCCCGAAGGCGTCATCGCGTACGTGATGGACGCGCTCGGCGTGCCCGAGGAACACTGGATCGAATACTTCACCGCCGAGCTGACGCGGCTGCATGGCTGGGCTGGCTTCATCCGCTGGCGCGCCGGCGCCAAACACTATTACTGGGCGCGGCGTTACCCGGCTGACCTGGTCGATTACCTCGCGATCCGCCTCACCCTCGGTCTCGCGCTGATCAACGAATACGCCCGCCGCAAGAAGGCGCCGGCTACCCTCCCGGCGCTGATAGACCTGGCGCATGGCCGCCCCGGCGAGGTTTTCCTGCGCGCCGAACTGCACGCTGGCCGGGTGCTGCCGGCGCTGGCGCACAAGGTCGAAGACGCGCTCGCCAGCCGCGGCACGGCGCGCATCGACGCGCTTTTGCCGGACTACCTGCGGCAGCGCCGCGACGCCGAAGCGCGCACCCTGGCCGATGGGTTGAAGGCGCTCGCCATCCGCGCCAGCTGCGACGACGCGCTGCTGCGACTCAACGTCGCCGCGCTCGGCGAACTCGTCGCCGCTGTAAGCGAATTCGAGGCCGTCGAAGGACCGCTGTGGCTGCGTGCGATGGAAGCTCACTATCGGGCTGGCCTGCTTGCCGGCATCGATCTCTCGCCGTCGCCGGCGCGCGACAAGCGGCCGTTCGCCCAGTTGCTGTTCTGCATCGACGTGCGCTCCGAGCGCATCCGCCGCCACATCGAGGCGGTCGGCGACTACCAGACCTTCGGCATCGCCGGCTTCTTCGGCGTCCCGGTCAGCTTCGTCGGCCTCGACAAGGGCAGCGAGACTCATCTCGCGCCGGTCGTCGTCACGCCGAAGAACCTGGTGCTCGAACTCGGCATCGCGCGCAACACCGACGAAGAAGCCTTCGTCTCCGCGCTGGAGCACGTGTTCCACGACCTCAAGGCGTCGGTGCTCGCGCCCTTCGTCACCGTCGAGGCCATCGGCCTTCTGTTCGGTCTCGACATGTTTGGCAAGAGCCTGGCGCCGCTCGCCTACAACCGCTGGCGGCAGAAGCTCCATCCCGACCAGCCCGACAGCCGCCTGCTGCTCGACAAGCTGACGCTGGAACAAGCCGACTCGATCATCCGTTCCGTGCAGCGTGCGCTGATCGTGCGCGCCATCCACAGCGAACTGAAGATCACCCGCGAAGCGATCACCGACGAAATGATCCGCGAGCTGCGTGAAACCGCGCTGCGACACCGCGAGGGCGCGACCGGCTTCGCCCGCCACTTCGGGCTGCACGAGGAAAGGGAGCGCTCGTTTATCGACCGCCTGCGCCGCGTCTATCGCATCAATCGCGGCGCCGCCCAGTTGCAGCTCGAACAGCTGGGCCGTATCGGCTTCTCGCTCGACGAGCAGGTGCGTTTCGTCGTCACCGCGCTGAAATCCATCGGTCTCACCCAGGGCTTCTCGCGTTTCGTCCTGTTGTGCGGCCACGGCAGCATGTCGGAGAACAATCCCTACGAGTCGGCGCTCGATTGCGGCGCCTGCGGCGGCAACCACGGCCTGGTCAGCGCGCGCGTGCTGGCGCAAATTGCCAACAAGCCAGCGATCCGCGAACGCCTGCGGCCGCAGGGCATCGACATCCCGGACGACGCCTGGTTCGTCCCCGCGTTTCACAACACCACCACCGACGAACTGCGCCTGTACGAACTCGATCTGTTGCCGCCGGCGCATCTGGTTTATGTCGACCGCCTTACCAACGGTCTCAGTGCGGCGTCGCGGCTGTGCGCCGCGGAACGCATTCCCACGCTCGACTTCGAGCCAGGCTCGCGCGAGGCGCATCCTGAGGTCAAGCGGCACGAAGCCAGCCCGCGCGAGGCCTACCGCATCGCCCGGCGCAACGCCATGGACTGGTCGCAGGTACGGCCCGAATGGGGACTGTCGAAAAACGCCGCCTTCATCATCGGCCGGCGCGACGTGTCGCGCGCGCTCGACCTCGAAGGCCGGGTTTTTCTCAACTCCTATGACTGGCGCTGCGACCCCAAGGGCCGCCTGCTGGAAAATATCCTTGCCGGCCCGCTCGTCGTCGGCCAGTGGATCAACATGGAGCACTATTTCTCTGCCGTCGACAATCAGCACTTCGGCAGCGGCAGCAAGGTCTACCATAACGTCGCCGGCCGCTTCGGCGTGATGACCGGCAACCTCTCCGACCTGCGCACCGGCCTGCCGTCGCAGACCGTGTTGAAGGACGGCCGGCCGTATCACCAGCCGATGCGCCTGCAGACGCTGATCGAAGCGCCGTTCGAGCACGCCCGCCGCGCCATCGATGCCGTGGCCCATGTGCGTAACCTGGTCCGCAATGGCTGGGTGCGTCTCGTCATTGTCGATCCTGAAACCGGGCTCGCCCATCTCTATGAAGAGGGTGTCTGGCAGGTGTTTCCGCTGCCGAAAACCGTCGTGTCATCCGAGGAAGTCAACGCATGAACAAGCTCAATCTGAACCCGCTCAAAAAGCTGGAAATCATCATCGAAGGTGCCCATCAGGAATTCGCCACCGACCAGCTCGATCGCGCCGGGGTCACCGGCTACACCATCGTCGGTAATCTCTCCGGCAAGGGCAGCCACGGCTTCCATGAAGGCCACCTGATGTTCAATGAGGAAGCCGTGCTGATCATGATCATCGTCGCCGTGCCGGCGGAACTGGTCGAGCCCATCCTCGAAGGGTTTGAGCCCTTCTTTGAGAAGCATACCGGCGTGGTGTTCATCTCCGACATCCAGGTCAGCCGGCTGGTCAAGTTCAAGCACTGACGCCGGATCGCATTTTCGAACCTATAATCGCCCATGGACGTCAACTCGCTCACCAAAAAACTCCTGTTCAACACCGTCCGCGTCGACACCGTGCTCGACGACGACAGCGAGGGCTCGGGCACCGCCTTCGTGGTAAGCCATGCGCACCCGCGCGGTATCCATAGTTTCGTCGTCACCAACCGGCACGTCGTCGAGGGGGTCAAGCGCGGCGGCCTGGTTTTCACCCAGGGGCACAATGGCCAGCCCCTTCTGGGGCAGCGCTTCCAGCTCAATATCGACGACTTCACCGCGGCGTGGTTCATGCACCCCGACCCCGAGGTCGATCTCGCGGTGATTCCGATGCGCCCGCTCGAAGCCGCTGCGCGCGATCAGGGCGTCGAGCTTTACTACCATGCCATCGACAGCAAGCTCGTGCCGGACGCGCAGGGCTGGAACGCACTCGACGCGCTTGAGGAAGTCCTGTTCGTCGGTTATCCGAGCGGCGTCTGGGACGAGGTCAATCTGATGCCGATCATGCGCCGCGGCACGACGGCGACGCCGATGATGCTGAATTTCGAAGGGCGCAACGAATTCCTGATCGACGCTGCCGTCTATCCCGGTTCCAGCGGCAGTCCGGTCTTTCTGTACGAACCGGACACTACCCGCCGCGCTGCGAGCCGTCCGCGTTTCCTGTTCGCC
The DNA here is from genome assembly GCA_002279795.1 of Hydrogenophilales bacterium 12-61-10. Classification (GTDB taxonomy): domain Bacteria; phylum Pseudomonadota; class Gammaproteobacteria; order Burkholderiales; family Thiobacillaceae; genus Thiobacillus. Next base: position 41,581 of record NCCT01000003.1, read on the forward strand.
GGCGTGATCGCGGCGGTTTTTTTCCGCGAAGAGGAAAACCACCTGGTCGCGGCACCGGTGCCGGCCAATTACAGTGGCTCGGTTATGGGATCGGAAATGATCGACCTCGGCCTGGTCATCAAATCGCAGGCCGTTGTCGACGCGATCGACGCCTACCTGCGCAAATGGGCCGAATGACATGGCCGGCCCACCCAACAATTCTCGAGGCAACATGGACAAACTGACCTATACCGGCTTCAACGCCGATACCCACGGCATCACCCAGCTCGGACGCGTTGTACTCGACGCCTGGCTGTTCGACCTGATTCCCGCTGAAGAGGATTGTGCCGGCTGGAACAAGCAGCGCTTGCAAGGGCTGATGAACGACATTGAAAAGCGGTGGGATGAATACGGCAATCTGCCGAGCCGCCTGCCGCCCGAACTGCTGGCGCGCCATACCGAGCTTTATCAATGGGCCACCGAACGCGCGCGCACTCGCGGCTGGGATCCCGAACTCGGCGACGAGGACTGAGTTTCGTCAAGCAGCGGGGTGGCTTCAGCCCCGCTCGTCCGCCACAAACGGATTCTCGCGGCGCTCGTGGCCGAAGGTCGACATCGCGCCATGCCCCGGCGCAAAGCGCACGTCGTCGCCTAGCGGAAACAGCTTTTCCCGAATCGCCCGGATCAAATCCGCGTGCTTGCCGCGCGGGAAGTCAGTGCGACCGATCGCCCCCTTGAACAGCACATCGCCGACAAAGGCGAGCTTGTCGCCGCGTTCGTAAAACACCACATGGCCGGGGGTGTGACCGGGGCAATGCAGCACCTCGAAACGCAGCGTGCCCACCGTCACGCAATCGCCGTCTTCCAGCCACTGGTCGGGGCTAAATGCCACCGCCGGTGGAAACCCGAACAGCTCGGCCTGCTGCGGCAGCAGGTCGAGCCAGAACTGTTCCTCGCGCTGCGGACCGATGATGGGAATGCCGAGTGCATCGCGCAGTTCCACCGCGGCGCCGACGTGGTCGAGATGGCCGTGAGTGAGCAGGATTTTTTCCAGCGTGAGGCCGCGCGATTGCACTTCGGCCAGCAGGCGTTCGGCCTCTCCGCCTGGATCGATCAGCGCCGCGCGACCCGCCGCGTCCCACACCAGCGAGCAGTTTTGTTGATACGGGGTGACGGGGAGAATGGTAAATTCCATGCACCCATTATCGCCCCATCAGCCCATGCCCGCACCCGACGCCCTGCTCCTCGTTTCCACCCACTGCCCGCATTGCCCGGCGATGCTGATGGCACTGTCCGACCTGTTGAAGCAGGGCGTGATCGGCCGCCTTGAAGCGGTCAACCTCGAACAGCGCCCCGAAGCCGGACAGGCGCTCGGCGTGCGCACGGTGCCGTGGCTGCGCCTCGGCCGCATTGAACTCGCTGGCGCGCACAGCAAAGCCGAACTCGCCGACTGGGCCGCCAAGGCCGACAGCGAAGCCGGCATCGCCGACTGGTTCCACCTGCTGCTAAAGGAAGGCCAGTTGCCCCGCGCGCAGGCGCTGATCGAATCCGATCCTGCGCTGCTGGCGGCGGTGCTGCCTATCGTCGGCAATGTCGACGCAAGTTTGAATGTGCGCCTCGGCGCGGGCGTGCTGCTGGAAGAATATGCCGGCAGCGACACCCTGCGCGCGCTGCTGCCGCGCCTTGGCGAGCTGTCGCAACACGCCGATGCGCGGGTGCGCGCCGACGCCTGCCACTATCTCGGCCTGACGCAAGACCCCGCCGCGAAACGCTGGCTGGATAGGCGCGTCAGCGATCAGGATGCCGAAGTGCGTGAGATTGCGGCGGAGAGTTTGCAGGCTATTTCGGGGTAGATGCTCACGGAGGTGTTGCATGCTGGGGAAATGTCTTTGCGGGGCGGTCGGGTTCGTGGTGTCTGGCACGTTGCCGAATATTTATCAGTGCCACTGTTCGTTGTGTCGCAAGTCAACGGGTGCTTTTGCCAATGCCGCGCTTATCGTCCCTGGCAGCCAGTTTCAATGGGTCAGCGGGCAGGGCTGCATCAACTCGTATGAAAATGAAAGCGGCTACCGCTCAGACTTCTGTGCGAAATGTGGAAGTCCGCTGCCCAACCCTCTCGAGGGCAGAACCGGCTACTGGGGGCCCGTTGGCCTGCTGGAAGGCAAGGCCGATCTGGAAGTTGCTGCGCACATGCATGTGGGATCAAAGTCTTCCTGGGAGGTGATCGCCGCAGGCGGAACTCACTATCAGGACGCGCCTGCTCTGGACTGTCTGCTCCCGCTTCTTCGTAAAAATCTGGCTGCCGGTGCTTGTCGTGCTCCGATTCCGGAGTCGGGTCATCTGGAGCCTCCGCTCAATTAATTCATCCGTTCTTCTTTATCGAGAAAGCCAACCATGAATACCCCCCTTTTTGCCAGCCTCGCCATCGCATTAACCGGTTTGCTCGCACAAGCCGCCCATGCCGAACCCGCCCCGTCCGCCGCGCTCAAAAGCGGCAAGCAGGTTTACAACGAAACCTGTTTTGCTTGCCACGACAGCGGGGTGGCGCAAGCGCCGCGGTTCAGGAACAAGGCCGACTGGGCGCCGCTCATCGAGGAAGGCCAGGGCATTCTGACGGCGCATGCCTGGGTCGGCGTTCGCGCCATGCCTGCCAAGGGCGGCAAGCCGGAACTCAGGCTGACGGAGTTTGCTCGTGCGGTGGCCTATATGGCCAGCCAGTCGGGCGGTGACTGGAAAGACCCCGACGCCAGAATGATGAAAAAAATCCGCCATGAGGCGGAGGAGCGGCTGGAGAAATCGATCAAGGAGATGCAGGCGATGAAAAAAGAGCTGCATCGCCTGAACGAAACGGACGACTGAAGGGGCCGGCTGGCGCGTGATCCTGGTGTCGTCACCGCAAGACTATCCCGGGGGGGTCGATACCGCAGCTCATGGCATTGGCGGATAATGCCCGGCTCGCTCACCCAACAGACGCCCACGCCGCATGCAAAAAGAAGTCAAGGAACAAGCCCAGTACGCCATCGTGGCGTCGGTCCAGTTGCCGGGGGTGAGCGATGTCGAATTCGAGGCGTCGCTGACCGAACTGCGCGAACTGGCCAAGACGCTGGGGTTCACGGTCACCCGCACCTTCACCCAGAAACGATCCGGCTTCGACTCGACGGCGTATCTGGGCGTGGGCAAGCGGCAGGAGATTCGTCGTTTTGTCGGCGGCAAAGACGATGAAGAGATCGAATCCGCCGAAGAACCGCAGAACCCCCTGCACCGCCTATCCAATTTCGTCGAGGGTCTGGACGACGCGGTCTCGCCCTATCCGATCGACGCCCTGTTCGTCGACCACGAAATTTCGCCGTCGCAGGCGCGCCACCTCGAAAAGGAGGT
>NCCT01000075.1 GCA_002279795.1 Hydrogenophilales bacterium 12-61-10
CCGGGGTTTCGGGGATGAGCGGGGTCGCCTTTTCTTTGGTTACTTTCTTTTGGCGAAACCAAAAGAAAGTGACTAGCCGCCGGGCTACCCCCGGCCAACAGTCAGTAACCCATTTAGGGTCTAAGCATCACCCCTGAAAACAGCCCTCGACCATATCGAATGTTTCTGCGCTTTCTTAAAGCGTGTGCCGCCGATCGCCGCGCGCAAACCCTGTGAGTTGGGGTAACTCCCCCTTCATCAACCCAATCACCTTGAATAAATCGCCCATCTCGGCAGGTGAAACCAGTCGCTGCACTGCATTGCTCTGCGGCAGAAAGGCGGCAGCGTCGGCCGGTGGGGTCTGCATCAGCAATTCAGTGAGGCCGGCGTTGAGCAGGAAATTCGCCTGGCTGGCGTAACCGGTCAGGTCCAGACCGGCCTCCATCCCCGCCCGCGCCAGCGCGCTGAAGTCGACGTGCGCGGTGAGGTCGCACAGCCCCGGCAGATAAAACGGATCGTCCAGCGCGTGATGGCGGTAGTGCGCACGCAGCGTGCCCATGTGGCGCTGCGGGTGGTAGTACTCGGCGGCGCTGAAGCCGTAATCGATCAGCAGGATCAGGCCGCGCTGCAGGCTGTGGGCGAGGGCGGCGATCAGGTGGTCGGCGGCGAGGCTGATTTCGCTCAGGTAGCCGGGCGCCAGATCGAGGGCTGCGGCGCGGGCGCGCAGCGCGGGGTCGTCGATGGGACGGTCCTGCCACGCAAAGCCTTCGCCTTGCTCGATCACGCCGTGCGCTTGCGGTCCGCTGGCCGTCCAGTGCACCACGTCCACCGGCAGTGCGTCGAATACTTCGTTGCCGAGGATGACGCCTTCGAACGCGTCCGGCAGCGCGTCCAGCCAGTGCACGCGGTGGACCAGATCGGGCCGTTCCTGCGCAATGCGCGCCTGCTGGCGGGCGCGCAGGTCGGCGCTCACTTCGAGGATGGCGTAGCGCGCGGGCAGGGCGTCCAGGCGTTCCAGTTCGCCCAGCACGTCGAGCGCCAGCTTGCCGCTGCCGGCGCCGAGTTCCAGGATGTCGCCGCGGGTTTTGTCCCCTTCAGGGGAGTCGGCCAGCACCGGTGCAATTGCCTGCGCCAGGGTGCGGCCGAACAGCGGGGTGAGTTCCGGTGCGGTGACGAAATCGCCCGCCGCGCCGAATTTCATCGCGCCTGCTGCGTAATAGCCGAGGCCCGGCGCGTAGAGTGCAGCTTCCATGAAGCGCGCAAACGGGATCCAGCCGCCGGCCTCGCGGATCAGCGTCTGCAGGTGGGCGGTTACGCGCTGGCTGTGGGCAAGCGCATCGGGAGCGGGGGAGGGCAGCATGCGGCGGATGAGTTCAGGGATAATGCGGGGTGGCCGGACGATCCGGTCGATCCATTCCTAACCCGGCGACTATAAAGGCGAATCCCGATGCATGGCAAAGTAGTGTTGATTACCGGCGGTGCCAAACGGGTGGGCGCGGCGGCGGCGCGGCTGTTGCATGCGGCGGGCGCCAACCTGATGATCCACTACCGCAATTCGGCGACCGAGGCGCGCGCGCTGCAGGACGAGCTGAACGCGGTGCGCGAGAACTCGGTCGCGCTGATCCAGGCCGACCTACTCGATATCGGCGGCCTGCCGGCGCTGGTCAAGCAAACGGTCGTCACCTTTGGCGGGCTCGACGTGCTGCTCAACAACGCGTCGAGCTTTTATCCGACGCCGGTCGGCAGCATCGAGGAAAAAGACTGGATCGATCTGATGGGCAGCAACCTCAAGGCGCCGCTGTTCCTGTCGCAGGCCGCCGCGCCCGAGCTGAAAAAACGCCGCGGCTGCATCATCAACATCACCGATATCCACGCCGACCGGCCGATGAAAAGCTACGTCGTCTATTCCATAGCCAAGGCCGGGCTGGTGGGGCTCACCAAATCGCTGGCGCGCGAACTGGCACCCGAAGTGCGCGTCAACGGCGTCGCCCCGGGGCCGATCATGTGGCCGGAAGACGATGCCAATTTCGACGAGGTGTCACGCCAGCGCATCATTTCGCACACCATGCTGAAGCGCGCCGGCGACCCGCACGACATCGCGCTGGCGGTGCGTTTTTTCGCGATGGACACGCATTTCGTTACCGGCCAGATTCTGGCGGTCGATGGCGGACGCAGCGGACACGCATTTCGTTACCGGCCAGATTCTGGCGGTCGATGGCGGACGCAGCGCCAAGCTCTGAGCGCTGTTGCCCCCTATGCGCAGCTTTCTCTGGCATGACTATGAAACCTTCGGCATCAGCGCGCGCAGCGATCGCCCGGCGCAGTTTGCTGCGATCCGCACCGACGCCGAGCTGAACGAAATCGGCGCGCCGCTGATGCAGTATTGCCAGCCCGCGCCGGATTACCTGCCCGACCCGCAATCCTGCCTGATCACCGGCATCACCCCGCAGCAGTGCCTGGCGCAGGGGGTGCCCGAGCACCAGTTCGCGCGCGACATCGAGCAGGCGTTCAGCCAGCCCGGCACCGTCGGCGTCGGTTACAACACCATCCGCTTCGACGACGAGTTCACCCGCTTCCTGTTCTGGCGCAACCTGATCGATCCCTATGCGCGCGAATGGAAGGACGAATGCGGGCGCTGGGACATCCTCGATCTGGTGCGTACCGCCTACGCGCTGCGGCCGGACGGCATCGTCTGGCCGACCAACGAGCAGGGGCGGGTGAGTTTCCGGCTCGAACTGCTGAGCGCGGCCAATGGCCTGGCGCACGAAGCCGCGCACGATGCGCTGTCCGACGTCCGCGCTACGGTGGCGCTGGCGCGATTGATCCGCCGCAACAATCCGCGCCTGTTCGATTTTTGCCTGGACCTGCGCAAGAAGGAGCAGGCCGCCGCGCAGATCAGCCTCAACGCGCCGCGGCCGTTCCTGCACATCACCGGGCAGGTGCCGGTCGAGCGCGGCTGCCTGATGGTGGCGTGGCCGCTGGCGCAGCACCCCACCAACAAGAACGAGGTCATCGTGTGGGATCTGGCGCACGATCCTGGCGAGCTGTTCGAGCTCGCCGCCGCCACTATCCGCCTGCGCCTGTTCACCAAGAGCGATGCCTTGCCCGAAGGCGTTGCCCGCCTACCGATCAAGACCATTCACCTCAACAAGTCGCCGGTGGTGATCAACAAGCTCAACACCCTGAGCCCGGAGCGCGCCGGGCAGTGGGGCGTCGACATGGCGGCGGTGCAGCGCCATGCAGGACTGTGCGCCGCCGCGCCGGACATGCGCGCCGTCTGGCAGGCGGTGTTCGAGCGCGCGCCGCAGGCCGCCGCCGATGTCGACGCCGACCTCTACGGCGGCTTCGTCGGCAATGCCGACCGTGGCGTGCTGACCCGCCTGCGCGGCCTGACGCCGGCGCAACTTGCAGCGGCGCAACCCGCGTTCGCCGACCCGCGTCTGAACGAGCTGCTGTTCCGCTACCGCGCGCGCAATTTTCCAGCCTCGCTGAACCCGGCCGAAGCGCAGCAGTGGCAGGCGCATTGCGCCGCGCGGCTGTTCGACGGCGGCGGCGGTGCGCGCACGCTGGAAGCCCTGTTCAATGAAATCGACACCCTGGCGGAAACGACGGACGAGCGTGGCGAGGCCATACTGGGCGCGCTCTACGAATACGCCGAGGCCATTGCGCCTGCCCGCATCGGTTATTGAGGGGACATTCATGAACTTGAATTTCCCCTCAATAACCCGCCGATGTTTGATTGTTATTGGTCCGAAACCCAGCGCGATTTTCAGCTGTTCCGTTGTAATCTGCGCAATCGGTTTTTTTCAAGTTCATTGGTTTCGGACCAATAAAGTCCGCCGCGCAATTTCACCCACACAGATCGCTTCGTGACCCCCGTTCACCTCTCCCATTTCACCGCCACCAGCTGCCTGGGCTATGGCAACGCCGCCATGCTGGCCGCCTTGCGCGCGCTGCGCAGCGGCTTGCAGCCCTGCCAGTTCGAGACGGTTCACGACCTGGCGACTTATGTGGGCGAGGTGGCCGGAGTCGACGCCGTCGAACTGCCTGCGCAACTTGCCGCTTACAACTGCCGCAACAACCGCCTGGCCTGGCTGGGGCTGCAGCAAGACGGCTTTTTCGACGCGGTCGAGGCGGCCATTGCGCGGCATGGCCGGCGGCGGGTGGGCGTGTTTCTCGGCACCAGCACCTCGGGCATCCTCGAAACCGAACAGGCGTTTCGCCACCGCGATCCGCTGAGCGGCGCACTGCCGGACGATTTCATTTACCGCACCACGCACAACACCTACGCGGTGGCGGATTTCGTCCGCACCGCATTCCGGCTCGAAGGCCCCGCCGTGGTGGTGTCCACCGCGTGCTCGTCTTCAGCCAAGGTGTTCGCTTCGGCGGCGCGCATGCTGGCCGCCGGACTCATCGATGCGGCCATCGTCGGCGGCGTGGATTCGCTGTGTCTCACCACCCTGTACGGCTTCAATTCGCTCGAGCTGCTGTCGCCCGAACCGTGCCGGCCCTACGACATCCATCGCCAGGGCTTGTCGATCGGCGAGGCGGCTGCGTTCATTTTGCTGCAGCGTCCCGCAACGCAGCTGCCTGCGGATGCCGTTCTGCTGCTGGGCGCAGGGGAGACCAGCGATGCCCACCACATGTCGTCGCCGCATCCCGAAGGCCTCGGCGCGCGCATGGCGATGGCGGCCGCGTTGCAGGCAGCCGGCTTGCAGGCGGCCGACATCGACTATCTGAACCTGCATGGCACCGCTACTCCGAGCAACGATGCCGCCGAGGGCCAGGCCGTCGCGGCATTGTTCGGCGACCGCGTGCCGTGCAGCTCGACCAAGGGCGCCACCGGACACACGCTGGGCGCGGCCGGCGGGCTGGAAGCGATCATCAGCGCGCTGGCGCTGCAACACGGATTTTTACCCGGCGGGGTGAATACGCAGCAGCTCGATCCGGCGATTCCGATCCAGTACCTGACGGCCAACCGCGACAGCGCGCCGCAGCGGATATTGAGCAATTCGTTCGGTTTTGGCGGCACCAACTGCAGCCTGATTCTGGGGCGCGCAGCATGAGGCTCATCGCGTATATCGACGGCATCGGCCTCGTCGGCCCCGGGCTCGACAACTGGCCTGCCGCGCAACCCATCCTGGCCGGTCATGCCGCGTACGAAGCGCACCCGCTGGTGGTGGCGGCACCGCAATCGCTGCCGCCTGCCGAGCGCCGCCGTACCGGGCTATCCATCAAGGTGGCGCTGGCGGTGGCGTTCGATGCCATCGCCGCCGGGCAGCTCGATGCCAGACAACTGGCCACCGTGTTCACCTCCTCGGGTGCAGACAACGACAACTGCGACGCGATCTGCAAGACGCTGGCCTCCGACGACCGCAGCATTTCGCCAACGCGCTTTCACAATTCGGTGCACAACGCCCCGGCCGGCTACTGGGGTATCGCCTCCGGCGCAATGACCCCCGCCACCGTGCTGTGCGCGCACGACGTCAGCTTTGGCGCGGGCCTGCTGGAGGCGATGACCCAGCTTGCCGTCGATGGCTCGCCGGGGTCTGCGCGCGTCGGCACGCTGCTGGTCGCGTACGACATGCCCTATCCCGAGCCGCTGCACGCCAAGCGATCGTTGCCCAGCGCGTTTGGCATTGCGCTGGCGCTGATGCCGGTACGCAGCGCGCAGTCGCTGGCGCAGATTGAACTTGAACTGGGTGACGCCGCCCCCGACATGCTGGCCGATCCCGCGCTCGAAGCCCTGCGCCGTAGCATTCCCGCCGCACGCGGCTTGCCGCTGTTGCAGGCAGTGGCGCGCAGGGAAACGTGCCGGGTGGTGCTGGATTATCTGGCGCCGCTTAGCCTGCTCGTTCAGGTTGAGCCATGCCGCTAGACCACACCTGGCTACTCGCCCACCTCCCGCACCAAGGCAGCATGTGCCTGCTCGACCGTGTCGACAGCTGGGATGCGCAGCACATCCAGTGCAGCGCCAGCAGCCACCGTGCGCCTGACAATCCGCTGCGCGCGCACGGTCGTCTCGGCGCAGCGTGCGGCATTGAATACGCCGCGCAGGCGATGGCGGCGCATGGCGCCTTGCTCGCCGCGGCCGACAGCGCGCCGCGCGTGGGCTACCTGGCCAGCGTGCGCGCGGTTGAATTGAAGGTGACGCGGCTGGACGATATTGCCGCCGATCTGCGCATCGAAGCCGAGCGCGTGTCGGGCGACGACAACACGATTCTGTATGCGTTCAGCGTGCTGGCTGATCACTCGCTGCTGCTCAGCGGTCGTGCGATTGTCGTGCTGGACGCGACGCTGCTGGATACAACTCAAACAGGGAGTTCAACATGAAGCGCGCGCTGGTTACCGGCGGCAGCGGCGGCATTGGCGCGGCGATCTGCCACCGTCTGGCCGCTGACGGCTATTTTGTCTATGTTCACGCCAACCGGAATCTGGCCAAGGCACAGGCGCTGGTCGAGGCCATGCTCGCCGATGGCGGCCAGGCCGAGGCGCTCGCTTTCGACGTCACCGACGCCGATGCCAGCCGCGCCATACTCGAAACCCTCATCGCCGATGCGCCGATCCAGGTGCTGGTGAACAACGCCGGCATCCACGACGACGCGGTCTTCCCCGGCATGAATGCGGCGCAATGGCACCGCGTGCTGGATGTCTCGCTCAACGGCTTCTTCAACGTCACCCAGCCGCTGACGATGGCGATGATCCGCAGCCGCTGGGGGCGCATCATCAACATCACCTCCATCGCCGGCCTCACCGGCAACCGCGGCCAGGTCAATTATTCGGCCGCCAAGGGCGCGTTGCACGCCGCCACCAAAGCGCTGTCGCTGGAACTCGCCAGCCGTGGCGTCACGGTCAACGCGGTCGCGCCCGGCATTATTCAAACCGACATGATCGACGGTGTGTTCGACGCCAAGGCGATCGAGAGCATGGTGCCGATGAAACGCGCCGGGCGGCCGGAAGAAGTCGCCAACGTGGTGAGCTTTCTGGCCTCGGAGCAGGCAAGCTATCTTACCGGCCAGATCATTTCGGTGAATGGCGGCATGATTTGAACGCGCCGGCACTCGCGGTCCATCAAACCGAAGCCCTGCTGTTTTTTACCCTGCTGCAGTTGACGCTGATCGTGCTGGCCGGTCGCCTCGGCGGCGTGCTGGCGCAGCGTGTCGGGCAATCGCCTGCGGTGGGCGAAATCATCGTCGGCATCCTGTTGGGGCCGTCGCTGTTCGGCCTGCTTGCGCCCGATCTGTTCCAGACCGTCTTCCACTCGACGCCCGCAGCGCCGATGCAAATGCTGTCGCAGATCGGCCTGATTTTGCTGATGTTCCAGATCGGCCTTGAATTCGACTTCGCGCATCTGGCCGCGCGCAACAACCGCCGCGCCGTCACCACCATTGCCAGCGCCAGCATGGTCGCGCCGTTTGCGCTCGGCTTCGGTTTTGGCTGGTTCACTGCGCCGCTGCTGTCGCCCGGCGTCGACCGGCTCGCCTCGGCACTGTTCATCGCCACCGCCTTCTCCATCACCGCCTTGCCGATCCTCGGCCGGATCATGATGGAGTTCAAGATCACCCGCTTGCCCATCGGCGTCATCGCCATCAGCGCCGCCGCCATCAACGACGTCGTCGGCTGGCTGCTGCTGGCCCTCATCACCGCGCTCACGCTGGCCGAGTTCAGCGCCAGCGCCTTCGCCGTCAAAGTGGCACTGGTCGGCGCGTTCTTTGTCGGCTGGTGGTTCGTGGTGCGGCCATTGATGAAGCGCATCATCCATGCCAGTCAGACGCCGCCAGCGCCCGCTGGCGAAAAGGCCGGACGTGGCAGGCTCAGCCACAACCTGCTCGGCATCCTGCTCGCCGGCATTTTCATCTCGGCCATGACCACCTACCAGATCGGCATCTTCGCCATCTTCGGCGGCTTCATGATGGGCGTCATCCTGCACGATGAGCACGAGCTGATCGAAGCGTGGAAAGAACGCATCGGCCATTTCGTCATGGTGTTTTTCCTGCCGATTTTTTTCACCTACACCGGCCTGCGCACCCACGTCGGCAGTCTCGATTCGCTTGAGGCGTGGGGCTGGTGCGGGCTGCTGATTGTGCTGGCCACCCTCGGCAAGTTTGGCGCCAGCTACGTCGCTGCGCGCTGGGCTGGTATGTCGCATCATGAAGGAAAAGTGATCGGCATCATGATGAACACGCGTGCGCTGATGGAGTTGATCGTCATCAACGTCGGCTTCGACCTCGGCGTGATTTCGCAGCAGGTGTTCACCATGCTGGTGCTGATGGCGATTTTCAGTACGGTGATCACGACGCCGGGGCTGCGGCGGTGGTTGCCGAAGATGGGGGTTGCGGTAGCGGTGCGTCATTAAGCCTGCTGCCCGGAGATATACTCCGGGGCGCTGCGGGGCGGCGGCGCTCAATCCGGCGTTTCCCCCGCAGCGTTTTAATCAGGTTTTTTGAAAATCAAGGGAGACAAAAATGATGCGTTCCATTACCATACTTGCCATCGCCGGGCTGCTGACAGCCTCACTCGTCCAACAAGCCCAGGCCGAAACGACGACCGACGCCGCGGCTCAGCCTGCGAGCGAAACGCAGACCGTGAAATCGACTGACGGTAGTTTTGAAGGCGAGATTGTCGGCACCATCGCGCCCGACAGCCGGTTTGCCAAACTCAAAATCGGCATGACCATGGCCGAAGTAAACAAGCTGATTAAAGCCCCTGACGATTTGCAGCGCCATGAAACCGGCAAGCGCTGGATCCCATTTTATTTCGGCGACGATGCGCAGCGGATGCAGGCCACCTATACGGGCGAAGGCTGTTTGACGTACACCGGCGGCAACGTTTTTGGCGGTGGCGGCAACCAGCTGATTCGCATTACGGCTGATCCTCAGGGGTGTGCTGCCGACTGAGTGGGGGGTTCTCCCCTTGGCGATGCGTCTGGCGAGGGTTTTGCTGTCGCTCGTTCGACTTTAGACCCATCGCCGATCTGGCTTAATAAAAACCTCAGGAAAAAAATCAATATGAATCGTATTTCACTTGCTCTACTCGTGCTGCTGTCGCTCAGCGGCTGTGCGTTCACGCCACAAGCAGTTTCTATTGCACCAAATGTAAATGTTGCTGCTTCAAACATTGGAAATGGTCGTGAAACTTCGTTAAACGTTGTCGATGAACGCCCAAAGAAAACGCTCGGCACTGTAGGGGCGCGAGGAATTGGGGCGGATATTTCGGTTGAGGGTGATTTGGTCGCAGCCGTTCAACGTGCGCTTGCGGATGGACTGGAAAAAAAGGGTTTCAAGCCCGGTGCCGCACAACTTGGAAACAATACGGGCATCCGGGTTGAAATCAGAAATCTTGATTACGTCATCATTCAGGGATTTTGGGCGGGGACGCTGCGGGTGGATGCCGGGCTGAAAGCAATTTGTATTCGTAACGGTTTGCGTCCCTACGAGAAGCTTTATCACGGTGAGTTTGTGGAAAGCATTCAAGTCGTTCAGGGCAAAGAGGCAAATGAGCGATATATCAATACTGCGCTATCAGATGCTGTTAACAGCCTCCTCTCCGACCGTGAGTTGCTAGAGTGCTTGGCGCAGGGAATCTGACACTACTTTGAATCTAAGCGGCTTCTGTGGGCCGACCCTGTTCGGTGCGGTGCACAAAATCAGCCATCAAGCTGTACGCTCGCTACTGACCGGTTTTGACCTTCCTCCCCTCTCAGTCTCGCTGGAAATTGAGTCTGTCGGGTGGATTAGCGGCAAAGGTGTTTGAGCCCCGCTCATTAAACAGCATTACACAAGCGGGGTAAGTTCTTTGCTGCCCACCTCGCAGGCTCAGTTTTTGGGGTTTCGAGGATGTCGGTCGCCTTCTTTTTGGTTGCTTTTCTTGGCGAGACAAGAAAAGTGACTAGCCGCCGGGCTACCCCCGGCCAGCGGCCCCTCGCCCAGCAGCCTCTCCAGCCGCCCCCCATCACACCCGCCAACTCACCCCGGCTTCACCGCCTGATACTCCGCCAAAATCGACAGCGCGCCGGTTTCGATATGCCGTTTTGCGCCGCTAAATCCCGCTTCGGTCAGCGTGTCGATCACCCCGCTCGGTGGCACGCAGGCTTCGATGGTGTCCCAGTAATAGCGCCACAGTTTGGCCGATTCGGCGCTGCAGCCGATCAATCGCGCCAGCACCGGCACCACGCCGCGCATGTAGCCTTTGAGCAGCGCCTGGCTCCAGGCGCGTTCGGGCTTGGTGATTTCTAGCAGGCAAAGACGGCCGCCGGGTTTGAGCACGCGGTGGAATTCGCTGAAGGCGGCGGAGAGATCGCCGATGTGGCGCAGCGCATAGCCCATGCTGAGAAAGTCGAAGCTGGCATCGGGAAAGGGGATGGCTTCAGCGCGGCCTTCGACGAGCTGGACGCCGGGCAAATGGGCTTCCGCCATCATGCCGACGCTGGGGTCGACGCCGATCACCAGGGCGGGATCGCCGACCAGCTTCACCGCCTCGCGCGCGACCAGTCCGGTGCCGATGCCGACATCGACGACGCGCATTCCGGCTATCAGCCCCGCCCGCTGCAGGGCCTGATTGCGGTACCAGGGGCCGCTGCCGAGCGCGAGCAGGCGGTCGATGCGGTCGTAATCGGCGGCGGTGTTGTCGAACAGCTTGCCTACGTAACCCCGTCGTGCGTTCTCGTCGGCGTAATACGCGGTGAGCGGCGGATGCGGGGCATGGATCGGCTGGATAACGGGCGGGGTTTTCATGGCGGTGTCGAATAGGGAAGGAGGCGTGAGCCTGGAGGCGGCCTGACGAGGAGTTCAGCAGGACGCGCCGCGTGTTTGCGCAGGTGCGGGCTTACTCAAACTGCCAGACCAGCCCGAGGTTGATGCCCAGCACGTCGATGCCCGGGTTGGGGTCGGTCATGCCCAGATTGGAATGGTGGGTGAAATAGCCGGCAGCAGTGACCGCCTGGTTCTTGCTCAACTGGTGGCGCACGCCCAACTGGCTGAACCAGTTGAAAGTGAAGTCCTGCCCCTGGCCGCCGGGCGTATCGTTCGAATTGGTGATGCCGGCGCCGCCGCCCACTTCGAGGAACAGGGCGGACTGCTGTGCCGCGTTCCAGAGCTCCAGGCTGGGCGCGCCGGCAAACGCGAAGTAGTAGTCTTCGGCGCCTTCGACATAGGTTTCCAGAATGACCGCGATGCGGTTGCGTACGGTGAGCCGCGCGCCGCTTTCGCCCGTCCACAGGTCGAACATCGCGGGCGAGCGCCACGCAACCTGCAGCGGCACGATGACGTAATCCAGCGGCGAATTGTCGCGGATTTTTTCCAGATAGCCCATCTCGACGGCGACTTCCCAATGGTCGGACGGATGGCTTTGCGCGAGCCCGCTGGTGGGCGCGGCCAGCAGGCAGCCGGCAAGGATGGACGCTGCCGCAGCGTGTCGCGCGAAGCCGGGGAAGGGGGCAATGAAAGGCATGAAATGAGATGGCTGGCGTGAGAAGGCGGTCATTGTGTCAGGTTCGGGCCGGGCGGAGTCGCCTGAGTAAAAGCAGCGGCAGGCGCACGATAAACCCCAGCACCAGCCGCAGATGCATCCAGGTGAGCAGGGTGTTGTCGCGCAGGTAGTTGAAATGGGAGACGCCGCCTTCGCAGGCAGCCAGGTATTTCACCGGCGCGTCGAGGTTGACCGGGCGCACGCCGCGCCAGCACAGGCGCACCACGGCCTCGGGATCGAAGTCGAAGCGGCGCATCCAGCGCTGGCCGCGCATCACCTGGCGCAGCGGTTCGATCGGGTAGACGCGAAAGCCGTACAGCGAATCGCCGATGCCCGCCCACAGGGTTTCCAGGTTGGCCCAGCCGTTTGAAATCTTGCGCCCCTGCACCCGCAGCGCGGGCGCGTCGGCGGCGAACACCGGCTTGCCGAGGATCATCGCATCGGGCTGCTGACGCGACGTGGCCATGAAAGTCGGGATGAGGTCAGCCGGATGCTGGCCGTCGGAATCCATCGTCAGCGCATGGGTGTAGCCCGCTGCGGCGGCGTGATCGAGGCCGTGCAAAACCGCGGCGCCCTTGCCGCCGTTTGCCGGCAGCACCCACACCCGCAGGCCGGGGTCGCTGGCCGCCATGTCCTGCAGCCCGGCGGCGGTGCCGTCGCTGCTGCCGTCCACCACCACCCACACCGGCGCCCACTGCGCGCGCGCGGCACGCACCGTGGCGTAGACTTGGGCGCCCGGGTTGTAGCTGGGGATCAACACCAGATGGCTGGTGGACAAGGGGGAATCAGACGTCATCCGGTTTGGGCGGGTCGAAGCGGCGGCCGAGGCGGAAATGGTAGATGACCGGCATGGCGGGGCGCTTGAACAAGGGCCAGCCTTTGCTCAAATAGGCCGAGTTGGTTTCGATGAAAACCGTCTGGATCGGCACATTGGCTTGCCGGGCGATCAGCGCCGTGGTGCCCTTGCAGGCATTGACCGGCCAGCGCGTGGTGCGGGTGCCTTCGGGAAACAACAGCAACTGGCTGCCGCTTTTGAGTTCGGCCACGGCCTGCTTGATCATCGAGAGCTGGGCGTCGTTGCGGATGTAACCGGCCATGCGGGCGCCGGCGCCGAGAAAGACGTTGTCGACGATACTGGATTTCATGATGCAGGCCAGATTGGGCAGGCGCGAAATCACCATCACCGCGTCGAGCATGCTGGGGTGGTTGGGGGCGACGATCAGTGGTCCCTGGTCGCGCAGCGCATCGAGCGCACTGAAATCGAAGCGGCAGGCGCCGATCCGGCTCAGTGCCCAGAGGTAGAAGCGAAACCCGGTGGTGATGCCCCAGCGCCCGAGCGGAACCGCCCAGCGCCTGGGCAACAGGTAGTACAGCGCAACGGATAGAGACGACCAGCCCAGCGACAGCAGGCCGAGCAGGATCAGCCCGAACCACAGCGCGCAGGACTCGTACAGCCCGTGCAGCCAGCCGGTCAGCGTGGCGGGCGGTGTGACCAGCTGGGCGCTCATGCCACCGCCTCGACGTCGATGGCGTGTCCGCCCGAGGCCTCGATCTCGACCAGCAGGTCGGCACGGCAAACATCGGCCTGCAGATAAATGGCCGCCACCGGGGCGTTGAGCGCGCTCGCCATGACCGCGCGCACAGCAGCAAGGTCCGTCGGGTGGCGGACATAGAGCTTGTAGGCCAGTTGGTCGAGATGGAAGTTCGCCGCCGGTGCCAGGCGATTGGCCTCGGCCGCGATGGCCGCGATATTGGCCAGGCACTCGCGCGTTTGCGCCGCGGCGTCGCCGTGATGCAGGGTTTGGTGACCCACGATGCTGGCGGTGCCGGAGATGAACAGCATGTCGCGGTCGCCCAGTTTGACGAGGCTGGCGCGCGAAAAGGTCGGGCTCTTCGGGCCGTATTGGCTGGGGTAGTGGTAGGCGCTCAACTGGCGCGGGTTTTCGATTCCAGTCACCTCGGCGCGCGTCGCGAGGAAGCCGATGTTAAGGCCACCGCCGGCGGAGCCCAGCGCGCAGGCGGCCGGTACGTTGCCGGTCACCGCATGGCCGTGGGCGCGGAAAGCCGCCTGGCGGCCGATGTTGAACTGGCGGTAGCGCTCGATGCCGTGGCTTTCCTGATTGATCGCCGGAAAGTAGTTCCACACCCGCAGCAAGGCGCCAAAACCGCGCGCCTCGAGCAAGGCGAAGATCGCCCGGTAAGCGGCGTCGGCCGTGGCCTGCAGCGGGGGGCGCGCGTCGTTGCTGGTTTCTTCCAGGCTCAGCGAGCCGAACAGCAGCAGGTCGTTTTCACGGTAGCGGATCGCACCCTGCTGGCCGGACTGCAGCGGCGTCGGGCTGTGCCAGATTTCGCAGACCGGGGCTTCGCCAGCCGGCAGGGCCATGTCCACCGCGATCAGCGGCACCTCGCACGCTTCGGGCTGCGCGGCGGCGGGATGCGAAAAACAGGCGCCGCCGAGCACGCTGTCTGCCTGGGGCAATCCGGACGCGGGTCGGAATGTCAGCCCGAGCAGGGCGTCCGCACCGCTCAAGCTGCGCCCTCCGTTTCTTCCACGTAGCGGATGTTGAACTTGCGGCGCTTCCACGCCAGCAGCGTGCGCTTGAGGTTGGCGAGCGAGGCGATGTAATAGATCAGCTTCAGCACCCGCAGCGAGCCCCAGATCGGCGTCTTGCCGTAAATGTCGCCCGCCAGCACCGACAGCAGCGCTTCCTGCACGCGGAACATGTTGCTCGGCCCCATGAACAGGTTGCGCATGGTGGGATTGGTGACGCGGTAGATGAACCAGGAAAACTCCTTCGGCCCGTGCTTCATCACCTTGTCGAAACGCTTGAGCGCGGCAGCCGATTTTTCCGGCTGACGCAGGCAGGTATCGATCGCATCGGCGCCTTCGAACTCGCTTTTCATCGCCAGCATCACGCCGGAGGAAAACACCGGGTCGACAAAGGCATAAGCGTCGCCCAGCAGCAGGTAATTGTCGCCGTGGCTGTGGTTGCAGCTATAGGAGAAATTGCCGGTGGCCTCCACGTCGGACACCAGCTCGGCGTCTTTCAACCGCAGCGCCATGGCCGGGCACAGCGCGATCTGTTCGAGGAAGAATTCCTTGACCGAGTTTTTGCGTGTTTTCAGGTGGTGCGGCCAGGTCACCACGCCGATGCTGGTGGTGCCGTCGGCCAGCGGGATGAACCAGAGCCAGCCATGCTCGAACCAGAAAATGCTGATGTGGCCTTCCTGCTTGCCGCAGTTGCGCTGCGCGCCGGTGAAATGGCCATACAGCGCCGAGCTGTTGTGCTTGGCGTTGCGCTGCTTGGCTTTCAGGCGATTGCCGAGAAACGTGTCGCGGCCCGAGGCGTCGACCAGAAAGCGGCAGCGCCAGGTTGCGCTGCGGCCGTCGTCGTGTTCGGCATGAACGATGGCACCGGCGCCGTCCGGCAGGAATTCCACGTCGCGCACGCGGCAGCCCTCGATGACCTCGGCGCCTTTGCGACCGGCATTGCGGATCAGGATTTCATCGAACTCGGAGCGGCGCACCTGGAAGGCGCTCGGCATGCTCTTGTCCCATGCGTCGGCGAACTCGAAGGTTTGCCGGTGATCGTGCCAGGGCGAAATGAATTCCGCCCCCCATTTCTGCATGCCGATGGCTTCCACTTCGGTACGCACGCCCAGCTGGTCGAGCAGCGGCATGTTCGCTGGCAGCAGCGATTCGCCGATATGGAAGCGCGGGTGGTGGGCTTTTTCCAGCAGGGTGACGCGGTGGCCCATTTCGGCCAGCCGCGTGGCAGCGGTGGAGCCGGCGGGCCCGCCGCCGATGACCAGCACGTCGCACTGATGGTCGGTTGATAGGGGCGGGGTTTCGTGCGGCATGAGACTTCCTTTGATTGGGTACAGCCCGGGTTGGATGCAGCACAGCGAAAAGCGTGATCTGCAATTACTGGACCGCAGCCGGATTTTACCCAAACCCGCCCTGTTGCCGGTATGGAAATTCCGTGTCCGGCGAATCCTGTCACGCCCCGATTCCCGCGCGGGCACGACTCCACCGCGCACGACGCCCGCGCTATCATGCGGGCTGTTTTTTGCGAGCGTCGTAACCATGCTGGTGCTGGGTGTTGAATCTTCCTGTGACGAAACCGGTGTCGCGCTGTACGACAGTACGCGCGGCCTGCTGGCGCACGCCCTGTATTCGCAGATCGCCATGCACAACGACTACGGCGGTGTGGTGCCGGAACTGGCCTCGCGCGACCATATCCGGCGCGTCTTGCCGCTGACGCGGCAGATTCTGGCCGAGAGCGGCTGCAGCCTGGCCGACCTCGACGGCATCGCCTACACCCAGGGGCCGGGCCTGGCCGGCGCGCTGCTGGTGGGCGCCGGCATGGCGCGCGCGCTGGCCTATGCGCTGGACATTCCGGCGGTCGGCGTGCATCACCTCGAAGGCCACCTGCTGTCGCCGCTGATTTCCGACACGCCGCCCGAATTCCCCTTCGTCGCGCTGCTGGTGTCGGGCGGCCATACCCAGTTGATGCTGGTGGAAGGCATCGGCCGCTACACCCTGCTCGGCGAAACGCTGGACGACGCGGCGGGCGAGGCCTTCGACAAGACCGCGCAGCTGCTCGGCCTGGGCTACCCCGGCGGCCCCGCCCTGTCGAAGCTGGCCGCCAGCGGCGACGCCAGCCGCTTTACCCTGCCGCGGCCGATGCTGCATTCCGGCGATTTCGATTTCAGCTTTTCCGGCCTGAAAACCGCCGTGCTGACGCTGGTGAAAAAAGCCGGTGTTACTGCCGCGCCCGACATCGCGGCGGCGTTTCAGGACGCCGCGGTGGACGTTCTGGTGACCAAAAGCCTCGCCGCCTGCAAGCACAGCGGCGCCCGGCGGCTGGTGGTGGCGGGCGGCGTCGGCGCCAATGCGCAGCTGCGCGAGCGGCTCACCCGCGAAGCCGCGGCACGCGGCATTGCGGTGTTTTATCCGCGCATGGAGTTCTGCACCGACAACGGCGCGATGATCGCGTTTGCCGGCGCACAACGGATGGCGCATGCCGCGCCGGAGCTGACTTTTGCGGTCAGGCCGCGCTGGGATCTGGCGACGCTGGAGGCGGTGTAGACAGTTATCTGCAAGAGATTGAGCGCGGCGTCCTACCCAACCTGAAACCCACGACCAACACCATCTCGCTGCGCCTTCCCCAGCACCCGAATTCGGAACTCCCCTCTGATCCGCTGATAGCTTCCTCCTTTGGAAAAGGGGGATTGAGGGGGATTTGAAGTCGTTGTTTGATGGAGGTTCGTTGGCCGGGGGTAGCCCGGCGGCTAGTCACTTTCTTTGTCAATGCGACAAAGAAAGTAACCAAAGAAAACGCACCCCGACATCCCCGAAAC